>CAZXSA010000006.1:0-46949 GCA_964642815.1 uncultured Planctomycetales bacterium | reverse complement strand
AGGAACGGATGATGCGGGCCTTGAACCGCGAGAAACCCGACCGCCTGCCGGTCACCATCCACCAGTGGCAGGACTATCACCTTAAGAATTACATGAACGGGATGGACGCCCTTTCGGCGTTCAAGGCCACCGGCATGGACGCCGCCTTGCAGTATTTCGAGGCCATGGGCCAATTCTGGATCGCTGATTCGGCCGACTCCCTTCAATCAACCCCCGATTGGCGCGAGGAAACGAAAGTCGTCAAGGACAATCCCGACGAAAAGAGCATCCGCCATACCATCACCACGCCCGGCGGCACCTTGACCTTCGCCACCAGCTCGAACGCCACCACAACCTGGGTTACCGAGTATCTTATCAAGCACCACGAGGACATCGACCTGATCGACAAATACATGCCCATCGCCCGGATCGACAAAGCCAAGGTGGCCGCAATCTACGACGAACTTGGTGATGCGGGCATTCTGCGCGGTTTTGTATGGGGCGATCAGGCCGGCTGCTGGCAGCATGCCTGTTGCCTGATGGACACCACCCAACTGATCATGGAGGCCCACGACAACCCCGATTGGGTCCACCGCCTGCTTCAAATCCTGCTGGACAAGAAACTGCGTTTCATCCATGAGGCCATGCCCGGGGTTAAATTCGACCTGGTGGAGACCGGCGGCGGAGCGGGCAGCGATAATGTCATCTCCCCGAAAATGCACCGCGAATTCTGCCTGCCCTACGACCGCCGGATGCATCAGGCCCTGCACGAACAAGGTTTCAAGATCACCTACCACACCTGCGGCGGAATGATGCATATTCTCGACCAGATCATCGCCAACGAAACCGACGCCTCGGAAACCCTGTCGCCACCCGGCACCGGCGGCAATATCCGCGAACCGCAAAAAGTGCGGGAGGCCTTCGCGGGAAAGCTGGCCATGATCGGCGGCATGGATCAGTTTAACGTGTTGACCACCGGCCGTCCCGAACATATCCGCGCCGAGGTCCGGCGACTGTTCGAGGGGTTTGGCAAGGACGGCGGATACATCCTCGCGGCTTCCGATCACTTTTTCGATACCCCCGCCGAGAACCTGAAAATCTACGCCCAAGCGGCGCGGGAGTGTGTGTACTAAGAAAGGAAATGACCGGCGGGAGGGAATGACAGAGGGACGGAGAGAAAGCGAGACGGAGAGATAACGCAGGGAATAATCTTCGCTGGCAAAATGAGCGTTGCGGTTGGCAACGATATTGTTGGTTTTCAGATTATGAGCAAAGCACGCGCCAAGATTGAACGGGTTATCGCTGCCTTGGAGCACCGTGAACCAGACCGGGTGCCGGTGGGCGAGTTCTTCTGGTCGAATTTCCTTCGTCGCTGTCGGGATGAACTGGGCGGAGGCCCGGCCTTCGATCCTTACCGCTATTGGAACCTCGACCTGGTGGTTTTGACCCCGAACCTGGATCCGCACATCCGCGATTTCCGAGTGTTGGAAGAAAACGCCGGGCGAACCGTCGTGCAGACCGGTTTCGAGGCCGTTATCGAGGTGCATGCGGATTGCCCGATGCCCATGTATCGCGAATTCGCGACCCAGACTTTCGAGCAGATGGACGATTTTCGCTTCGACGACCCCGACGACGAACGCCGCTACCGTTCGACTATCAGCGATCAGATCAACTGCGTCGGCGACTGTCTTAACCACCGGACCAGTGCCTACGTCGATCAGGTCGCCGCCTATGCCGATGACTTCTGCGTCTTCGGGGGCGTCTGTGAGCCGCACGAAATGATCTGGCGGATCATGGGCACGGAAAACGTACTCCTGAAAATCGCCGAAGAGCCCACCCGGGTTGCCCGTTTCATCGAACGTCTGGGCGATTTCCTGGTGGGGATCGTTCAGGCCCAGATCGCGGCCGTCGGCGACAAGCTGTCCGGCATGATCGTCTGGGGCGACATTGCATACGGCAAGGGTATGTTTTTCTCTCCGGACTATTGGCGGAAGGCCTATAAACCGCAGTTGAAGCGTATCTGCGATGCCATCCACGCCGCCGGCCTCAAGGTCATCTATCACGGCTGCGGCAATGCCTCGGCCGTTTACGAGGACATGATCGAGGTCGGCGTTGACGCTTATAATCCGCTGGAAGCCAAGGCCGGCCTCGACGTCGTCGATCTCAAACGTCGCTTCGGACGGCGTTGGGCGTTTGACGGCAATATCGATGTCCGCGTCCTGGCCGGCGGTGACCGTAAAGACATTCGTCGCGAGGTGTTGACCAAACTCAACGCCGCCAAGGGAGGCGGGTATATTCTGCAATCGGACCATAGTATCCCGGAAAACGTGGCCCCGGCGGATTATGATTACATGATTCAACTGGCCCGTGAGTATGGCGATTACCCCCTGCAATTGGGCGAATTTGATCTGAAATTCTGACCGACAAAGCATGGAGATCGTGCATGAAACGCTACGGAATGGTCATCAAGGTCCGTCCCGAAAAGTTCGAGGAATACAAACGGCTGCATAGCGCGGTCTGGTCGGGCGTGCTCAAGACCATACATGACTGCAACATTCGCAACTATACGATTTATCACAAGGACAACTATCTTTTCAGCTATTTCGAGTACGTCGGTAACGATTTCCGCGCCGACATGGACCGGATGGCCGCCGATCCAATCACTCAGGAATGGTGGGCGGTCTGTAAACCCTGTCAGGATCCTCTCTCGACGCGCGAGGAAGGCGAATGGTGGGCCAACATGGAGGAAGTCTTTCATTGCGATTGACCTCAAGGGAAAGAGTCCTGACCACGTTCGCCCACCGTGAACCGGACCGCGTGCCGGCTTGGTGCGGGGCCTCGCCCGAATTTTGGGACAAAGCCAAACGGCAACTGGGCCTCGATGATGAGGGCTTGCGCATTCGTTTGGGGGACGATTTCCGACGAGTATTCACCCGCTATGCCGGACCGCCGCTTACGCTATCCGCCGAGGCCACCTATGTAACCGTATTTGGTATTCAGCGTCGTGGTTATGGTTTTGGCCAACCCTTGAGCCATCCGCTGGCCGGCGCGACCCTCGACCAGATTCATGCCTATCCCTGGCCGGACCCGGCCTGGATGGACGTATCCGCGATTCGCGACGAGGCCGCGAGTTATGACGGGCAGTACGCCATCCTTGGCGGCGAATGGTCGCCGTTCTTTCACGACGGTATCGATCTGCTTGGCATGGAAAACATGCTTTACAACATGTATGACCAGCCTGAACTTGTCGACGCGGTATTACAGCATATCGTGGACTATTACGCGGAGGTCAGCCGAAGGATTTTCGAGGCGGCCGGCGATCGGATTGACATCTTCTTCATCGGCAACGATTTCGGCAGTCAGACCGGCCCCCTGCTGGGCGAGGCACTGTTTCGTCGGTTCATGCTTCCACACCTGAAACGGCTGATCGACCTGGGCCACGACTTCGGCCTCAAGGTTATGCTCCATTGTTGCGGTGGGTTCGCTCAACTGGTACCGGCCATGATCGAGGCCGGGCTGGACGCCCTGCACGCCATTCAACCTTCCTGCCGGGGCATGGATCTGGCCAAACTGAAGACGTATTTCGGCCGGCACATCGTTTTCAACGGGGCCATCGACTCCCATCATGTGCTTATCAACGGTACGCCGGAATTGGTCCGTGAAAACACCCGCGAAGTACTCGACATTATGAAGCCCGGCGGCGGTTACGTCGCCGGGGCCAGCCACGATTATCTGCTGGAGGAAACCCCCGTGGAAAACGTGGTGGCCATGTTCGATGCGATCCAGGAATTCGGCCGATACGCCTGAATCTCGTAAATACTCATAGAAGACAACCCGGCCGCCCGATACAATATCCGACGTGATTTATCCGTATATTAAAAGAACGATTGATGTGCTGGCCGCTCTCGGCCTGATCGTACTGGTCTGCCCGATCTGGCTGTTGACCGCCCTGGCGATCAAGCTGACCTCGCTCGGGCCGCTGCTGTTCATTCAGACGCGTGGCGGGCGCCATGGACGCCCCTTCGGCTCCTACAAGTTCCGCTCGATGCGGGCCGACCATGTGCATGATCCGAACGAAATGGTCATCCCCCTTTCGCATCCGGCGATTACCACGGTCGGCAAGATCATCCGCCGTACGAAAATCGACGAATCTCCGCAGTTGCTCAACGTGTTCAAGGGAGACATGTCGCTCATCGGACCGCGGCCGACCATCATGGAGCAGGTCAATGCCTACGACGATTTCCAGCGTCGCCGCCTGGCCGTCCGCCCGGGCATCACCGGCCTGGCCCAGGTCAACGGCAACGCGTCCGTGCCTTGGGATGAGCGCATTAAATATGATGTCTGGTATGTGGACCATTTGAGCTTTGGGCTTGACCTGAAGATACTGTTCAAAACCGTCGCCGTCCTAGTGCTGGGCGAATCCCGCTTCGCTCGCCCGTTCGCGGAAAGCCCATACGGAAAGCTTGGAGTTACCGAATGAACGCCATGCTTATCGGCAGCGTTAGTTCCAGCGTAGCGGCCTTGCGGGGCATGCTGCGCGGCGGGATGGAGATGGCCGGCCTATTGGGTCTGCACAACCGCCATGCCGATCGGGTCAGTGATTACCACGACCTGGAACCACTCGCGCGACAGGCACGAATCCCCTACTGCGCCTTCGATAAAGTCACCGACCCGCCAGTATACACGTTTCTTCGCGGCCGGCCTTTCGATTGGCTTTTTGTCATCGGCCTTTCGCAATTAATCCCCAAAGACATCCTTAATATACCCACCGCCGGGGCGGTTGGCTTCCACCCAACCCCCCTGCCCGAAGGTCGCGGGCGGGCGCCCGTGGCCTGGACCATCCTCCTCCAGCGTCCCGCGGCGGCCAACCTGTTCTTTCTAACTGACGAAGCCGATGCGGGGGACATTATCGAACAACGCCCCGTGCCCGTGCTGCCCGATGACTATGCGGCCGATCTGATCGCGCGAACTAATGACGTACTCGAACAGATGTTCGCCGACCTGTCCCCGACCTTCGCCTGCGGCCAGGTTCCGCGCATCCCCCAGGATCCGGCCAAAGCCACTTACTATGCTCGCCGTCGTCCGGAAGACGGCCTGATTGACTGGAACCAGCCCGTCGAGGACATCTACCGCCTCGTCCGAGCGGTCAGCCGGCCTTATCCGGGGGCCTTTACCTTTCTGAATGGGCGAAAACTGATTATCTGGCGGGCGGAGCCGGTCGATAACAATACTATCTCCGACAAGCCCGGCTTGGTTCAAGATGTCCAATCCGGCCAACCGGTCGTGCAAACCGGTCGCGGTTTACTGTTGTTGACCAACTTGGAATGCGAAGGAGAAATCGCTCTGGTGGCCGGTCAAACGCTCGGTTAAGATTCCTCGACGATTGGTCTTGTTCGGATACAAGAAACGGGATTGTCTATGCAAAAGGCTTTAATCATCGCACCGCACCCGGACGATGAAGTCCTGGGCTGCGGCGGAACCATCCGACAATTGATTAACCAGGGCGTACACGTCACCGTGGCCATCGTGACCAAGGGTACTCCGCTCTACCCCGCCGCCCAAGTCCGTACCGTCCGCGCCGAAGCCCGGCAGGCCGCCAAACGCCTCGGCGTTTCCAGGCTGATCTTCCTCGACCTGCCAGTGACCACGCTCCACCTGATGCCCGAGCACAAAATCAACAGCGTTTTCGATCGCCTCATCAACCGGCAGGTCCTGCCCGATCTCGTTTTCCTACCCTTCCCCGGCGACCGGCATGAAGACCACCGGCAGATTTTCGACGCGGCCATGGTCGCTCTGCGTTGTGACGGGCGCCGCCCGCCCGTGCGGCGGGTCTGTTGTTATGAAACTGTCTCGGAAACCCACTGGACCGCCCCCGGTTTGGAACCGGCTTTCGAGCCGAATACCTTCGTGGACATTTCAGATGCCTTAACCGACAAACTGGCCGCCATGCGGTGTTATCGTTCACAACTGGCCGCCGGCATCCCCGCCCGGTCCATCGAGGCCATCGAAGCCCTCGCCCGTTTCCGTGGGAGCGTCGTCGGCCTTGCCGCCGCCGAGGCTTTCTGTCTGGTCCGAGACTTGTGGATTAAAGCTCCAGCGAAATCAACGACCAAGCGAAAGCGAAAATAGCGGCAATTATGTAAAAACTGCCAACCATGGTCCGCTGAATGTGTCTAATAGAATAACCGGCACGCGAATAAATCCCCGTGCATTTTTCTTGCCAATACTCTTGCCGGTAAGGATAATATCAGGTAATGCGTGTTTTCCTCCACGCACAAGGAGGCCTGTCATGTCCGTTCATGGGAAGCAATTAACCGGTATTTATGTCTGTTTTTTATTGTCTTTAGCTCTTGTTTTGCCGCTGACGGCCGAACAAAACCAATCCGCCACGCGGCCGGCGAATGCCCAACCCGCCGTGAAGGCTGCCCCATCGCCAACACCTAACGCGACGGGCGCCAGACAGGCCGGCTTGCGAACGGTCTATACCATCCCCCCGACCGCCAACGGGCAAACTCAAGTCGAGCAGAGTAACCAACCCGCCGGTAACGAATTCCAGAACTTTGCCGAAACCGACACGGTCACACCTCCTACGCCCCTGAATCGCTACCCCAGCTTTTTCATAGCCCCGGTCACTCCTTATCCGGTCACCACTGGCTCGCCTATCAGCCAGACCCGACGCGATTGGGTGAACTACCGCTACTTTGGCGGTCGGCCCTCACTTTATGGTTACGGGCCTAACGATCCCGACTGGGGCGGATGGTACGGCGATGCCTATCGCGATGGATTCATGCGTGGATATGATCGCGCCCGCTTTGATCGACTGAGCAGCGAACGGACTGTTCGCGTTCTCGGCCACGGACAACGACACCTTGAGCGCGGCAAACAGTTGCTCCAGGCCCGTCAATACGCCGCGGCCGCCGATGCCTTCAAGCTGGCGGCCGATACCAACCACGGCGATCCCAGCTCGCGCCTTTACGCCGCCCACGCCCTTTTCGCCACCGGGCGATACCGCGAAGCAGTCCAATACCTTCGCCGGGCTTTTGAATTGCAACCCAAAATCGCCATGTTGAATTTCGACCTGCGCACCGACTACGGCACCCCCGAGGATTTTGAGGAACATCTCAACAAACTCGTGGATGCGTTGAAGCAATCGCCCAACGATCTCGACCGCCTCCTTCTGCTAGGCTACATCAGCTACTATGGGGGCCATCGCGAAAACGCTCACGCACCACTTCTGGCCGTTTTGAAACTTCAACCTGATGACGCCCTGGCCCGGCAACTCCTCGATAACTGCCCCGTGCCCGATGTCGTTGCCGACCAGATTATGAAACCAAAGCAGAATCAATGAACCGCTCAAGCATTCGAACTTTCCCGCCAGTCGTATGCACTCATCCCGACATAAGGGACAAGACCGATTGGGGACAGGCTCATCAGGCTGGTATGCTGATGGAGTAAATGGAGCAGCGAAAAAATACAACCCGCCTTCCTCTTGAACTGCTCAGCCCCGCCGGCGACGCCGAGAGCCTGCGCGCGGCCGTCGCCAACGGAGCAGACGCGGTCTATTTCGGGTTGACCGACTTTAACGCGAGGCGGCGGGCGGACAATTTCCCACCCGAGCAACTGGCCGAGGTGATGACCTTCCTGCACGAGCACAACGTGCGGGGGTACGTCACCGTTAATACCCTGATTTTTCCAGATGAACTGCCTCTTTTGGCCGAACGAATCGAAACCATCGCTACGGCCGGCGCCGACGCGGTGATCGTTCAGGATCTAGCCGCGGCCGTCCTAGCCCGCCGGGTCGCTCCCTCCCTGCCGATCCATGCATCGACGCAAATGACCCTGACCGAACCGGCAGGGATCGAACAGGTTCGCGAGCTGGGTATTACCCGCGTTATATTGGCCCGCGAACTGCCCTTGGCCCAGGTCGCCCGGCTGGCCCGTGCGACCGAAATCGAAATCGAGGTTTTCGTTCATGGGGCAATCTGCTTCTCCTACAGCGGGCAGTGCCTGGCCAGTTTCGCCCGTGGCGGGCGCAGCGCCAATCGCGGCTTGTGCGCCCAACCCTGCCGGCTCGAATACGATCTATTCATCGACGGGCAAGCCCACGACCTGAACGGAGCCAAATTTCTGCTCAGTCCGAGCGATCTGGCCACGTGGCCGCTTATCGGTGAACTGACCAATGCCGGCGTACGCGCGGTCAAGATCGAAGGCCGTCTCAAATCGGCGGAATATGTCGCCGCAACCACGGCCATGTATCGCGCGGCCATCGACGCGGCCGCAACCGGTCAACCCTTTCAGCCCGATCCTCAAAAATGTGAGGCATTAGCTCAAGTCTTCGGTCGAAATTTCACCGAAGGTTTTTTAGGCAACGCCGACCGGCGGAAGTTCATCGACGGCCGTTCGCCGACCCGTCGCGGTCAGATCGTGGGAACGGTCGTCCGCACCGATGCTCGACACGTCATCATCGAATTGGCCCGCGAATACACCGGCCAACTCAAACCCGGTGACGGTTTGGCGTTCGCCCGCGAATTGGCCGATGAACATTGCCCCGGTGGCCGAATCCACGAAGTCACCCCTCTTCCGCTCCGACAAATGCGCCTGGCTTTCGCCCGCGAGGATCTGGACACCCGCAAACTCAGTGTCGGTATGTGCGTGTGGAAAACCGACGACCCCGCCGTCGGAAAACGCTTGCGATCATCTTACGCTCGCGTGGAACCCGCGCGGCGGGTGGCTCTATCCGCCCTCTTGTCTGCCCAACCCGATCAACCACTGCGTATCGAATTCCTTGACGACACCGGTAACCGCGTGTGCGTCGAGTCGGACAAGCCGCTTTCCGCCGCTCACAACCGACCCTTAACGCTCGACGATGCCCGTCGGCAGCTTGACCGTCTTGGGCCGACCCCGTTCAACCTCGGACGAGTTGATTTACTCGGTCCTGATGGCCCGGCCCAGGAACTACCCGTCATGGTCCCGGCCAGCATACTCAACCAACTCCGCCGCCAGGGTGTCCAAGCCCTGATCGAACTGCGTCATCGCCAAGCGCAACATGCTATTGTTGACCAGCAGGCGCTCGAACATCTCCGCGAGGATTTCGCCTCCACGTTTCAAGACTTGCCCTGCTCCAAAACGTATTTATCCATGCTGATCCGTACGGCGTTACAGGCCCGCGCTCTTGCCGACAGCACAACATTCTCTTCAGGTAACCCGATTCTGATCTACCTGGACCCACGGGATATCGATGACTTGCCTCGGATGCTGGATATTCTTCACGGCAAAGGTTTTCGGATCGGCGTGGCGACTCCGCGCATTCTTCCACCGGATAACGAAGACTTGTTGAAGCGGATCATCGCAAGCCAGCCGGACGCCCTGCTTATCAGGAATCCTGGAGGCCTTCGCCATTCGCGGAAACACCTTCCCGTTGTCGAAATGATCGCGGATTTTTCGCTGAATATCGTCAACGATGTCTCCGCCGCCCTGCTGTTGCGCTGGGGCGTGCAGCGTATCACGCCGGGGTTTGATCTTACGGAGGAGACTTTGCCTTCTCTGCTGAGGCACATTCCCGCCAGCCGGCTTGAACTGCCCATCTATTATCGTTTGCCTTTGTTCCACACTCGGTATTGCCTCTTTGCGGCTCATCTGGGGGGCGGTCGGGATTGTTCGGCGTGTTCGCGCCCCTGCCGGGACCATCAGGTGGCCTTGCGTGATCGATGTGGGGTGACGCTGCCGGTGCTGACGGACGCCAGTGGCGGTAATACCATTTACGCTGAATGGGTCAGCCTCAACGCACTTCGCCTCGAACGCCTGAAAGCCTTGGGCGTTCGCCATTTCCGCATCGAATTGACCGATGAATCATACGATCAAACCGCCGCGATCTTGCCCGACGTTGCTTCGTTATTATCCTTGTAATATTCGATCAAATCGGCTCGGCTTGGACAACGAAAAGATCGTCCGACTCGATCCGCCGCGTCATTTGCATATCGGCTCCGACCATATTGGCTTTGGCAAATATCTTTTCGCTTACCAAACTTGATCTATCGACGGGAACCATCGTCTTGATTTTCGCCTACGTCTTGCATACCGTTTACCGCCGACTGACCGGCATTTCCAAGCAATGACGTTCGAATCTCTGTGGCGGGGAAACGCACAGGTCGGCCAAAATGTATATAGGCCATTGGTCGTGAACGATGATATTTTATTATAGATCGCCACCAAGGGAGGGGAATCGTCGCTTACGAACGGTTATTCCCCACAGGCGCGGACCGGCCATCGTAGCGGAGATTTGAAGCGTGTGGCGTCTTTTCGTCATTCTGGGAAACGCATATCGCCGTTTTCTGGCCGTGCTGCTGGCGGTGATCGGTCCACGTGCCGCTTACCGGGTAACCCGCGAATTAGCCGGCCTCTTGTATCGAAACCTGTCCCCTCTGCAAACCCGCTTCGAGCAACAATACGCGGCCGCCCTCGGCCGAGGCATATCCCGCGAGGAGATCGCCCGGGCGGCTCGGTCCTCGTTTATTCATCGGATGTGGAACTTGACCGACTTGATGCTCGCCGAGCGTCTTTTGCATCCGCATACTTTTGAAGCATACGGGGGCCAAATCGGCGAACCTTATCGCGGTCTGCTCCTGCTGGCGAACCGTAAAAAGCAACCGGTCATCCTGGTGACCGCTTATTACGGACCTTTCG
Organism: uncultured Planctomycetales bacterium; assembly: GCA_964642815.1. Lineage (GTDB taxonomy): Bacteria > Planctomycetota > Phycisphaerae > UBA1845 > PWPN01 > JAAYCU01. Next base: position 36,287 of record CAZXSA010000006.1, on the reverse strand, counting down.
ATCTGCTGCCCATATTTCTGGGTTACAATGGCATCGGGGCGGGGGTGGTGTATCGGACACACCCAAACGTGGCTTTTGACGAGTATCGGCAAAGGATTCGAGCACGCGGAGGATGCGAGATGATTCCGGTCGAGCAGGCCGTTTACCGATTACCGCAAATCCTGGAATCCGGCGGCACGGTCGCGATCCTGGCCGACCATCACGCGGATCGGCGAGGCCTGCCCGTTACTTTTCTCGGCCGACCCACGACCGCGATGCGTACCGTGGGCCTTCTGGCCTGCGCTTACCAGGCAATCGTGGTCGTGGCCGGTATCCGCCGCCTGCGCGAATCGTTCCACTTTGACATCGTCGTAGCCGATATCATGCACCCGCGGGATTGGACCGGAGCAAGCGATCCCGTTGCGTTCATCACGAACCGCTACCTTCGCGGATTGGAAACGATCATCCTTCGCGATCCGGTGCAATATCCTTGGGGGTATGACCGCTGGGGTTAGTCCGCCGTCTCAACTCAGCTTGAGCGACGCCCGCGTGATATCCGAGGCCAAGTCAATCGAGGAAACCGCGATATCAAAGCCGTCGCTGGCGATCACCTTGTCGGCCAGCGGCAGGCCCAACAGAAAGGCCGCCAGAGCGGCACGAAACAAATTCAGTTTTCTAAACATTACCGATTCCCTTCGTTCATATATAGCTTGCGGCGCTCTATACCATAGAACAAGAAAACCTATGTTGTCAAATGGTTTCATGGAGTGGCGACAAACGCCAGCCAAAGCGCCGCAATCGTCAAGGTTGCCAACGTAACCGGCACGCCAATCCGGGCGTGTTGACGCCAGGTCACCGCCACGCCCAGACGAGCGGCCTGATCGAGCACGATGATATTGGCGATACTGCCCACGATGATCAGATTCCCGGCCAACGTGCTGGACAAGGCCAGAATGGGGCCTGCCAAGGGGTGAGTGGCGGCCGGCAGCAGCAGCATGACCGCCGGCACGTTGGAGACCACGTTAGAGAATATTGCCGTAACCGCGAAGAGTCGGCCGGGCTGTCGCACATCAAAACCCGCCTGGGCACAGACCTCCAGGAGATGACCCATGACCGACGTGGATTCGAGGGCATGATTGACGATGAACAGGGAAATAAACAAAATCAGGAGTTGCCAATCCACCAAGGCAAGCATGTGGTGGGAATGCATCCGCCGACTGGTCAGGATAATACCCGCGGCGGCCAAGGCCAGTACCTCGCGAGGAACGGCGGTAGTTAAAAAGGCGACCACCAGGATCATCAGGATGACCAGGCCTTTACCGGACTGCCAGGGATTGAATACAGGGGCTTTCACTTCCGGGATCGGCGTGGTTGCATGCCAGTTGTCTCCGGTCAACAAACACAGCAACCACCACAACATGATCAAGCCGATGACCGCCGGGACACCGCCGTCGAACAAATAAGCGGAAAAAGACAAACCCAGCGTCTGGCCGATCAACATGTTCTGCGGGTTACCGATCAGGGTGGCGGCGGAACCGATGTTGGCCGCACAGGCCAAACCCAATAGAAACGGGACAGGATTCAATCGGCGGCGGGCACACGCTTCAACCAGCAAGGGAGCAACGGCGAGACAGACGATATCATTGGCCAGCAAGGCCGACAATAGTCCCGTCATGCCGATCAGGCTGGCCAGTAAACAGCGCGGTGACATTTCGGCTAAGGTGATATGACGGGTAATGGCCGTATACATCCCGCCGAGACGAAACTGGGCCGAGACGACCATCAGGCCGAACAGCAGGCCGATGGTCGGAACATCCACCGCCTTCCAAGCATCGGCCACCGTCACCTTACCGCTCACCAGTAAGGCAATAGCCCCCAGCAGAGCAACACCCGTGCGATCCAGAGCCAAGCCGGGTAATCGCCCCAGGAGCATACCCAGATAAACCAGACAAAAAATCAGCAGGACCACCATGTCCATCATCGACCCCTCTTAACAGGCATCAATCAATATGCAGAAAAACGACCGATACTTCCGGCAAACCCGAGCCGGTATGTATTCATGGCTTGAAGATGCGATTCAAGGCGAGCCGTGATACAAACCACGCTCCTCGATGAAGGCCCGGACCGTTTCAGGGACCAGATAGCGGATGGATTGCCCCGCTCCGACGCGACTACGGATTCGCGAGGAGGAGATATCGATGCGCGGCGTCGATAATATGTCGCCGCGAATCCGGTCCAAGTGGTCCGGTGGCAGGATTTCGGCCAACGCCGAGAGGTTCGGGTTCTCGAAACCGGGCCGGGCGGCGGTAACGATACGAGCCCATTCGCACAAATCCCGCACGCGATACCATGTATGTAAATCCTCGAGGGTGTCCGCTCCGATCAACCAACAGAGGGGAACATCATCGCCCAACACTCGACGAAAAGCATCCACGGTCAGGATGGTATAGCTGGGACCGTCGCGGCGCAGCTCGATATCACTTACCTCGAAGTCGGGGTCGCCGGCGATCGCCAGGCGAAGCATTTCGAGTCGATCCTCGGCCGGAGCCAAGACCGGCGCGCCGGGACCGCGCTTATGCGGCGGTTGGGCGGCGGGGATCAGGATGACCCGCCGCGGACCAAGACATTCGGCCACGAATCGGGCAACCAATAAATGCCCGTGGTGAACGGGATTAAAACTGCCCCCAAATAAGACTACTCCGCTATTCATCGCGTTGACTCGTTCCAAAGGATATTCCGCTCAAGCCTGCCTAACCACGCCTCACGACAACCGAGACCGGACCGCTCGTTCAACCCTGTCGGGACTATCATAAGCATGGCGGGCGGCAACGTCATGGTCCCTCGGCCCCGTCAGCCAAATCCACCACCATGCCGCCGATGCGAACGTAAGGATAGCCTCGGTCGAAGACCACCAGACCGCGTTTCCATCCCGGAGCGATGGCGGCCGGGGACAACTCGGCTTGACCGGTGGCCGACGAGGATGAATAACTCATCAGGCGGTATTCCTGGGTACTGCCGAACAAAAATATCAGGAACCAGCCGGTCAGGCTCTGTAAGCGCCGCACCTCGCCGACCCGGGGCGAAAGCCAGACATAATGCTTCAGGTCCGCCATCATCGTCCAGGGAAAATGCACCTTGAGATCAACGCGCACGCGCAGGCAGTCCTCGAAACGACCGGCCGGACACTCCACGTCCTCGTAACCTTCGATCTCCGCCTCCCGCGTGACCGTACCCCACATCGCCGGTCGGCCGAGATAGTCGAAGTAGCGTATGGAGGTAGTTGATTGGATCGGCTGCTTCAGATCCAGATCCAAGGGCATCGTGGGGAGAGGATCGGTTACTTCAAAAAAAATCGTCATGAATCGACCGAAGGAAAGCTTCGGCCGTTTTTCGGTTGCGGGTTGGGTGGTCACATTCCGCAAATATCGGTCAAGAGGCAGAAGGGCCCGGTCAACCAGCATACCCTCCTGGATACGATCGCGGTGATAGTCGCGGGCGTAGACGGACGTAGAGGCACCCTTGCGCACGGGGTAATCGCGACGCTCATAGATGCGTCGCCCCTGGCCATCAACCCGCAGGCATTCAACCAGCGTAGGTCGGCTTTGCGGCGAGGCCGTCTCCGTCCGGTTGGGCGGATGCCATTTCCCACCGCATCCTCCACCACATATTGCCAACCACATCGATAATGTAACCGGCAAAATCGCACGCATGTTCCGGTATTCCCGCCTCGCGAGACTTAGTCCCGCCATCAAACTTAACTACGATTTCGCCGGAGCCGGCCGAGTCATCAGGCGACGGATAAACTGGGAATAGCCTTCACCGGGCATGGCGGCCCGGACGATTTTGCCCTCGCGGTTGACAATAAACACTCGGGGAATGGCCGTTACCCCGAACTTGCGGGCATTGGCGCCGTTCGCGTCCGCGTCGAATATCTGACTCCAGGGCAACGCCTGCTTGCTCAGGAAACTCTTTACATTGGCCATATCGCTATCGAGGTTGATGCCGATGATTTCAAAACCTTGCCCGTGAAACTCCCGATAGACTCCCTGCAATTCAGGCATCAGGGCCATGCACGGTCCACACCAGGTCGCCCAGAACTGAAGGATCACGACCTTTCCACGATAGTCCGCCCAATTCATCGACTTACTCTCAAGGCTCTTGCCCTCCAGGGCGGGCGGCTCCTTGCCGATCCAGGCCAGGGCCTCCCGTTGCGGATCGAGTATGGGTTTTAATTGCGCACCAAGAAACGCCAGCTTCTTGGAGAGCAGATCATAGATTTCTCCGGCTCCACGGGTGTCCAACTTGTCGAGATAGCCGTCGGCGATTTCCATCGCGGTCTCAAAGACTGGCTGGACAAAATCACGCTGAGACTCGTCCTTCTCGAAATTCGCGGTAGCCGTCTCCCATTCCTTTCGGGCCTGATCCAGCCGCCCCAATTTGAGCAGGGCATTGGTCCGCATGCCCCGAACATCCCAGATCATGCTACTTTTTGAAAAACCCGCGAGAAACGAATCGGTCAATGCCACCAGTTGATCGAACTGTTCCAGAACGATGGTCGATTGCATGATCGACAAATGCACGGTTTCCAACTCCTCGGGTTTGGCCTTGGGCAAATAGGCTTTCAACGCCGTCAGTCGCTCTTTTTCGATGGCCAATCGGGCATCTTGCTGCTTCTGAGTGTAAAACCGTTGCAGAGCGTCGAAGGAACCGAACTCGCCGGCGGCCGGCGCCTGGGCATATACACCACCACCCAGGATACCCACCAACAGGACCGCCATGCCTCGTAATCTTGTGTGCTTTCTCATATAATCCTTTCTTCCGGTCAAACCTTTTGTTCTAGTCGGTATCTTTACCACCCCGATACTTAACCCTGAATTGTATGCGATCCCTCGACCGCGGCCAAATTGGCCGGATGTCCGTTAAAGAACACGAGAATAATCGACCGCTCATCCCTCCGGTAAGGCCTGCCGGGCATTTCGAACGAAAGCGCGCATCCGCGAGAGATCCTTAACCCCCGGTTGCCCTTCTTTCTCAACTCCGGATGAAACGTCCACCCCGAACGGATTGACCGTCCGGATGGCTTCGGCCACGTTTTCGGGACGCAAGCCGCCGGCCAGAATGATCGGGGACCAGCCGGCCAGCCGACCAGCCAGGCGAGCCTGAACAACCCAGTCCCAGCAAAAGGTTCGGCCGGTCCCCCCTGCTCGGGTCGGGTCACTGGTATCCAGGACAATCGCCCCGGTCACCCGAGGATTCTCCGCGTTAAACCATTTTGCCGCCTGCTCCGCGAAAGAGGCGTCGCGTACCGCCAGAACAGGAAACGACACAAACCCTTCCCTGGATAGACGTTCCAATTCCGTGTACCCCAAGTCCCCATAGACCTGCAGATAGCGGATCGACTGTCGGTTAAGCCAAGCCAGCTCCTGATCCGAAAGGCGGCCCTTCTCAAGCCGAACCAAGGCGGTCACGGCCACAAAGGATGGCAAAGCCCGGACAATATCCCCCGCCTGTTCCAGGCTGATTTGCCTCGGCCCGCCGACGAAATTCAGCCCCAAGGCGTCGGCCCCGGCCTCGACGGCCGCCAAGGCGTCATCCACGGAGGTTATCCCGCATATCTTGACCTTAACCATGCCGCCATTTTACCGACCTGGCCCACCCGACGCTATCGAATTCAAGATGAGGTTTGGAAGCAGAAAGTACTTGACGTCTCCGGGCAATAGCCTAGACTGGCGACTATCGGCAACGACTTTTTGCTTTGTCCCACGCGTTGTCGGCCTGATCGGTCGAAAGGATCGTGGGGGGGCGACAGCGCGAAGGCGGATCCGGGTTTTATGAGTATGTCGGTTTACCTCAACAAAGGCGGTGTCGCGCGGCTTCGCATGTCAGCCGTCGGAATACTGTTGGCTCTCCTGATCTACGGCTGTGCCGCCAATGGCGGAGGCTCCTCCGCGTCAGACCAGTTCGGCAGAACTTACTATATCGACGGTGCCGGCAATTGGGGTTTCGGCGTGGTGGAAATCAATAATGGCCTGCGCCGCGCCGGCTATAAAGGAAACATCATCAACTACCGTTGGTCCCCTACCTTCAATCCCGCGCTCGATCAAACCATCGGGCGACCGGCCGCCCGTGCTCGGGGCGCCGATTTGGGTCGGGAAATATCCGCCTACCTCGATAAACATCCCGGAAACGGGGTCAATATCATCTGTCTGTCGGCCGGAACGGGCGTGGGCGTCTGGGCCTGCGAGAACATTACCTCGCAAACCAAACTAAACGCTCTGATTATGCTCGGCTCGTCTCTCTCCTCGAACTATAATATGCGTCAGGCGTTGCAAAACATCTCGGGCGGCGTATGGGTGTATTGCTCGCCCTACGACCAGATTCTTCAGGGACCGGTCCGCAGCCTGGGAACGATTGATGGGCAAACCGGCGGTGAATCGGCCGGTACCGTCGGCCTGCAATACAAAGGGCCGGGCAGCGAGAAGATTCATAATGTCCGCTGGTCAACACGTTACGAGCGCTTCGGCTGGACGGGGGCACATACCGATGCCACCAGCGAACCGATGGTCCAGCAAGTCCTGGCCAAACACATTTTGACAACAATCCCCGGCCCAAGCCCGGCGTCCGCCCAGCCCGCGATGTCGTCAACCATAGCCGTCGAGCCGCCTACCCTGTTCGCCGGGTACCTTGCCTTGCGTTGACCCATATAATATGAGCGGGGGTCTGGAGGGCCGAATCATGCCGGAATCCTCGGTGAATCAACCTCAGGCGGACTCCACCACCGCCTCTTTCCGCCCATCAGGCCAAAAAGTGCTGGTTACCGGGGCCACGGGGTTCGTCGGTGGTTACCTGGTCGGCGAACTACTCCGAAAAGAATACCTTCCGGTATGCGTCGTGCGCCGGCCGTCACTCCTGATGGAAAAGTTTTCGGATCAACAGCGGGAGCGCATTCTGCCCGTGCCGGGCGACCTGTTTGATCTGCCCGCGTTGACGTGCGCAGCCCAAGGCTGTGCGGCCGTCATCCATCTGGTCGGGATCATCGAGGAGAAACCCGCCGCCGGTCAGACTTTCGACCGAATCCATGTGGAATCGACGCGTAACGTCATCGAGGCCTGTAGCCGTGTCGGCGTTCGCCGCTATGTACACATGTCCGCTCTCGGTGCCCGGCCTGACGCGCCCAGTCGCTACCACCAGACCAAGTGGCTCGCCGAGCAAGCGGTTCGTGAAAGTGGACTGGACTGGACCATCTTTCGTCCGAGCCTGATTCACGGCCCGGATGGTGAATTCATGCGGATGATGAAGTTCTTCTGCACCGCCAGGCTGCGTCAGCCGGTAATGTTTTATTTCGGCCGTGGCGAGACCCGGCTTCAACCGGTCAGCGTCAAGGACGTGGCCGCTTGTTTCGTTAAAAGCCTGAAAATGCCGGAAACCATCGGTCAAGTCTATGAGCTGGGTGGGCCGGAGCGGTTAACCTGGCGACAGTTATACGATATTTGTGCCTTGTCCATCGTCGGCCGCCGTAAATTGAAACTGCCCGTGCATCCGGCCGTGGCTACTTTGCTGGCCCGCGCCATTGTTCCTCTCGTACCATCCGTGCTCATGCCCTACAAGTTCAACGCCGATCAGGTATGCATGAGCCAGGAAGATAATATTTGCGAGCATGAGGCGGCCGAAAAGATATTCGGGATACGTTTCGCCGATTTTCGCGAGGAACTGGCCCAATACGCCGACCTGATCCGGTAAAATAGAAAAGGCCGGAACACCCGCCATCGCAAGTGTTCCGGCCTGTTTTTTCAATTCCGCGCGGCATGTCCCTGACAATGCAACGCTGACTTCAGCCTTCTATTTGCGGCGACGCAGAGAAAGCAGACCACCGATTCCCAGAAGAACCAGAGCGGTCGGCTCGGGAACGATCGAGTAATCGATGGTCAGCAACGGCCGACGATTCTGCCAATCTGAGCCAGTATATTCATTGCTGGCGATCAGATAGCACGCAAAGCTCAGTGAACCGGCATTCCAATCACCGCCATGCAGAAGCATGCCGTTGTTGGGTGCGCCGTTTTCCAACCACTGCTTGGCGATATTGGTGACGTCAATATCCTGCCGGAAGGTAGTACGACCACTTGCCGGTGGGGTAGTGGAGAAAGTCAGGGTATCAGCGATGTCGCTTGCACCCGTGGCTCCCGGAGTTGCCCAAGCCGATGTATTATAAACCCGGTGGTTCCAGGTCGGTTCACCGGCATTGACTCCGCCACCATTATTGGTGCCTTCGATCCAGGCATTTTGAACGCGGGACACATTTCCCTGTCGCACAACACCTGCGGTCATGTCAGAACCTTCCTGCATCCACAGGCTAAATGTGGCCGAATTGACCTGAATAGACTCACCCGGCTGCAAACCTGCCTGAATCGAGGAAATGTCCCACCAATACAGGCTGTAACGCGGCCTTGTGCTCTGCGTAGGATACCAGCGGTCACCCGCGCCACCCATCGCGGTGGCGGCCGTGATGCCAACATTGACATTCTGAGATGCGGTATCTCCTCTCAGAAACGCATCCCTCGCTCCCGTGTCATTACCGGTAGCCGTAAGATCGCGGAACGTCGCAACGTCCGCGCTGGCCATGCTGACAAAAGCCAGGATTGTCAGCGCCGACAAAACCCCAAGAAATGTACATTTGTTCATAACCGCCTCCTCTATTACGCAAAGAGTTGTTCTGGGATTTCCGGAAAGTAAGGATCGACCAGATCGATGATTTGAGCCTTCCTTCACCTCCCGGAGAACCGATCATCGGCAAGACGAACACCGTCTCTCCCGACTCCCTCATAACCTAGCTTATCAGTCTCATGTCCAAATGTCAATACTCATGCGGTGAATTCGAGGGGAAACGAACAAATCTCAATAGACGATAGAACAAGGAAATCGACAATACCAAATACACCGTATGTGCATAAACTATACCGAACAGCGTTCCCGTCTCTGCTTGGTTTAATTATTGTAGCCAAACAAAAAGCCCGAGATGCAAGGTCTCGGGCTTTCTGATTTTTTTGTATATTCGTGCCTTACCGCAGGCAACCGTCACTCGACGATCAGACTTCCTTGGAGTCGATCCACTTCATCATGCGGCGCAGCTTCTTGCCCACGACCTCAAGCGGATGGTCGTAATCCTTTTTATAGAGGGCGTTGAACTTGGGCCGGCCGGCGACGTTTTCCAGGATCCATTCCTTGGCAAACTGGCCGGTGACGATTTCATCAAGAATCTTTTTCATTTCCTGGCGCACCTGCTGGTTGATCACCCGTGGCCCGCGGGTCAGGTCGCCGTACTCGGCCGTATTGCTCACGCTGTAGCGCATGTAGTTGATGCCGCCCTGATAGAAGAGGTCAACGATCAACTTCAGCTCATGCATGCACTCGAAGAAGCAGATCTCCGGCGGATAGCCGGCCTCCAGAAGAGTTTCAAAACCGGCCTTGACCAACTCGGTCACGCCCCCGCAAAGAACGGCCTGTTCGCCGAACAGGTCGGTTTCCGTCTCGTCCTTGAAAGTGGTTTCGAGTATCCCGCCGCGAGCCCCGCCGATCCCCGCCCCCCAAGCCAGGGCGATATCCAAGGCCTTGCCCGACGGATTTTTTTCCACCGCCACCAAGCAGGGTACGCCGCCATTCCGCACGAACTCGGCACGTACCAGATGACCCGGTCCCTTGGGAGCAATCATAACCACGTCGACATCGTCCGGCGGAACGATTTGACTGAAATGAATATTAAAACCGTGGGTAAATCCAAGCACCTTGCCGGGCTTGAGGTTGGGCTTAATCTCGTTTCGATAGACGACCGGCTGGGCCTCGTCGGGCAAGGTCATCACGATCAGATCGCAGGCCTTGACCGCCTCGGCGGCCGTGACCGGTTTGAACTTGTGCTCGCAGGCCAGCTTATAGTTGGCATTGTCGGGTAGCTCGGCCACCATGACCTCAACACCCGAATCGCGCAGGTTCTGGGCATGGGCATGCCCCTGGCTACCGTAACCGAGAATACCCACTTTTTTGCCCTTGAGGGCGTTGGTACTCAGCTCGTTTTCGTAATAAATCTTGACGGCCATGTTGCCAAACTCCTTTCAGAATTCATGTTAGCGATAATATTACAGCCACACCGCATCGCACTGGCGTAGCCAAACCAAGTAGTTTAAGCATTCAATCCACGATAGCAAGAGGCCGACCCGCCTCAGCGAGCATTCCGCTACGGCGAATCCAAGCGAGAGTCCGGTATACAGAGACATCTTACCGTACTTGAGGATAGGTGGCCGGGGAGGATGACGTGGAGGGCACGTTCTGTAATTCGGACCGATTATTGAGAACCTCCTCCCGGCGTTGGGCTGACCAACGGCGAATCTCATGAGCCGGTCGCTCCGCATCGAGACGCAACGCTTGGCAATAATGCCCAATCGCCTGGAATCGAAAATCCTCCCGGCCGAGATCGCGAACCGCCTGGGCCAGCAAATCCGCCAAAAAAACATGCCCATCGGGCGATTCCGGATACAGATCAACCACTCTTCTTCCGGCATCAACGGCCTGCAACAAATCGGAGTTCGGTCCCCCGGCCTCTCGGTATCGGAAGGTATATAACTGGGCCTGAAAACGATACAGGGCCGAATCCTTCGGATCCCGGGCAATGGCACGCTCAAGGGTTTCCAAAGCCCGGCTGACACTCTGGTAATCCCCACCCTGGGCCTGGCGCGACGCCCGTTCGACCCAAGGTGTCGGATCCAGCGGATCGGCCTGAGCCGCGGCCAGATAAAGATTGTCCGCCTCGGCGGCCGGGCAACGTCGAGCTTGTTCAAGCAGCCCGCTTGACCGGATCACAGGCCAGAATACCGTCACGAAAAACAACAGCAGACCCGTCGCGATCGCCACTGGAGGAGTAAGCCGCCCGAGCTTTCCCGCGAAGGACACGGACCTTTCGCCCGGCTCCACGAGCAACAGAGAGACCATTGCCGCGAAAACCGTAAGAACACCCGGAACAAAGAATGAAAAATCGATTACGTTGTGCAACAGGAAAGCCAAGCAACCGAAAAGAAGGGCCGAACGATATGTTGCCGAACCGGTCTCGCCGTTCGGCAACGCCATCCGGATCAGCACAACCGCAGTCGCGATCCACGCCAGCCCGTAGCTACCCAGATCAAAATAGATATAGGCCCAGCCGCCTTCCGGATCACTCAGATAGCCCCGAAGCAGCATGAACCGAAAGAACAAGAAACCACTCGCGAGGGCAATCAGCCACCATTTGGTGTTCCTCGACGAGACCGGTGACAACATATTCATGGCGGATGGCGTCGAAGCCGTCAGCCCCCACCGTCTGGCGGCCGTCCAGGATACGCCCGCCATGAGCAGGACCAGCCCCACGCCACCCACTGGCCCTCCTTGGGCCAAGGCGGAAAGAACGAAATTATGCGGATCGGTTATCTCCTCCGGATACAGCACGGGTTTGTGGGCCAGATAGGCGCGATCGAAATTAAGGGCCCCCGTCCCCGTCCACGGATGATCGGCGATAACTCCGGTCGTAACCGTCCAATAGTGCCAGCGAAAATCCAGCGATGCGCCGGGCAACCCACCGCGAGCCCATCCATACCCAGCAACCAATAGCGCAAAGACGACGGCCGCGATCCAACCACCCAGCCAGACCCTCCGCCAATGCGGCCTTAAATCCCATTTCAGCAGACCCCACCCGATCCAAAGAAAAACCATCAAACCAACCGCGCCTATCGCCCCTTTGCTGCCCGTGGTCCAGATGGTTGCCAGCAAAGCAAGAGCCAGCAGAATCGATAGCACTCGGACCCCCGCATGGGCACGGCCTAGTCGGCCTAAAGCCAACGCGGCGAACCCCGCCAGCGTCAAGAGAGCCCCCTGCGCGTTGCTGTAAGCCAGAAAACCGGTGCCCTCGCGGGAAGCCAGTCTGCGTTCATATAATTCCACGCGCGGGTCGTCGAGACGAACCCCTTGATGCGCCCAGAAACTCTCCTTGTTCTCCCAATAGACCTGCCCGGTCTCCTCGTATTCCACCACGACCTGCATGACCGACCGGGCGGCCGACGCGACTCCGGAAGCTACGACAACGGCCAAAACCAGGACCAGACGCGTCCGGCACCGGCATAGTTGCACGAGCGTCATCAACAAAACAAGTATGGTAAGCCAATCACCGCAGGCATTGATCGCCAGCCTTCGGTTGCCGGCGGCCAGACTCGACACCACCGCGGCCACCAAAAGCACCGCACCACCGATTTCCGCCCCCGTCCACCGCCAGAAAGATCCACGCATGGCGCCAGCGGTAACAGCCATGAACGCCGCCAGCCAGATGAACAAGCCGAACCAAGCCGTCGTCGCCGGAGTCAAATCGCTACGATCGTCCAAAATACGGGTAATCGCATTGATCGACGAGGCATACGTTTCCGACAGCAGCGGACGCGAGGCCACCACCATCAGCAGAATAAACAAGGCCAAGGCTTCCAGCCACCGGGCCGGTCCCTCGCCATCGAGTCGCCTTGATTTAACGGGAGTTTCCGACATCGCGAAATTCCAGGATGGCGATAATCAGGACCACGCAGAGAACCTGTCCAAAAATCATGACGGCCATGAGCCAGGATGCGAACGGCAGCAGGATCGCCGACAAGGCCGTTGCCAGCGTGGCCAGATAAATGGTCAGCACCGCCGCTTTCTTGCTCAATCCAAGCTTGACCAGCCGATGCGAAAAATGCCGGCGATCGCTACGGAAAATACTCTGGCCGGAACGGTAACGCTGGATGACCACGCTGACGATGTCGTATAGGGGAATGGCAAACACCAGCAAGGGCACCAGAATGCCGAAAGGCGTGCGCTGCTGACCGGGATCGTAGTAGGTCGTCAACACCGCGCAGATCGCCAGGAAATAACCGATGACCAGGCTTCCCGCATCACCCATGAAAATGGAGGCGGGAGGAAAATTGTAAATGAGGAAACCCAATACCGCTCCGGTAATCAGCAACAGCAGGCAAGGCACGAACACCTGCCCCGCGCACATCGCCGAGACCGCCAGTACCAGCGAAGTTAATGCCGCCGCCCCCGCCGAAAGGCCATCCATGTTGTCCATGAAGTTGAAAGCGTTAGTCAGGGTGACGATCCAAAACGAGCTCAGAATGATGGAAGGAACCGGGCCGAGGAATTCACCGGCCCGGATGCCGAACACGCCGGTCAAGGTCAACGCCACGGCGATCTGCACCACCAACTTGAACATGGCCGACAATGGGCGACGATCGTCGAGCAAGCCCATCCCATGAAGCACCAGCGCGCCGGCCACGATAGCCAGAGCTTCGGGCGTTTTTTGCCTCAACCCTCCCAACCAGTGAGGCCAAGGCGGTACCCACCGGGTCAACGCCTCGAAGATTCCGCCCTGGGCCTTCAGCAGAACCGGAGTCGCCAGCAACACGCCCAGCATCGGCAGGATCACCGCCAGAGTAATGGCGACCCCCCCCCCAACCGGCGTCGCGACCACATGGGTTTTATGCCCCGTGCCCTGCGTCGGGCGATCCACGAACCCACGGCGCAACGCCCAGCGCCGAACCAGCGGGGTCAGCACGGCACTGATGGCTAAAGCCGATGCTAAAGACAAACCACCCATTAACAGGGCCGCCTTGGGTATCACTCCATTACCCCCTTCCGGGCCACGGCCTCATTGGCTCGGGTGTTCAGCTTGTTTTTATAACCCTCTCTCACCTGCTCGAAAAACGCATGGTAGCGATCGCCGGCGTAATCGGGATATGTCCACGGCCACGGCACCCATCTCCCGTTTTCATAGTGCAAGGTACTCTCGGCGTAGATGCCGTCACGCAGATAAATCCGATGCCCGTAATCCTTGGTGGTGGCCAACACCAGCTTGCTCAACGTAACGTAGCCGGGGTCGATATTCACCCTCCGCCGCTCCGGCGGCAAGGCCAGATCGAGGCAAATGCGCTCCTCGATCTGATTGCTCAGGGTCTTGACCGCCGCCAACTCCTGCGGATTGATCAGCCGTCCGAAGGAGACAAACTGCCGAAGCAGCCCCTCGCCCATCTCCGAATTGTAGTAATCGGTGGTATCGAAAGGCCAACAGTCACTCACCGCCTCGACCGCTCCGGCATATTCGCTCAATAAGCGAATCGCCCGCCGCATCAGATCGGTATCGTTGGAAATCAAGCCGGCGATCAGGTTGACCGGCCGGGCTGGTCTTATCGCTCCCATGGCCAACAGTGTATCGACGACGGCCGTTAAATCAATGGACCACCGCGATAGTTGAGTCCGTCACCCGATACAGATAGACTGCTCGGGGCATAAAACGCATAAGGGAGCCGCCAACCATGCCATACAAATCCGCAAGAACCGCGATCCTATCGTTTGCCACGATTTCCTTGTGTTTCGGCGTTACCGCCACGCAACCGGCAAACCGGACGGGAGACAACGCGCGCGAAACAGTGCTGGATCGAATCGCGCATGTCGAAACGGAGCTGATCCCCGTCGTCCCGGAAGTCCCACGATTGAGCGAGGGCATGTCCGACCTGGAGAGCATGCGCGTGAATATCGGTGATGCCCATCTGTTTTGCCTGCGGCAAGGCCGGGGACTACCGCTCGTGCTGCTCCACGGCGGCCCGGGGGCCACTCACCATTATTTTCTGCTTTCGTTCCCCGGGGCTAGGGAATTCGCCCAAGTCATCTATTATGATCAACGCGGCTGTGGCGATTCCGATTACGTTCCCGGAGCGGGTTATACCGTCCGCCAGGCGGTAGACGATTTGGAGAACCTGCGTAAAGCCTTGAGGATCGACCGCTGGATCGTGCTCGGGCACAGCTACGGGGGATTGCTCGCCCAGGTTTACGCCGTCGAATATCCCGACCACCTGGCCGGTCTCGTATTGGTTTGCGCCTCGCCGGGCATGTCCGGCCCGATCAATGACGCCCAAGCCAATCCGTACCTAACCGCCAAGGAGCAACAGCGTATCGAGGAAATCCGCCAGACGCCCAACCTGTCCATGGAGCAAGTCATTTATAACCGCATGATGAACGGCGATTGGAAACGCCAACATTTCCTGAAACCCTCGCCCGAACGCATGGCCCAAATAGCTCTTTACGAATGGAAACATGACCTGGAGTTCAATCGGACCGTTTCCAGCGACGCCCGGCTCATCGACTTGCGCGGTGCTTTTTCCCGCTGTCCAATCCCAACTCTGATCGTCGAGGGACAATACGATCTCACCTTCGCCAAGGATAAACCGGCGCGGCTTCAGGAAAACCACCCCCAGGCTCGCATGATGCTCTTCGAGCAATCCGCTCATATTCCCTTCGACGACGAGTCGGAAGATTTCTTTTTCTTGCTGCGTGATTTCGTGACCGAGGTGGACAAGCATCCCGCTCCGGACCTGACCGAGTGGAAAAACCAACTCGCCGATTGGCGAAACCAAAGGGCCAACTCGCTGGCCGGCATCGCCGCCTCGGCCGACTGGGGCCGATCCTCCGGAGCCGGAATCGTCGCGGCCTACACACCCGAGCAATTGGCGGACTTGGACAATCCAACCCTGGTCATGAAAATCGGGTTTGCGCTCTACGATTTTGAGCGCTACGCCGAGGCCCTCGGGGTGTTTCAGAAACTGGAAACACTGGCGGCGGACAACGCGGCGGGTTCCGCCGTCGCTCTCGTCTGGCAAGGCCATGTCCTTGATCTACTTAACCGGCGGGAAGAGGCCAAGGCCGTTTACCAAAAAGCGGTCGGGCTGAACGTGACCAGTTCCATGCGGCACGATCAGTACGGCCTGTCCTATGTACCGAGTCGTTATGCCGCCGAACGACTCGAAAAACCTTTTGTGCGCATGGAAAACCTGCAAGAACCGACCGTCGCGGTCTCCCCTCCCACCGAGCCTGCGCCTGCCCCCACGCCGAAACCGGTCAAGAAAGCATCGGCACTTGAGCCGACACGGGAAGAAGTGGCGAAACAGGAGCAGCAACCTGACATTACAGCCATCGCTCCGGCGGAACAGGCCGCGCAAGCTCCACCCCTACCCGAAACGGTCAGTCCGCCCCCGCCATCCATCAAAACGATTACGAAACCCGAGACGAAACCTAACTCGGCAGCCGCGGATGTCTTCGGTCCGGAAAACGATGAAACAGAAACCTCGAGGGAACCCGCCGCGAAGTCGTCCATGCCGCCACCCCATATCCCTTCGGGGCAAGCAACAACGACACCGACCGCGACCGATCTGTTTCTTCTGGGCCAAGCCGCCGGCCGTGGCGATCTAGCCGAGGTGCGCAAGCTGCTAAATCAAGGGCTGGAGGTCAATCAACGCAACGAAAGCGAACAACGCACGCCACTGCACCAGGCCGCGAGTGGCGGATATCTGGAAATAGCTGGATTACTCGTCGATCATGGCGCCAAGGTGAATCTCCTGGATCGCCATGACCAGACACCTCTGCACCTTGCGGCCCAAAACGGTCATGCCGAGATGGTCAAATACCTCGGCCGCAAGGCCTTGCTGAATCCCCAGGATGCACAGGGACAAACTCCACTGCATCTGGCGGCGATGGCCGGTCATGGCGAAACGGTAACGGCCTTGATCGACGCGGGAGTGAAGATCAATGTTCCGGACGCCGAGGGTCGTTCGGCGTTGCATCTGGCGGCAGCTGACGGGCATGACGCCATCGTGGGGATTCTCGCCGCCAAGGCCATGCTTAATATGCCGGATAAACGAGGCATGACACCGTTACATGAGGCCGCCGGCGGCGGGCACCTTCAAGTGGTTGAGATTCTAATCCAGCGCGGCGCCCTGCCCGATCCGCAGAACGCGGACGGCGTTACTCCGCTGGCTCTGGCCGAGCAACAGAAACATACAACCGTCGTCGATTTCCTGCGCCGGCATGGAAAATGATTCCGAGGAACGGATAGGTTTTCACGGTTCGAAAAAGCCGGGCCGTCCCTGATAAATACGTGCGGTCCATCTATACGAAATAAAAAGGAAGGAGAGGTTTCATGTTCATCCCGGCCAAGTCGTTCCTTATGGTTTTAGTCTTATCCGGGGCTTTCTTCTACTCCCTGGCGTGGGCCAGCGCTTCGGACTCCAATCCCTATGCCCAGGAAAATCAAGCCCAACGGGATGCACGAATGAAATGGTGGCGGGAGGCACGCTTCGGCATGTTCATCCATTGGGGCGTTTACGCGGTACCCGCGGGAACGTATCAAGGCAAGCAGATCTCCAATATCGGCGAATGGATCATGCAAAAAGCCCGTATTCCCGTGGCGGAATACCAGACTTACGCGAGATACTTCAACCCGGTGAAATATGACGCGAATGAATGGGTTCAACTGGCGAAATACGCGGGGATGAAATACATCATCATCACCTCGAAACATCATGATGGTTTCGCGTTATTCGACTCGAAAGTCACGAAGTGGGACGTGGTGGACGCGACACCGTACGGCAAGGATCTACTCAAGCCCCTGGCGGAAGCGTGCCGCAAACATGGGCTGCGACTGGGGTTCTATTATTCACAGGCACAGGACTGGACGCATCCGGGTGGTGCGGCCTGGGACGGACACTGGGACAAGGCCCAGGATGGGGACATGGATGAATACCTCAAGAATATCGCCGCCCCCCAGGTTCGGGAGATCCTCACGAATTACGGCGATATCGCCGTGTTGTGGTGGGATACCCCGGTGGACATGACCAAGGAGCGAGCAGACCTGCTCCAGCCGCTGCTTACCCTGCAACCGGGAATCATCACGAACAATCGGCTGAGCAATGTCTACAAGGGCGACTTCTCCACGCCCGAGCAGCACATCCCGGCCACGGGGTTGGACTACGATTGGGAAACCTGCATGACCATGAACGACACCTGGGGATATAAGTCTTACGATCAGAACTGGAAATCGTCGGAAATGCTTATCCGTAATCTAATCGATATCGCCAGCAAGGGCGGTAATTATCTCCTCAACGTCGGCCCGACGGCCGAGGGCGAGATTCCCGCTCCAAGCGTGGAGCGGCTCAAGACCATTGGGGAGTGGATGAAGGTCAACGGTGAGGCCATTTACGGCACGACCGCCAGTCCATTCCACCGCCTGCCTTGGGGACGCTGCACCAAGAAAATCCATGACCACGGCGCAACTCTGTATTTCCACCTGTTCAACTGGCCGAAGGACGGCCGCCTGGGGATTCCGGGGTTGCTGTCGAAAGTCGAATCCGCCCACCTGCTGGATGGCGGAAAAGCATTGCCGCTTAAGAACGAGGGAAACGGATGGACCATCGAGGTTCCTGAAAGGGTGCCGGACCCGGTGGCTACCGTGATCGTTCTACGGATCGACGGCCCATTGAACGTCGAGTCCGTCCTGATCGGGCAAGAAACGGATGGCGGCCTGAACATGCCCGCGGAAATGGCGGATATCCACAGCGATTTCTTCGGTGAACATGCCCGTCTGGCCGGGCCGTCGGATCAGCCGCATATAGGGAACTGGAAGGATGCGCGGGCTTGCGTGGAGTGGGTTTTCATGATCGACCGGCCGGGCATATTCGAGGTTCACGCTCACGTGGCGGCGGTGGAGAAAACGACCGTCGTCTTGGAATGCGGCGAGACAAAGCTTAACGCGGAAATCCCCCCAACCGGCGGGGTGGAATCCTTCAAGCGAGTCTCCCTTGGTCAAATCAAGATCGAGTCGCCCGGCAAGCATCGGTTGCGGATCGGATCGGTAAAGGAAGGCTGGCAGCCGATAGCCCTGCGGAAGGTGGAATTGAAGATGTTCAATCCGTAAGTTAAACCATCCGCTAAACGCAATGAAGTCCTGAGCGTTACCCATGATGGAAACATTGGGGATTCGCCAAAGGACATGAATGAGCGAAACATGAAACACTTTTCTCCCATTAAGCAAATCGGGTCTTTGATCGGCCTTGGCGCAGGATTCTTGGCCTTGACGATTAGCGGAGTAACAACCCTTGGAGCGGAGGAGGACCGCCCGCATATTTTATTCCTCATGGCTGACCAAATGCGCGGAGACTGTCTGGGCGCGGACGGCAACCGGCACATTGTAACGCCGAACCTGGACCGACTCGCCGCCGAGGGGGCGCATTTCCGATGCGCGTATACCTCCACGCCTTCATGCACGCCCGCCCGGGCGGCCATACTTACCGGTCTTTCCCCCTGGCGACATGGGATGCTGGGCTATGGTCGAGTAGCCGTCACCTATAAACATGAACTACCCAAAATGCTGAGCGAGGCCGGTTATTACACCCTGGGGATCGGAAAAATGCACTACCATCCCCAGCGCAATCCGCACGGATTTCGGATGACGATCCTGGACGAATCCTCGCGCGCGGAATCGCCTGATTTTCGTAGCGACTATCGAAGCTGGTTTTATTCGCAAGCCCCGACCGCCAACCCCGACGCCACCGGCATCACCTTCAATGATTATCGAGCTGCCGCCTATGCATTACCCGAGGAGCTTCATCCCACCCGATGGACCGCCGACGTGGCGATCAATTTTCTCAAAACCTATCAGGGATCGAAGCCGTTTTTCCTCAAAGTATCCTTCGCTCGGCCGCACAGCCCGTATGATCCGCCTGAGCGATTCATGAAAATGTACGAACAAGCGGAGGTACCCACCGCGGCCATCGGCGAGTGGGCCGCGCGCAACGATGTTCCAACCGACCCCCAAAATTTTGGTCTCTGGCGCGGAAACCTCGGACCGGAGCGTATTCGTCAGGCTCGGCGGGCTTATTACGGATCGGTCAGTTTTATCGACGAGCAGATCGGACGGATTTTAACCGTACTCGATGAACGCGGGATGTTGGAACGGACCCTGATTCTGTTCGTGGCCGACCATGGGGATATGCTGGGGGATCATCATTTATGGCGGAAAACCTATGCTTATGAGGGTTCAGCAAGAATTCCTCTCCTGATTCGGTGGCCCCAAAATATACTCGCGGATCGCGGCCGGGTTTTCGACCAGCCGGTGGAACTTCGCGACATTCTCCCGACATTCATGGACGCGGCCGGAGTAACCATCGATCCGGACGATTTTGATGGCCGAAGCCTGCTCGAGCTTATTCGCGGCCGCACGGAGCACTGGCGTCCGTGGATCGATCTCGAACATAGCGTATGCTACGGAAAAGAGAACCATTGGAACGCCTTGACCGACGGGCGTGGCAAATACATTTTCGATGCCTTTACCGGACAAGAGCAGTTGTTCGATCTTCAGGCCGATCCCCGCGAACTTCACGATCTGGCTTCTCGTCCCGAGCATCAACAAACCTTGCAGACTTGGCGGTCCCGGCTGGTTTCACACCTGGCCGAGCGGGGCGAGACATTCGTAAAAGACGGTTGCCTGGTCGCCCCGCGCGATAGTCTTCTTTACAGTCCGAATTATCCCAAAGCGGACAAATGAACAATATCATTCCGACCAACGGTTTTTCAGGGCATGGTCGATGCTCAGAAGATCGAGGACTTTACCGACGAGGAAATCGACGAGATCGTCGATGGTTCGGGGTTTTGTGTAAAAGGCGGGAGCGGCCGGGCAGATCAGCGCCCCGGCACGGCTGAGCCGAAGCATGTTTTCCAGGTCAATGGGGCTCAGGGGCATTTCCCGATGAACCAGGATCAGACGGCGGGCCTCCTTGAGGGTAACCATGGCCGCTCGGGTGAGAAGATTGTCGGCCCGACCGGCGGCAATGGCTCCAAGCGTATTGCTGCTGCATGGGCAAATAACCATACCGTCGTTTAGAAACGATCCACTGGCCAGACGGCAATACAGATCGTCGAAATCGTAAAAGTACATCCGTTCGGAAGGCCGACCGATCAAACCCTCGGCGGAGAGAGCCTGGATGCCTCCCTCATCTCCAAGCAATCGTCGCCCAAGCGAGGAAACCACCAAATGCACATGCACGCCGGCTTCCTCCAGGCAATCGAGCAGACGAAGAGCATAAGCGGCCCCACTGGCTCCGGTAATCCCGACGATAATCTGTTTATCCATCAGAGTGCTCGCTGATATCTCGGGCCGTTCATCGGACCATACCCATAACGGACATGCGGCGCGTGGCTTCCTGAGCCCACGGGGTATTGGAGAATTGTTCAATTAATCGTTTATAAACCCGTCGGGCATCCTCCAGGCGATTGTCGAACTGATAGACATTTCCCAATTCGTAAAGGGCGCGGGGTAGAGCGTCGCTGTTTTCTCGCCGGGTAAATTTATCGACACATTTTTCGATGGCGGCTATCCGAAGGCTGCGGGAGGGTTCGGCAAGGGCCATGCGCAACTCGATGTTGTCATCGAGCCTGCTGCGCAAATCGCCCCGCTGGATGGCGGCCAGGAGGTCACGCAAATTTCGGATGTAATACGGGCTCATCGGGTTGAGGCTGAACAGCTCCTTGAGGGCTTTGTCGTTCTGCTCGGGATCCCGATTGCTGACCAGCAGGAAGCGCATTTCCCTGGCCTGCTGGGCAATACCGGCCGGGTCAACATCCAGCCGGTCGGATGCGGGGCGTTTGGCGAGAAAACCGCGCAGGCCGCCGGCGACCTCGGGCGGTTTGTGACTGTCAGTCCAGTGCTCGATAATCTCGTCGAGAAGCCTTACGGCCTCATCCACGCTACCGTCCGGGTCCCGGGTCTCCAGAATAGCCAGCCGTAAAACCGCCAAGCTGGCCAGCGGCGATCGAGGAAAACGCTCATGCAATTCGCGCCACACCGGCCTGGATGCCATATTGGGAAAATCCTGATAGTGGCGAATCATCAGGTTCTTAAGGAAGAACTCCCGATCGACGCGCAAATCGGTGGCCCTACCCTCTATATAGAGGGTGTTAGGCAGGTACCGGCTTTGGGGAAACCGACGGCGAAAATGTTCGGCCATCTGCCGAGCCTCGGCCTGTTCCTCGGCAAAGGCGGCCCCCTGTTCCAAGGCAACTTGTTCGGCCAGGCGCGTGTATTCCGCACGGACCTGCATGGGAGCTAACTGGAATACCAGAGCCAGACGCACTTGTTCCATGACCCCGTTTAGCGTCGCGTTTGGATCCTTGATTTCCTCGAGACGGGTAAGGGCGATCTGTCGAATGACCGGCGTGGCATCCACATTATCCACAAAATGAACTTTCGAACCCGGCCCAAAACGCGATTCCAACAGTCGGTAGTACAATTCATCGCGCCCGACCTCGGTTTCAAACAGGATAACCGGGGTGGCAAACATAATCGCCATTAACGGAGCAATGGCTCCCGGCCGGTAATTAACGATCCGGGCAATGGTTAAAACGATGGCCATGACGGCACAGGCGGCGACAAACGCCACGACCCAGGGCACATAAAGCTTGGCTAATTCCATCGGAGGCAGGTGCAGCGAGGCCGGTGCGTTGCGGGTGGCCAGCGCGTAATAGAGCAACAGGGGGAGCATGGCCACCACGGCGGTTGCATAGCGGAATGAATATTGTAACCGCCACCAGCGGGCCAGGTAGCAACAAAGAGTCAGCATGATGGCCAGCCAAGGCAGGACGGCCACGAAACCGACGATGAAAATGAAAATAAGCGAAAAGCGAAAGCGATAGAGCAGCGAAACCAGGATAGGAATGGCCGTCAGCGAAGCCATCACCAAGGCGGCAATCACCATCATCATGGGAACCTGGCTGACCGGGATGGGATAGATCAGAAAATCGATCAGGGTATTCTGATGCTCACGAGTCCAATCAAACATGCCCACCCAGTGGTCCCAGTACCCTCGGCTGAATAGCGGCGTATAGACTCCGGTCCGCAGCCAAAACGTGAACACGCCCAGTCCGGCGAAAAGAATAGCGTTGACCAACAGAAGGACGATCGAGCGGATGCGATACTTGCGGCCTTTCCATTGCCAGACGTCGCGAATGGGATAGACGCGGTTTTCTCTTTCCTCGTCATGGCGACTTATCCGCCGAGCGAAGTGAATACGCCGCCGAATACTGGCGGTGACATCTTGGGCAGGATGCGAGATTTTGGCCATTGGTCAGCTTGCCGAATAGATGCCGCTGTTTTTCCTGGCCATATAAATGGTCACGATTCCCCCCGTCAGCGGATACTCCTTTATCCCAGAAAACCCGGCGGTCTTCAGACGCGCCACGACCGCCCGGGACGAGTCAAAGCTTACCACCGATTGTGGCAAATAGCGATACGCGCCGGTTCTATCTCCGCTTAAAATACCGGCAACGAACGGCATAAGCTTTTGAAAATAATATAGATACAAACGCCTCACGCATGACTGCGTTGGTATGGAAAACTCCAGAATGAGCAGTCGTCCACCAGGGCGCAGCACCCGATTCATTTGGCTCAGGCCGGCATCGATATCCTGAAAATTGCGGACGCCGAAAGCGCAGGTCACGATGGAAACGGACTGGTCGGGCAGAGGCAGGCTCAGAGCGTCGGCTTGGCAATAGAGGCATTTATCGAGTGGCCTTTCCGCCGCCCGCAGCAGCATGGCTTGGGAAAAATCCAGGCCAATAAGGCCCCCCGGCCGAACAGAGCCGGCCGCGAATGCGCGAAGCACATCACCCGTACCGGAAGCGACATCGAGTAAAACGTCGTCCGGTTGGACATTGGCCAGACGAACCATCTCTCGACGCCAGAAACGGTCCCGACCGAGGCTGGCCAACGTGTTGACCCGCTCATACGTCGTAGCGATGGCATCGAACATCCGCCGCACGCGGGTGGCCTTGTCTTTCCGGGCATGCACCGAGTCCAAAAGCGTGGTATCCCAGATTAGCTTATCACGGTCCTTCGACATGCCAGATATTGTAATCATTTCGCGCAAATGGTCATGGGGGCAGTGCTGGAAACCTGTGGCCGTGGTCGGATAAAGCGGTTATGATCCTGACGAATCATTATGGAGGATATACATGACTGATCGAGAACTGTTTGAAGCCGTCAAGGACGCCGCCTTGTTACGCGGGGATTTCACACTCCGTTCGGGTCGCAAGAGCAAGTATTACCTGGATAAGTATCTTTTCGAGGCCCAGCCGGCGATCCTGCGAGAGCTGGGCGAGCGTTTCGCGAAACGCCTTACGCCGAAAACCACCCGGATCGCGGGAGCGGAGTTAGGTGGCGTGGCTCTGGCCGCATCGACCTCGATGGCCTGCGGGCTGCCGTTCGTCATTATCCGCAACGCGAAGAAAGGCTACGGCACGCAAAAGATGCACGAGGGCAAGCTGGAGGCGGGAGATCACATTCTCCTGGTCGAGGACATCGCCACTACCGGTGGGCAGGTATTGGAGGCGGCCAAGACCATCTCCGAGGCCGGCGCGGTCGTCGAAAAAATCGTGGCGGTCATCGATCGCCAGGAGGGCGCCCGCGAGAATATCGAATCGGCGGGTTACCGCTTCGAAGCCCTGATGACCAAGACCGACCTGGGCATCGATGAATAGCGGTATGATGGCAGCTATCAGTAATCAGTAATCAGTAAGAGAAGAAACCTTTAGATATCATTGAATTATGTGGCCTTCACGGCTGGCCGATACTCTCCTTGAATTCTTCTTGAAGCGTGTGGAGACCCTGGAGGACTTTACGTGGGTTTTCGGTCGCCCGGAAACCGCCGATGAACTTGGCGGAAGCGAATGGCTCGACGGCATTGCCCATGCGATAACGTGGGATGAGAGTTCCGGACTCGATGCGGCCGACATATTCCCCGCTCCTTCGGTCCTTGTGGCCGAGCAGAAAGGCGGAACCATCGTACCGTACGCCGGTGGGTGGAGTCAGCATCGCATACTGCACGTGAGCGTTGATTTGACTGGGTTCGGCGGCGGTCACCCCCGGCCGAGGTTTCCAGAAAGTCTTCAAGTAGATCAGTTGGGTGATGTTCTGCTTCGGATCGAGACTGCTGGGGGCCTCCGCCCTCAGTAGTAATTCGATGGTGCCATTGCCCATCTGCCGATAGTAGGCCTCGGTATACTCGCCGTAAAATTGTTGGCTGCTGTTATCGCGGCTGAAGGTGGTAAACTCCAACCGTGTTCCTTTGGGAGCACAGCCCAAGACAACCATCAGGCTGGCCATCCATACACCTTGAAAGTAATACCTTGTGCATCGCCGCATTTGAACCCAACCCTTTCAAGTAATCTTCCCGCGGCTGTCGGGGCGACAGCTCTGCCGCTATAATCGCCCTATTATGTCCGAAATCTCCGACAAAATCATCACCCTGGGCGTGGTTTCCTATCTGAATGCCCGTCCCTTGATCGAGGGGCTGGCCGCCGAGCCGTCCATTCGTCTGATCGAGGCGGTACCGGCCGATCTGGCGGATTTGCTGCGAACCGAGCGGGTCGATGCCGCCTTGATCCCGGTCATCGATCTGGCCCGTAACGGGAATGTCCAAGGCCCCTGCGGCCGATGGGGACGAATATCCGACGCTTGCATCGGTTGCGATGGCCCGACCATGACCGTCCGTGTTTTCTCGCGTCTGCCACCAGAACGCATCGACGTTCTGCATGCGGATACTCATTCACATACATCGGTAGCATTGGCCCGACTGATCTGGTGGCGACGATATGGTAAACAACTACGGGTGGAGCCGATTGAGGCCTTGAACGGTATCGACCATTGCCTTTCCGTACTGCTCATTGGCGATAAAGTCGTCAGCGCTCCAACCCGCGGATTTGAATACGACATCGATTTGGGGTCGGTATGGAAGGAGTGGACAGGCTTACCCTTTGTCTTCGCGGTCTGGGCGGCCCCGGCAAGTCGAAACACCGAACACCTGGCCGACTTGCTCAATCGCGCCCGTGACCGGGGTATAACCAAGGCGGCAGCCATCGCCGCGGGGCAAGCCGCGCAACGTGGCTGGCCCGTACCATTGGCCGAGGAATATTTGACCCGGCGAATGAAATACATCCTGACACCCGCCGCGGTCGAGGGCATGAACCGGTTCCTTGGCCTGGCCGCGGAAGATGGCCTGCTTGAACACCGGGAGCCGGCGGCATGAGCAGCACTTCGACCCCATCCCGCATCAGCGAAGCGGAGGCCCTGGCCCTTTACGCTGATTGCTCGATTCACGAACTAGGCCGGCGAGCCCATGCGGTCACCCAACGGCTGCATCCGGAGAACTATCGCACCTATGTGGTCGATCGGAACATCAATTATTCCAACTGGTGTACGGCCAAGTGCATATTCTGCAATTTCAAGGCCGACCCACCGGGGACAAACAGCAGTCGGCCGGAACTGCCCGAAGGTTATGTGCTCAGTTTCGCCGAGATCGGCCGTAAGATTCAGGAGCTACGCGCCATCGGCGGCACCCAGATCCTCCTGCAGGGCGGGCTGGTGCCGCCGTATCTGCTGGGCTTCGAGTGGTATCTGGAACTGCTGCGGTTCATCAAGCGCGAGTTTCCCGGCCTGCACGTGCATGCCTTCAGCCCGCCGGAAATTTTCGCCTTTTCGCGGGTCTTCGACATGCCGATCCCCGACGTTTTGAGGCGGCTGCAAGAGGCGGGGCTGGATACCATCCCCGGAGGCGGAGCGGAGATTCTGGTCGATCGCGTGCGGGATAAAATCAGCCGGGGCAAAACGCTGACGGCCGAATACCTGGAGGTCATGCGGCAGGCCCACCGGATCGGCATGCGTACAAGCATCACCATGATGTTCGGGCACATCGAGACGCCGGCCGAGTGCATCGAACATTTGCGACGCGTGCGTGATCTTCAGGACGAAACCAGCGGGTTCACCGCCTTCATCTGCTGGACGTTTCAACCGGAAAATACACCGCTGGGGCGTTTCCCCCGCCAGCCACCCGACTGCTCTGAACCTCCCGACGGCAAGCATCTCCGCCTGGCCGGAGCTCACGAATACCTCAAAACGCTCGCCCTCGCCCGGATTTATCTGGACAATATCCCCAACCTGCAAGCCAGTTGGGTCACCCAGGGGCCAAGGATCGGTCAAATCGCCCTGTTTTTCGGGGCCAACGACATGGGCTCGGTCATGATGGAGGAAAACGTGGTCAGCGCGGCCGGAACCACCTATCAACTGACCGAAGCCGACTTGCGTCGGCTTATCTCCGAAGCCGGCTGGCAGCCCCGAAAACGCAATTGTTATTACGAACTGCTGGAATGATCGGCTGAACACTCCGCCGGGGATACCCTCGACACTTTTTTCGCTTCTCGTTTTTGACGATCCATATTGCGGCAAAAGCGGGCGCTTTTGCCGAGCATGACCTCGGATGAATACGCCTTCGGGATCCCGTGCTCATTATGGGACGGAGCAGCAAAATAACCCGCCGGGAGCAGGCCCCCCTCGCCCATGCGGCGAGGAGGTACACCATCAGGGAACCACGCCCGAGATTTTGGGGAAAAATGTTTCCTGTGGTATAATTCAGTTTTGTCGCGGAGGAACAGAATCGCATGAAAAATGTTTCTTCCAAAGCTCTCGTCGGCATGGTTCTTGTCGCCGTTACCGCTCCGATAAACGCTCAATCACTCCCGCCAGGCTACGTGCAAGGCGACGTGGTCAGCTATTCGTACGTACCCAATAAAACCTGGACCCTGAATGAGGCTTGCGGCGTCTTACCTTACATTTACGAATATGGGCTTATGATGTGGAACCATAAAAGCAGCGTTCCGCTCGAAACATACCATGATCTCAACGTGGCGAGGATCGACATGGTCAGCCAATGGTCAACGGCGGTCATGCTCAACGCTCGTAATGGCGGTTGGCGGGATGAGTTGATCAGGCTGATGATCCGGGCGTTTTCCAAACGGCAATTGATTATCGTGTCCAACCCATGGACACCGGGAGATTCGAATCCATTTCAAAATGTGGTGGACATTCTGGATGTGCTTTGGGCTAACCGTAACACGTATTTGACTAACCCGGAAGGCGATCGGGCCACCGGGCGACAGCTCATCAATAACATTCTATGGGTCAAGAGCGGCGACGAAGGCGAATGTGGCCTGCGGACCAGCGGCCTGCAGACCATTTACGCGACCTTCGACAGCGTGATCCGGAATCGCGTGTTGAATGGCGAGCAACCGTTCCGACACATCCATTGTTGGTACAATATGATGCATTACAACTCCAGTTGTTTCGCCTCCAGCCAGAATGACGTCAATTATTACGGGCGATTCATGTTCCCAACCAACACTCAGCACATCGGCGTGGACACCTACCATTTCTGGGCCGGCTGGGGCACCGATCCATTGACCTTGAGTTCAGACGCTCGGCGCAGAATTTCCGACGACTGGCAGAATGTCATCACCCGTTATTACCCCACAGGCCTGACCGTATCCCCGAATAGCTGTTGGGCTCCGGAATGCCAGAGCGACACGCACGCCATACTCAATGGGCTAACCTTCGCGGGAGCCAATGAGGCCATGATGGTGTTCATCGCCAATTCCTGTACACCGCCTGATTATCATACCACGCCCATCGAAACCATGGATGCGTTTTTCGAGCCGCTCAGAGATGGGCCGTGGATCGGTTTGACCTGGTACCTATTCGAGGATGACGGCAGCGATTGGGAGGGGACGCATAACTACCTGGACAAAACCCTGCAGCATTTCACGGGGAACCCCTATACCCAGGCCCAACTGGACGACTTCCATGATCGCTTCATCGCCTCACGGATGAAAATGTTCAATGATGTGGTGTATAACCAATTCGGCTATCTTAATCCGCTGGCGCCGATAATTAACGAGGTGTCGCCGGATCCGGAGCCGGTGTATGCAGGCGCTGCCTATGACCGGCAGATAACCTTGCAGGTCGGCACCGCCCCGCGTACCTGGTCGATCGTCAGCGGTCCGGCGGGATTGACCGTGGACGAAAACGGCTACGTCAGCGGCTGGATTCCCGACGCGAGCCTGGTGGATCAGACGATCGCCCTTACCGTGCGGGTCACGAACGCCGCGGGTTCCGACGACGAGACCTGGCGGGTACGAGTCGAGCCGCTCCCGCCTGGAGTCATTCACTTTTCCCCGTTTAATGCTGATTCCGACGGCTGGACCATGGAAGGCTGGCGGTCCGGCACTTTTACCATAGGTACGATGGAATGGGTCTCCACCGGGGGCATGCCGGCCGGTAATCTTCTTTCGGCGGGCACTGGGGAAACAAACAACTATAACGATTGCACGCGCGAAGGCGGATTGATCACCCGACTGATTCCCACAACCGGTTTCGATAACATTCGGATTGAATATCACATGATGGCGGAGTTGTATACTCCGCCAAACGCTGGTTGCTCCGGATCGTGCGGGAGCGAGCTACTCGAGGGAAGTTGCGAGGATAAATTGGCGGTTTATTACAGTACGACCGGGACAAGCGGGCCATGGACGCTTGCCCAGATATTAACCGAAGGGGCCGATTTGCCATCCGCCTGGATTCGCGAGATCATTGATCTGGCAGCCGTCCCCGATGCGGCAAACAATCCCAATTTCGCTCTGCGTTTCCAATGGCAATTCAACACGGTGCATGACCGGGGCCGTCTTGACAATATCATCGTGCGCAGCACCAGCTTGGACATCAATGCGCCGCCGCAGGTGGATGCCGGTCCGGACCAGGGGATCGTTTTCCCGGCCGGCGCCAACCTGGCTGGCACGGTTCATGACGATTACCTGCCTGATCCACCTCGCCAGGTAGCCATCACTTGGAGCAAGCAGAGCGGACCTGGTGAGGTTGCCTTCGGTAACGCCAACGCGGTGGATACCACCGCTTCATTCAGCGCCGCGGGCATTTACGTGTTACGCCTGACCGCCGACGATTCCCAGTTATCGAGCTATGACGAGGTGACCATCACGGTCAATACGAACCCTCCAGGAAAAGCAACGAGTCCAAGCCCGTCCAATGGTGCGGCTAGGGTTAGTCTCTCGACCACCCTGAGTTGGACGGCCGGCAACGGAGCGGTCACGCACAAGGTTTATTTCGGCGAGACCAACCCTCCGCCTTATCGTACGGAACAAACGGGTACGATGTATGACCTGGGTACGCTGGATCGGTTGACTCCTTATTATTGGCGGATCGACGAGGTCAACTTCGAAGGAACCACAACGGGCGATCTATGGAGTTTCACCACCCGCTCGGCCCCGGGGGATTTCGATTTGGACGGCGACGTGGACCTGGAAGACTTCGGTCATCTTCAGGGATGTTACAGCGGTTCCGGTATCACCCCGCGAACCGGCTGTGACGACGCCGACCTCGACGATGATAACGACGTGGATCAGGCTGATTTTATTCGCTTCAAACCCTGCCTGGGCGCGGCCAATAAACCGCCCCCGTGCTGAGCATGACGAAGCAATCGAAATGCCGGCCTTGATTCCCGACGGTGGATTTGCGGTATATGGGAAAGGACTATGATGGATATTTTTTCTCGCGGAGCCCGAAGCGTCATCTTATCATTGGCGGTTGGTTCTTGGGCTTGGGCAGGGAACCTTCCGCCAGGCTACGTGCAAGGCGATGTGGTCAGCTATTCGTATGTACCCAATAAAACCTGGACCATGCAGGAAGGGACGGGCGTATTGCCCTACCTTTGCGAATACGATCTGCTGAAAACGAACGACAGTTATCCGCTCACAACCTTTCACGCGGAGAACATCCGGCGTATTGATATCGCCAGCCAATGGTCGACGGCCATCATGGTGTACGCCCGGAAAGACGCATGGCATGATGAAAATATCAACTTGATGATCCGATGTCATGCCAAACGGCAATTAATCATCCTGCGCAATTATTGGAAACCGGGAGACGCCAATCCTTTTTATAACGCTGTGCATATCCTCACCACGCTATGGAACAATCGGAATTCAACGCTCACCAACCCGGAGGGAGACCGGGCCACCGGACAGCAACTCATCAACAACATCCTCATGATCAAGGCCGGCGACGAGGGGGAATGCGGACTGCGCACCAGCGGACTGCAGACGATTTACGCGACTTTCGACAGCACGATCCGAAATCGGGTCATGAACGGCCAGCAGCCCTTCCGCCACATCCATTGCTGGTACAATATGTTGCATTACGGGCTGGGTTGCCATGCGTCGAGCCAGAATGATGTGGATAATTATGGCCGGTTCTTCCTGCCGACCAACACGCAATACATCGGGGTGGATACTTACCATTACTGGACCGGCACCGATCCACTGACCATGAGTTCAACCCAACGCCGACGCATTGCCGACAACTGGCAAAACATTATCACCCGCTATTATCCGGAAGGCCTGACCGTTTCGCCTTGCGGCACCTGGGCGGCACAATGCAAGAATGACACACATGCGTTGTTCAACGGCCTGCCCGCCGCCGGGGCCAATCAGGCCATGATGATCTTCATTGGCAACTCGGACAGCATCCCCGGATACAGCTACACAACCCCTATCGAATCCATGGACTCTTATTACGACTCCGTCACGGCCGGTCCCTGGGTCGGACTGATTTGGTGGGTATTCGATAACGACCATGACGGGGCCAGGACCCTGGACTATATCGATAAAACGCTTACCCATTTCAACGGAGACCCATACACACAAGAGCAACTGGACGATTTTCACGATCGATTCATCGCCTCGCGAATGCGGATGTTCAACGATGTGGTGTACAATCAGTTTGGTTATCTCAATTCCCTGGCCCCGACACTCAATGAGGTCACTCCCAAACTGGAGACCATCTGGGTCGGCTCGGCTTATGATCAACAGCTAACCCTGCAGGGTGGCACTACTCCATTCACCTGGACGGTCCTGGCTGGACCTGCGGGGTTGACCGTGGACGAAAACGGCTACGTCAGCGGCTGGACTCCCCAAGCCGACCAGGCTAACCAGACCTTTACCATCACCGTGCAAGTATCCAACTCCGCCGGGTCCGACGAGGAAACCTGGCAGGTACGGGTCGAGCCGCTGCCTCCTGGCGTTGTAGCCTTTTTCCCCTTCAATACGGATGCCGAGGGCTGGACCCTGGATACCTGGAAATCCGGCTCCTATGACCTGGGTGCAATGGATTGGACCGCCACGGGGGGATGCTTCGCCGGCCACCTCCGCTCGACCGGCAGCGGTGGTACAAATAACGACAACAATTGCACCCGCGAGGGGGGAATCATCACCCGAGAAATCTCCACCGCGGGTTACGATAGTATCCGGGTGGACTATTATGTCACGACGCAATTGAATAATCCCCCAACGGTCGGCTGCACGGGATCGTGCGCGAATCAGCTCCTAGAGGGGAGTTGCGAGGACAAACTGGCCGTGTATTACAGCACCAACGGCACCAACGGTCCGTGGATTCTGGCCCAGGTGCTGACCGAAGGGAGCGATCTGCCCTCTACGTGGACCCGCCAGAGCATTGATTTGTCCGATGTACCCGCCGTGGCCGACAATCCCAATTTCGCCCTGCGTTTCAAATGGCAATTTAACACGGAGGACGATGTCGGCCGCGTGGACAGCATCATGGTACGTAGGGCCACCAATAATCCGCCAACGGTGGATGCCGGCCCCGACCAGGAAGTCCTCCTCTCGACCGGCGTCCTGCTGGCCGGAACCGTCATTGACGACTACCTCCCCGATCCCCCGCGTCAGGTTACGGTCCTCTGGTCCAAGGCAAGCGGACTCGGGCAGGTTACCTTCGGCAACCCGCAAGCGGCCGAGACTACCGCCTCTTTTACCATGCCGGGCATCTATGTGTTACGTCTCACTGCCAATGATTCGGAATTAAGCGCGGCCGATACCGTCACGATAACGGTACACCTCGGTAAAGTGCCCGATTTCGATCAGGATGGCGATGTGGACCTGGAGGATTTCGGCCACCTGCAGGAATGTTACAGCGGTTCCGGCATCGCCCCGCGGTCCGGCTGCAATAACGCCGACCTCGATGATGACAACGACGTGGATCAGACTGACTTTACCTGCTTCAAATCCTGCCTGAGGGGGCCGAACCGACCGCCCGGTTGTTGAGTTGTTGATGATAAATACATACAATACCATGGGACACGCGGAGAACAAAATGCATCATATTTTGCCTACCATGGCCGTCTTCGTCGGCATATTTTCGGTCGCGACACCGGCCAAGGCGGAAGACCTGCCACCCGGCTTTGTACAGGGCGACGTGGTCAGCTATTCATACGTACCTAATAAAACCTTTTCGCCGCAGGAAAGCATCGGGAAGCTGCCTTATCTGGTGGAATACTACTTATTGCAATGGACCGGCTCGGATCCGCTGGAGGCTTTTCACGAGGAAAACATTCGTCGGATCGATATCGTCAGCCAATGGTCGACGGCCATATCGTTATACAATCGATATTACTACTTTCGCGACGAGATCATCAACTTGATGATTCGCGGCTTTCGCAATCGCCAGTTAATTATTCTGAGCGCCCGCCCGAACACCGACCCGGAGAAAAACGCCCACCAGAACCTCATCGATATACTCGAGTTGCTTTGGGCCAACCGGGATACCGTGCTGGTCAGTCCGGAGGGCGACACGGCCACCGGCCAGCAATTAATCAACAATATTCTGGCCGCCGATCTTGGAGACGAGGGCGAATGCGGTCTGAGAACGACGGGGTTGCAACAATTATTCGCGAAATTCGATCAGGAGATTCGCCTGCGTGTCATGGACGGTCAGCAACCGTTTCGTCACATCAAGGGCTGGTACAACATGCTTGGCTTTACCGCCGGTTGTTATGCCGCAAGCCTTTCGGACATGTATCAGTACAATCGTATACTCCTGCCGACCAATACACAGGCCATCGGCGTGGATGTTTATCACTATTGGTTCGGTCAGGCCAGTCCGTTCGATCCGGCCAATTTATCCATCCCCCGTTCAAATGTTCGCGCTCACTCCGACGAGTGGCAACGACTCCGTACCCGTTATTATCCGGGGGGACTCGATGTATCCTACTGCCCCAATAGCGGCGACCCGGTGAATTGGATTCCCGAATGCTGGAACGACACCCACGCGCTGATGAACAACATCGTTCTGTCGGGAGCCACCGGCGCGATGATGTGGTACATCGCCGTTTGCGGCCAACTGGGCCCGGGTACTCTGAATAACTGGAACTACACCTACACGACCCCGATCGAAACCATGGAATCCTATTACGATCACCTTAAAGCCGGTCCCTGGTCCGCGGTTCACTGGTGGGTATTCGCCACCGACCGCACGTGCCACGGTGGATTGGAGTATTACGACAAGACGCTGACCCATTACACTCAAACCAACCCGGAAGGCGTACCCTACTCCCAGGCCATGCTCGATTACTGGCACGACGCCTACGTCGCCATGAAAATGCGCATGTTCAACGACGTGATCTACAACCAGTTCGGCCACCTGAACCCACTGATCCCGGTGCTTGAAGCGGTGACTCCCGATCCGGAAAACGTGACCCAGGAGGCCGCCTATGCCCGACAATTGAATCTAACCCAGGGTTCTCGCCCAGTGACCTGGACGGTTATCGATGGACCGAGAGGCCTATCCGTGGATGCCAACGGCTATGTTTCCGGTTGGATTCCCACCCGCATGCAGATCGGCAATACCTATACAATCACCGTTCAAGCCAGCAATGCCGCAGGCTCCGCGCAGGTAACCTGGCATGTAACCGTCCAGTCACTCCCCCAGTGGACCATTGGGTGGTTTCCGTTTAACGATGATCCGGATGGCTGGACCACGGAAGAATGGAGGGCCGGCTCCCTTGATTTCGGAACGATTAAGTGGAGCCCCACCAATGGCCGGCAGGCCGGCAACATGCTCGCCACCGGCGGGGGGATCACCAACGATACCGACAGCTGCAAACGCGAGGGCGGACGCATGACTCGCCTCGTGCCAACCGTGGGGTACAACAACATCCAAATCGAATATGATGTCATTGCCGCTTTGAACACCTCCCCGGGCGGCAGTTGCAGCGGATCATGCACAACCAATCTGCTGGTATCAGGCAGTTGCGTGGACCGGCTGGCCGTCTATTACAGTACGGCCGGAGTAAACGGGCCGTGGACCAGGGTACAGAACCTCATCGAGGGGTCCAGCCTTCCCTCGGCATGGACGCATCGAACTATCAGCCTGACCAGCGTATCGAGCGCATCGAACAATCCCAATTTCGCTCTTCGGTTCGCCTGGCAATTCAATACGAGCGCGGACACCGGCCGGATTGACAACGTTCTTATCCGCGGAACTTCATTGGACGGCAACACCGCTCCGCAGGTCGAGATCGGCCCCGATCTGATCACCACGATGCCCGACGGCGTCGAACTGGACGGCACGGTCACCGATGACGGAAAACCTAATCCGCCGGCACGGGTGACCGTTACCTGGAGCATGTCCAGCGGACCAGGAACGGTCATTTTCGGCGACGCCAACGCCGTGGACACCTCGGCGCACTTCAGCATTCCGGGAGTCTACGTGTTACGTCTAACCGCCAGCGATACGTTGCTTTCGAATTACAACGAAGTGACCGTCACGGTCCATCCCCCCCTGCCCTCGAAGAAAGCCGGCGATCCCGATCCGCCCGATGGGGCAACGAAAGTCGATACGTCTGCGCAATTAAACTGGACGGCCGGCCATGGAGCTACCGCCCATCGGATTTATTTCGGAGAGAGCGACCCGCCGGCTTATCGCACGGAACAATCGACCCTCGTCTACGACCCGGGTATCCTGAACCGTTTGACTACCTATTATTGGCGGATCGACGAAGTTGACGCTATGGGCACAACGACGGGAGATTTGTGGAGTTTCACCACCCAATCCGCCCCCGGCGACTTTGACGAAGATAACGACGTGGATCTCACGGACTTTGGATACTTGCAAGCCTGCTTCAAAGGATCGGGCGTTCCTTATCCACCGGATTGCGAATCCGCCGATCTCGACAACGATGGCGACGTGGACCAGGCCGACTTTAACCGTTTCAAACCCTGCTTGGAGGGACCGAATCGACCGCCCGGGTGCTGAGTTATGAAAGCGAATACGTAAAGTACTGCGCGGTACGCGGAGAATAAGATGCAGCATACCATGACCAACCTCGCCGTCTTTGTCGCAATATTTGTGGTCTTTGCGCCAGTCAAGGCGGAAGGCCTGCCACCTGGTTTTGTGCAGGGCGATGTGGTCAGCTACTCGTATGTACCCAACAAAACATTTTCGCCGCAGGAAAGCATCGGCATCCTGCCGTATCTGGTGGAATACAACCTCATGCAATGGACCGGCGGGGATCCGCTGGAGGCTTTTCACGACGAGAACATTCGCCGTATCGATATCGCCAGCCAGTGGTCGACGGCCATTCCGCTGTATAATCGCTATTATTACTTCCGCGATGAGATCATCAATCTGATGATCCGCTGCTTCGCGAACCGCCAGTTAATCGTCATGCGGGCCCGCCCGAACCCCGACTGGGAAAAAG
>CAZXSA010000005.1:0-49480 GCA_964642815.1 uncultured Planctomycetales bacterium | reverse complement strand
ACCTGATTACCGGCGATGCCGATTTCCTGCTTCCGCCGCGAACGGAGCTGGCCTTTTTCGGGCAGGCCCGCAAGGGAATCGTACCCGAAGGGCACGGCATCCGCCTGAAACAAGGCGGACGAAGCAACCTCGAGGTGCAGTCGCCCAACGGCCAATGGGAGGAATTGCAGTACTTCCGCGTCGGCGATGAATTAATTCAATTCTATTGGGCGGCCACGGATGATCACACTTATGATCGTTGGTGGGACGCGCCGAAAATCATGACCCGCCAATTCGCGCTTGAAACGGGACAGGATGCCGTCAAGCGGGCGGCCGAAAAACTCGTTCAAGCCAAGGAAATCAATGTCGACGATCTGGGCGGAGTATCCAATTACCAGGCCAAGATCGACGACTTAGGCCGCGGTTACCCCATGTTGTATTACGGCGTGGACAATTGGGCACTGGATCCCACCAGCTTCCCGCTACCGGCCGTGCGCTGGCTGAAGGGTGACTACGAGCTGGCGGTCGTCCTGCTGGAGAACAGCCGGACCGGCCTCAAAGCCCTATGCTGCAACGTGGGCGAGAAAACCCGCGAATTCGGCGCGCAGTTCTTCAACCTGCGGCCGGGAACCTATCACCTGACCCTGGGCATCGATACCAACGGCGACGACCGGCCGGATAAAATCGTCCGCGAGGAAAACGTGGGCATCGAGCGGGGTAGTAAGGTATTCTTCGATCTCGAGCGCGGGCACGAATACGTCCTCGAGCTGCGCCAGGTGGCCCAATGGGCGGAATGGGAACCGCGGGCCGACGTGGCCGTCAGTTCGCGGAGTATTTTCGCCCGGCCGGCCGCCCCCCCACCCGGCTCCCAGGCCGAGTTGGAAATTCGTGTCCACAACATCGGCACCCTCGACGCCACGGCCGTGGACGTGTGGGTCGAGGAACTGGGCACGGGCAAGTTTATCGGCCAAAAGACGATCGAGATCATCCCCCGGCCGAAACAGATGGTCCCCAGCAACGTCAGCGTGCTGCTACCTTGGACGGTCAGCCCCGAGGCCAAGGGTGTGCGGGTCCGGGTGGACAGCGGCAACCTGATCCGGGAAATCTACGAAGGCAACAACGAGGCCGAAATCGCCCTCGAAGCGATTCCCGAGGGGCCGCCGAAGAAACGATTCATCTTCATTCCGCAATGGTATCTGGACGCCCAGAAGGGACCGGTTCCAGAGTTTACGGCCACCTACGTGGAGGGCATCACCATTGACGGGCGATTGGATGATCCGGCCTGGCGAAAAGTTCAACGGATCGGCCCTCTGCTTTGCCTGGACCAGTCACCGAGCGACAAGCCGACTTACGTGCGCCTGGCTTACGGAAAGGACGCCTTTTACGTGGCCATCGAGTGCGAGGAGCCAAGGATGGACCTGCTGAAAGCCACGGCAACCGAGCCCGATAGCAAGCCTTTATTTGATGACGATGCTTTCGAGATATTTATCGACAGCAATCACGATCGCACGACGTACACTCAGTTTGTAGCCAACTCGGCAGGGATTACGGGCGAAGGTCAGTTCTACAATTTCACTCTGTATAACGAGCCCTGGGACTGTAAGATAACCAGGGAAAAGGATCGTTGGATCGGCGAGGTCCGGATTCCATTCTCGTCCGTACAAGCCAATCCAAAACCGGGGGACCAATGGGGCGTCGCGGTCTACCGAACGGCCTTCACCTTTACTCCGCCGGAAGATGAAGAGGCCCGCAAGAAAGGCTGGAAGGACGGCGAGCGAACGGCGCTGTCGCCGGTGCGCGATGGTTTCCATCAACCGGGCCGGTTCGCCGTCGTCACCTTTGGTCCGAAACCGTGAAACGTAACGCACTGCTGGCCTGTCGGTCCTGTAGGCGAGCGGGAAATACCCTGAAAATTGCGAGGTTAAATTCATCCATCTATTTCTCAGAAGGAGCACGGTGATGACTCGATCGTATGGTTATGGCGGCTTGTTCATTTTACTCGGTTGCCTTGGAACGTTCGCGGAAGCGGCCAACCCGCCGGAATGGGCGGTGATGGAATGCCGCGGGCTCAAGGCCTGGCAGGAAGCGGTGTATTACTGGATCGACCGGCAAAACGAGGACGGCAGTTTCGGTTTTGGGCTGGACGATGACTGCGAATTCTATGAGACCTGGCCGATCCTGGTCATGGCCGCCGACGATCAGCGTATCGTCGAATCGCTGAACAAGGCGGTGGAGTGGGCGTGGCATCACGACAGCATGCAACTCGGTTTTCTCGGCGGGGCCCGCGATTCGGCCCACGCCGGCGAAATCCCCACCGGCACGGTGGCGTTGCTGAGCACAATAGATTACGGCAACCCCATCATGATCGAAAGACTGATGCAAACCTCTAAACATATCGAGCAATGGACAGGAATCACCCCCCAGGGCCATCGCCACTTCCGGTCCAATTTCTTCGGTTCGCTCGAAATGTACGAACATGCTTATTACGGTACGGACGCCACCGTCAACGGGCGGGTGGCCATTCCCATGATACACCTACTCTGGTACAACCGCGATCCTGACTTGGCCAAGTACATCGTCGAGTGGGGCCGGGCCTGGATCGCTCAAGCCAAGAGCACGGCGCTGGGCAAACCTTACGGCCTGCTACCCGCGGAGGTCGTTTTCAAGACCGGCGAGCCGTGCGGTTTCACCAAAAATTGGGCGATCGGCGCGGTGATCTACTACTCGCAACGTTTCCAGCTTCACCAGGTGCTCATTATGTGTTACCTGATCACCGGTGATGCCGATTTTCTGCTGCCGGCACGAGCGGAAATGTCCTTCTTCGGAGAGGCCCGGCAGGGCCGTGTTCCCGATGGGCATGGAATCCGCGTGGGGCAAGGCCGCCGAAGTAATCTTGAAGTGCAGGCACCGAACGGCAAATGGGAGGACTTAGGTTATTCCCGCGTCGGCGATGAGCTGATCCAATTTTATCGAGCGGCCACGGATGACAAAACCTATAATCGCTGGTGGGGCTCACTAAAACCCATGAGCCGTAAGGATGCCCTTGAAGCCGGGCGGGAAGCCATCAAGTTGGCGACAGAGAAGATGGAGGAGGCCAAGAAGATCAATATCGACGACTTGGGCGGCGTGGCCAATTATGAGGCTTCGCTCGATGATATAGGTCGCGGTTTCCCGTTACTGTATTACGGCGTGGATAACATGTCCCTGGACCCCTCCAGCTTTCCGCGGCCGGTCGTGCGCTGGCTGAAGGGTGACTACGAGCTGGCGGTCGTCCTGCTGGAGAACAGCCGGACCGGCCTCAAAGCCCTATGCTGCAACGTGGGCGAGAAAACCCGCGAATTCGGCGCGCAGTTCTTCAACCTGCGGCCGGGAACCTATCACCTGACCCTGGGCATCGATACCAACGGCGACGACCGGCCGGATAAAATCGTCCGCGAGGAAAACGTGGGCATCGAGCGGGGTAGTAAGGTATTCTTCGATCTCGAGCGCGGGCACGAATACGTCCTCGAGCTGCGCCAGGTGGCCCAATGGGCGGAATGGGAACCGCGGGCCGACGTGGCCGTCAGTTCGCGGAGTATTTTCGCCCGGCCGGCCGCCCCCCCACCCGGCTCCCAGGCCGAGTTGGAAATTCGTGTCCACAACATCGGCACCCTCGACGCCACGGCCGTGGACGTGTGGGTCGAGGAACTGGGCACGGGCAAGTTTATCGGCCAAAAGACGATCGAGATCATCCCCCGGCCGAAACAGATGGTCCCCAGCAACGTCAGCGTGCTGCTACCTTGGACGGTCAGCCCCGAGGCCAAGGGTGTGCGGGTCCGGGTGGACAGCGGCAACCTGATCCGGGAAATCTACGAAGGCAACAACGAGGCCGAAATCGCCCTCGAAGCGATTCCCGAGGGGCCGCCGAAGAAACGATTCATCTTCATTCCGCAATGGTATCTGGACGCCCAGAAGGGACCGGTTCCAGAGTTTACGGCCACCTACGTGGAGGGCATCACCATTGACGGGCGATTGGATGATCCGGCCTGGCGAAAAGTTCAACGGATCGGCCCTCTGCTTTGCCTGGACCAGTCACCGAGCGACAAGCCGACTTACGTGCGCCTGGCTTACGGAAAGGACGCCTTTTACGTGGCCATCGAGTGCGAGGAGCCAAGGATGGATTTACTGAAAACCAAGGCCAAAGAACACGACGATGGCATGTTGTTCGTGGATGACGCTTTCGAGATATTTATCGACAGCAACCACGATAAATTGACCTACACCCAATTCGTGGCCAATTCGGCCGGTATTCTGGCCGAGGGGCAGTATCATAATTTCAGTCTTTACAATGATCCCTGGGAGTGCAAGGTCCGCCGGGAGAAAGACCGGTACATCGGCGAATTCCGGATCCCGTTCGCCTCCGTACAGGCGAACCCGAAACCCGGGGACAAGTGGGGCGTCGCGGTCTACCGGACGGCCTTCACTTTCACTCCGCCGGAAGACGAAGAGGCCCGCAAAAAAGGCTGGAAGGACGGAGAGCGGACAGCGCT
Source organism: uncultured Planctomycetales bacterium (assembly GCA_964642815.1). Lineage (GTDB taxonomy): Bacteria > Planctomycetota > Phycisphaerae > UBA1845 > PWPN01 > JAAYCU01. The sequence goes on along the minus strand of CAZXSA010000005.1, from coordinate 44,972 downwards.
ATCGCCTGTTTTTGCGGGTTTCCATCAACCGGGCCGCGTCGCCGTGGTAACCTGCGGGCCCAAGCCATGAACGACCCCCGGCCGTTCGCCCGCTTCACACGCGGGCGAGCGGCGATGGTTATACAATATGGCCAACCTGATTGGGGCCGAGTAAGATAATCCCGTCTATCGGCTTGATGACTGGAGAAGGGGACAAAGGGTGAACGCGTAACATCCGGGCTTTGCGGCGTTGGTGAAACCCGAACAAATCTGAATCTGTACGGAGGACAAACCATGAACACGCATAAGTTGCGGTTCCTTGGCGTATGCGTCATCGTCGGCGGCCTGCTGAGCTCGACGGTAGCCGCCGCGCCGCCCGAACCGGACGCCGCGTTGGCCGCCACCTGGTGGCCGCCGCAAAGAAACGTCTGGACGCCGATCGGCTGGCCTAACCATCTGTTTCGTTTCAACGTGGTTTATGACGGAACGGTCGTCGCCCAGCCTCATGTATTCAAATCAAGGGCCACTACGCTGAAGTGGGATGGACAGGGGGTGCAACTGTCTTTCGCGCCCTCTCTGGACGGCAAACCGGCCCATCGGCCAACCAGTCAGCCGTACCAATTATGCAGCCTTCCCGACGGCGGGGTAGGTCGTCAGGGCTGGGCGGATCGCCCCACGCCTCTGCTATGGACCGAGTGGCCGCTGAGCCGGCCGGGGCTGGTTGTGCGTCAGGAGGTTTTTGCCCATCTGCCGGGAACCGGAGAGGTCAAGACCGGAATCGATCCGCTTTACGCATGGATTCGTCTTTCCGTCAGTCATGTGGACGAGTTACAAAACAACGACAAAGCAGTTATTTTCGTGCATGTGGCGGCTCCCCATATCGAGCGGTCGATGCCTCAAGATAAAAATCTGACCATCCGGCCGGAAAGGGTCAAGTATCCCTCGGCGCTGAAGGCAGAGATGTTTTCGACCGGCACGCGCAATGGGTGCCGGATCGTGGAGGAAGACGACCGTATTCGGTTGATGGGCATCGCCACGGAAGCCGACGTGTTCGCCTTCAGCGAGATCGAGCCGGACAGCGGAGCTTATTCGTTATCCGTGACCCTGCCGGTTCGCCGTGGGGCCTTTGCCGATCTGCTATTGCCTATGATGCCGGCTTCGCGACCGGCAATCGAGGCGGAACTCTCCGTTGGTTTCGAGGAAGCCCTGAAACAATGCGATACGTACTGGGCGGTCGAACCGGAAACCACCGCGAGTATCGATACGCCCGAATCGTGGCTGAATGAGGCCGTGGCCCACAGCCTGAAACTCGCCCGCGTCATCACCGAGAAAAACCCGGATACCGGCGAGTATTCGTTTCTATCGGGGTCCTGGAAATACGATGCCCTCTGGCCCACGCCAACCTCCATGGTCGCCCATATGATGCTCGATCCGCTCGGTTACCATCCCGTGGTGGACAAGCATATTGAGTTGTTCCGACTGAATCAGGGTACGGTCAAGCCGCCGGGCGACAGTTACACGCTGCATCCCGGATACTTCTCCTCGCCCAAAACGCTGACCTCTATCGACTGGCTGTGCGATCATGGAGCTATCCTTTACATGGCTTCGCGCCACGCCCTGCTTACCAACGATCGGGAGTTTATCGACCGCTGGCTACCGGCGATCGTCAACGGGTGCGCGTTCATCAAGGACGCGCGGGCGATCACCGGTCACGATGGCGTGCCCGGCGTGCTCCCGCCGGCCGTCTCCACCGATCGTAAAATCCCCTGCCAGTCCGGCTGGAACGTCGGCTGGAATTACAAGGGGCTATGCGCGGCCGTCAAGCTGTTGCGGCGGCTAAACCATCCGCGGGCGGCTGAATTCGCCGCCGAAGCCGAGGCCTACCGAGCCCGCTTTGCCGAAGCGCTGGCCGAAGCCATGAAACATACCCCGCGCTGGACCGACGACCGCGGCGAAAAACGAGCCATGGTCCCGATCTCCCTGTCCGACGGCGAGGACATGTTCCACTGCTTCTACCTCGATGCCGGTCCACTGTTCCTGGTCTGGAGCGGGTTGCTGAAAGCCGATGACCAGGCGATGAAGGACGCGGTTGCCTTCTTCCGCGAAGGTCCGAACACCAAAATCTTTGATTCCCGCCTCAATTTCTTCCAGCGGGCCATCCTGATTCATGAAATGTCCAGCGCCGAGCCGTGTTACAGTTGGAACGTCTACCATTCCTGGCAACTTGGCGATCGGTATCGCTATCTCGAAGGCATGTACAGCCTGCTGGTCGGTTCCCTGTCACCGCAAACCTACGTCTCCTGCGAGACGCGGCATGGCATCTACGGGACGGTGTTCGCCAATCCGTTGATGATCGACCTGGCCCGGCTGGCGGTGATCGACGATCAGATTGCCGATAATGAATTGCATCTGCTACGTTTGGTCCCCAAGGCCTGGCTGAAAACGGATTACCTGACGAAGTTCGATAAGATCGTAACCGAGTTCGGGCCGGTGAATTTGCGCTTCAAGCTGGCCGACGAAGGCCGGACGCTGGACGTGTCCTGGAAACCAAACTTCCATCACGCTCCCGGCAAGGTGATGCTGCACGTTCCCCCATTGGAAAGCTTGAACCGCGTGCTTATCAACGGCCAATCCCGGGAGGCTCTGCCGGGGACCGTGCTAACGCTCGATTAAACGTGTTCGTTCGCTACTTGGATAGCCGAGCAAGAACTTTTTACCCGCGCGCACACTGGCCCGGCCCGCCGGTCGCGGGTTATAATCCCGTCACGTCTGGACCTCTCGTGAAAGCGCGGAAAGGAATCGAACATGCGGACGATCAAGGTAGGCGTCATCGGTTTGGGCTGGATGGGAAGCGAGCACGCCCGCAATCTGTTGGCCAATCCCCATGTACAACTGACGGCCATCGCCGATCCCGAGCAGAAGAACGTCTCGGCCTTCCTTGAACAAAACCGTGTGCAATGCGCCCCTTACAAAGACTATCAACAGCTCCTCGAATCCGACGTGGAGGCGGTGGTCATCGCCTCGCCGAACGCCCTACACGCGCGGATGTGCATCGAGGCCGCCCAGGCCGGCAAGCATATCTTCTGCGAGAAACCGATGGCCATCACCCTCGACGACTGCAAGCGCATTCGTGACGCGGTGAAAAAGGCCGGCGTCAAGTATCTGATCGGCTACCATCGGCGGCTCAACCCGCTTTATCAGTACGCCAAACAACTGCTCGACCGCGGCGATCTGGGTAAACCGTTTCTGGTGGAATCGGACTACATCCACTACGTGCCGGGCGAGCTGCCCATCTGGAGTTGGTTGGGCAAGAAGGACATCGCCGGCAGCATCTTTCACGCAGGCAGCGGACACAACGTCGATCTCATCCGCTATATGTGCGGAGATATAACGGAGGTCATGTGCTACAAAGGCGCTTTTCTGCCCCGTACCGAGCAGGTTGAAACCGAGGACACCGCGTTGGCCATCTTCCGGTTCAAGAACGGCGGCCTGGGCAAAGTCCATTGCTGCGTCGGACCGATCGTCCCCTTCACCTTCAACTTCAAGCTCTACGGCACCCGTGGGTCGGTCATCAATAACCGCGTCTGGCTGGACGGCATTCCCCGCTTCGACCAGGCTGGCCATGAAAACGACTGTATCGAACTGCCCGCCGCCTGGATTCCGGATAACGTCCAGGGCGGCATCAGCGAACCGTGGAACAAACTCATCGATCATTTCGTGGATATGCTGGTCGCGGACGCCGCGTGCCTGAACGACGTGGACAGCGCGTATCGGACCAGCGCCGCCTGCTTCGCGGCCATCGAGTCCGCGGAAAAAGGCAAGGCTATTTGCATAGGAGACTGAGGGTATGAATTACGGCGCATTCGCCCGGCAAATGCGGGGCTTCGACGACTTGGAGTTGGGCTATTTCCAGGAATTGCTCAAACGCGGCAAACTGACCGGCCTGTTCAATGAAGACGGCTTCGTCGCCCGGTTCCAGAAGGCTTTCGCCCGGTTCACGAAGGCAAACGCCGCTCTGGCCCGGAACAACGGCATGTGCGCCCTGGCCGAGGCCGTCAGCATCAGCGGGGCCAAGGCCGGCAACGAAATCATCTGCGACCCCGTCGTCCATTTCGGCGCCCTCGCCGCCCTGTATTACAACTGCATCCCCCGCTTCTGCGATATCGAGGCCGACACGTACAACATGAATCCGGATTCGCTGCGGGCCAATATCACCGAGAACACCAAGGCGGTCATCTGCACGCATCTATGGGGCTTGCCCGCCCGTATCGACGAAATCCGTGACATCTGCGCGCAACACAAACTGTTCCTCATCGAGGACTGCGCCCACGCCGTGTGTGCTTACTGGAAAGGCCAACACGTCGGCACGTTCGGCGACCTCGGCATGTTCAGCTTCCAGGAGTTCAAGCAGCTCTCCACCGGCGACGGGGCCATGATTACCCTGCGCGACCCGGCCCTGGCGGAAATGCTCGAGACCATCTGGGCCTTCTCCGGCGAGAGCCCGACACGCATGACCCTCAACTGGCGGATGAACGAAATGACCGCGGCCATGGGCCTGGCCCAGCTCCAGCGCGTCGCAAGGATCGTGCATGATTACTACGATGTCAGCCTTAAAATCTTCAACGACGCGATCGAGGGCTGTAAGTGGCTCAAGAAACGGCATATCCCCAAGGATGCGGTCCAGGCCGGCTATTGGTTTGCCTGTACCTGGGAGGGTGATAAGCACGGCCTCGATTACGATCGGTTCAAAAAGCTGAATGACGAAATGAATATCGGCCTGCGTTTCGGTTTCAACGAGATCGCCCCCTATCAATATGAGTTCTTCAGGAAGGGCGATATTTACGGCAACGGTGTACCCTTCCACACGCCGCCGTTTACCGAATTAAGCGATTATAAATATCGCGACGGCCTGTGCCCGGTGGTGGAGGACATAATGCCCCGTCTGGTCACGGTCAGCCTGATTTTCCTGCCCCTCGATGAGGCGAAAATACAGGCCGACGCCTTGGCCAAATCGATTAAGTTGATGGATAAGGGGTAATCGCCGATTGCGTGGGCTACGTATTGGAAATCGCCCCACGGATACAGTTGACTTGAGAGAGAAGGCTGCATGATAAACCGTGAAGGCCCCGGCATAAAAAGCAAGGTCGGGGGCAACCGATGGTTTGCCCGCGCCGTCTCCTCGATATTCTACGTTTCTCTCTCGACCGCGGCTTCTGGGCAGGCCGTTGAAAGCTTGTCCCCCACCCATCCGCCCGCGGTCATCGCCTGCACGGTATACCCAGCCGTCCCCAATGCGCTAGCCGGGCAACCGAACGGTGGATGCACCGCCACGCGGCAGGATAATACGGTCATCCTGGCCAACGATTTCCTGGCCGTGGAAATCGATGCCGAACAAGGGATTATCCGGGCGATTGAAAACAGAGTCACCGCGCGAAAGACCCTATTGAAAGAAGATAAAACTGGAATCGCTCTACGAGGCGAGAACGGCCAACCTATCGAAATCATGTTTGGCCAGGCACAGGCCCATCGTCTGCACGTTCGTCTGATCAACGAGCCGACGCAATCCGGGGCGGTTTTGACCGAACTATTCGGGAATATCACGGTAAACATCGTCTACCGGCTCAAGCGAAACCATTTCTGGCTCGAACGTAAGCTGGAAATCGATGGCGGCCAAGTGCCTATGGTTTTGAATCGACTCGTCTACGGGAAATTGGATATCCCGGAGGCTGAGCCGCACGTCCTCAAGCTCGGGGAATTCGATGCCCCCCGCTTGATCTCCATTGAGCGTGGCGGCTTGTTTGCGGGTGTGGGAGGTTGGTTCTATGCGGTGGATGAACCGGGCCTGTATCACAACACGGGGATGGATCACTCCACGCATGGAAAATTTAACAGCGAGCCATGGTATCTGGGCGTTTTCGCCGGCGAACCCGGCGAGCCTTTTGCCGGGTGGCTTTGGTATAAAAATTTCCTGCGCATACGGAAGATGGAGTACGATAAACGCGGCTTCTGGTCTTACTGGAACGCCGGCTGGGGACAATGGGGCATCGAGATCGACGATCCGATGGCCTTGCCTCATATCGCTTTCGCCCGTCAACTTGGGATTCGCTCAATCTGTTGGGGCGGCGGGAGCGGCGGCCGGGGCGTGCCGGCGTATCTCCAGTTGGCCCGCGAATCCGAAACGGCCCGGAACAATCTGGACAAAATGCAGGAGGCGGGTATTTACTGGGGTTGTCTGGAAGCCGGTGGCCCCATGGGCGTCTGGATAAAACCGGAGGCCCTCGCGAAAAAACATCAACTCTTGGATGAATGCGCGCGGCTGGGTTTGCGCGTTTTCCATTTTGATTTCTTCAAAACCGTCGACACCTTCACCGCCCATCGAAATGTGGCCGATTACTTCCGGGCGGCGCGTGCTCAACTCGAATACACCGAATGCCACCTGGGCATGGCCAAATACGGGCCGCAATTACAGCGCGAGGTTATTCTGAATCATCCGGCGGATGTGCGGGGATTCGATATCTCCCGCTTTGCCGCCGACTGGGCCACCTTGCTCGCCTTCCGACACAGTCGGCGACAATGGCAGCGTCGTAACGAATATTTGATGCCGGAATACGGCTTGTATTACTTCCTGACCCACTATGCGAATTGGGGCCATCCTCGTCGATATATCGACCCCGAGCCGCAACAATTTCTTTATAAACCGGATGCCTACTGCGGCATCGGATACAATTTCCACGACACTATCGGCTATCGAACAACCCTGGTAGCCGCCGCGGCTTTTTCGCCCTTCTATGTATTTGGATATCTCGATTTGAAGATGCCGACGGAAGATGCTCTCTATACCCGGCGTTGTCTGGACTGGGTGGCCGACAATGCCGAACTGCTTTCTCTCGACCGGGTGTGTTTGGAAACCGACGAAGTCTGCGTCATGAGTAAAATTCGCGACTCCAAAGGCGCGGTCTTTCTGATCAATTACGACCAGACCCCGCGTACCTTCAAGCTGCAATTTGCCCGGCAGACGGCCGCACCCCTGTCCATCCGGATCATCTATCCGGAACGTCAGCAACCCACCAACCTTCAGCCGGGCCAGACCTTTACCACCTCCGTTCAGGGCGAAAATCTGGTTATTCTGGACGTCAATGAGGGTTTCCTGAATCTTCCGCCGGAAAACCCCGGTTTGTTCCGCATGTCGATTGCTGCCGGGGAAAGAAAAGATGATGGATGGCAAGCCGAATTCACTCTTCCCCCGATCCGGGAACGCATCCGGGCGCGAACGGACGCTCATCTGCCTAAGGAACTGTTAAGCCTCGATCAACTGCAAACAAGCGATCCAAGCTTGACGGATAGGCTCAATGATGACCCGAATCAACAGGGAACCCCCGTGATCGAATGGTTGGGCAAGGGCCGGCTTCCCGAATCCATGATCAAGGCTTACGGATTTCGGGACCGCCGATTCGTGGATGCCTGGAAAATAGTACCCTGGGCATTCGCGGATCGATTATGGCTGGTTTTGAAGCCGGCGAAACCGCATCCGCTGGGCGCCGGCGATAACCTGCCCACGCTTAGGGTTAACGGTCGCTCCGTGGACCTGTTTCCGCGCATCGATTATCGCGAAGATGAACCGGACCAGTGGACCTGTCCACTTTTTCACGCCGACGTGACCGAGGCCTGCCGTTATGGTGAAAACAATTCGATAACCTTTAACCGACTCTCGGAAGCCCCGGCCGCCTGCTATCTGATCTCCGCGACCGGCGGCCCTGATAAATCACAGACGCAAACCGCAAACGGGAACCAACGCAAATGAGTACAGGCCATACGAAGTTCAATGTATTGGCGATCGGGGCCCACCCCGACGATATCGAGATCAACTGCGCCGGCACCCTCGCCCGTTACGCCGAGCAGGGACACGCGATCACCATCGCGGTCTTCACCCGCGGGGACATGGGCGATCTGGCTATTCCGCCGGACAAACTGGCCGCCACCCGAAAGAGCGAGGCGGAAGCCTCGGCGGCGATCATCGGCGCACGGCTGCTTTGGCCGGGCGTGACCGACGAAATGGTTTTTCCCAACGAACGGCAACGGAGCATCATGATCGATCTGCTTCGCCAGGCGGACCCGGACGTGATCATCACCCACAGCCCGAACGACTATCACCCGGACCACCGTTATGTATCGCAACTGGTTTTCGATTCGTATTTTCAGAAGGGGCTGCCGCACATCCCCGGCCAAAAGGAGCCTGCCTGCCGTTTTGCCCAGACGCAGGTGTACTACATGGATAACCTGGGCGGTATCGGCTTCGAGCCGACCGAATATGTCGATATCACGCCGGTGATGGAAACCAAAAAGAGGATGCTCGCCTGTCACGTCAGTCAGGTTAAATCCATGAAGGAACTGGCCGACACCGACATGCTGGAGATGATCGAGGTCCAGGCCCGCTTCCGGGGATTCGCCGCCCGGTGCCGATATGCCGAGGGCTTCCGAAGGTTGGAGGCCTATCAACGCGGGCTGACCCATAGGATTCTGCCGTAACGATTTCATGGATGACCTGATATGAAAATCGAACCGACCCGTTTCAAGCAATGGACCGAGGCCTATCGTTGCATTCACGGCCCGCTGGAGCTGATTGTGGTGACCGAGATCGGGCCGCGGATCATGTCCCTGCGCAGGGGCGACGGCAAAAACATTCTGTACGAAGACCATACCGGCCTGTCTTACGGTGGCTGGCACATCTATGGCGGGCACCGCTTCCTGACCGCACCTGAATCGATGGAATCCTATGAACCCGATAACGATCCCTGCCCGGCCGAGATCGCCGGTTCCGTGTTGCGTGTCATCCGGCCGGTGGGCCGCAACGGTGTGGTCAAAATTCTCGAAATTGAATCGCGGGGCGAAGGTTTCGAAATCCGCCACATCCTGCGTAATACCGGGCCTTTCATGTGGCACGGAGCGCCCTGGCCACTGACCTGTATTCAACCTTACGGCCGGATCATCGTTCCCTGGGGCAGCGGATCCGGGCAATGGCGGACCAATAAGGCGGTTTATTGGGATCGCGTCGGCACCGAGCCGTTCGCCGTCGCCACCTCCCAGTGGCAACCCGGTAACGAACTCTTCGTCGTCGAGCCGAGCGGCGAGACCGGCAAGATCGGTATGTATACGGATCGCGGCTGGCTGGCCTGGCTGCGGACGGACGGCACGTTCGTCATCCGCTTCGCGCCGATCGCCCCGGAATCGGCCTGCCCCGACAGCGGCTGTAATGTCGAAATCTATACCTGCAAGGATTTCGTCGAAATGGAAACCCTGGGGGGGCTGGACATACTCTATCCCGGCACGGAGCGGGTGCATACCGAACAATGGCTTTTGACCGAAAAGGTCTTCACTCCGGAGCGATGGCGGGAGATCGAATCCTTATAATCTGACCGTGAGGGTATGAATGAACGATAAATACATCGATATCGGCACGATCGTGGTTTACTGCCTGGCGGTCATGGGTGTCGGGTTCTGGGTCGGCCGACGGGGTAAGGCCACGTCGAACGATTATTTTCTCGCCGGCCGCAGACTCCCCTGGTTCGCCATCACCGCCTCCTTCGTCGCCAGTGGCATGAGCAGTGAGCAGATGGTCGGCATGGTCGGCCAGGCCTATCAGCATGGACTCGTACTGGCCAACTGGTGCTGGCTTTTCTTTCCGATCTATACGCTGCTCATTTGGGTTTTCCTGCCTTTATATTTGCGCAACAAAATCTCCACGATGCCGGAATATCTCGAAAAACGATACGGCGCGACCTGTCGGGACGTTTACGCCCTTATCACCGTGGCGGTTTATGTCTTCGTCAGTCTCAGTACGGTGATGTTTGCCGGTGGTTTTGTCATGCAGGATATGCTCGGCCTGCCCTTGCGCTGGGGCATCATCTGCTTGGCCCTGGTCGGCGGTCTTTACACCATCTATGGTGGCCTGGCCTCGGTTGTCTGGACGGACGTGATTCAATTTCTTGTCCTGTTTGGTGGCAGCATCGTGCTGTTCATCCTGGGCTTGCAGGCCGTCGATGGCGGCTGGTCGACCATGATAAACGCCGCCCCACCGTCGCGCGCTCATCTGGTTCAGCCTCTCGACCATCCGTTAATTCCCTGGCCGGCCCTGCTCATCGTGCCCCTGACCTCGGGGCTATGGTATTCCTGCACCAACCAATCATTGATTCAAAGATGCCTGGCCGCCCGTAGCGAGTGGGACACGCGCATGGCGATCATCGCCGCCGGGGCCGTGGCCCTCATTCGGCCGATCGTGGAAGTGTTTCCCGGTATGCTGGCCTATAACCTGTACAAACTGGAAAAGCCCGACCTGGCCTTGACCACCATGATCAAAAATCTCGTGCCGGTCGGCGCTCGCGGCCTCATTCTTGCCGCTTTTCTCGCCGCGGTTATCTCCACCATCAACGCCCTCATCAACTCCACCACCACCATCATCACCCTGGACTTATACCGTAAGCATGTGAACCGCTCGGCCGGTGAAGCCCGACTCGTGTCCATCGGCAAACGCATTGGGATCGTCGTCCTGATCGTCGCTATGTTCTGGGCGCCACAGGTTGGACGTTTCCCTTCGATTTTTGAGTACTTTCAGAAGTTTATCATTTACCTGGCCACGCCTGTCGCGGTCGTCTTTCTGACGGGGGTGCTCTGGAAACGGGCCACCCGGCAGGCCGCCCTCGTGGTAATGGTCTGCGGCATCCCGATGTCTTTTCTTCTGGAACAGATTCTCCCGACCGTGTGGCCGGCCTTGGCGAGTAATGGCGGCGTGAGCTTCTTTTATCTGGGCGCGGTCACCTGGCTGGTTTGCGTGCCCCTGATGATCGCGATCAGCCTTTTTACACCGGCACCACGGGCCGGAGAGGTCGAATCGCTGGTTTGGAACCGGGCGACCGCCCAATTACCGGCGGCGGAACGCATCGGCTTACCCCTATATAAACGACCCTGGCCTTGGTGGCTGCTGGTCGGCGTCCTCTGCGCCGGGCTGTACATCGTATATTGGTAACACCTATCGGCCATACATATGGGCCACAAGGAACAGTGAACATGACCATTCGCGAACGAATCGAGGCGGTATTACGCGGCGAGCGGCCGGATCGGATACCGTTTACCATTTACTGGCTGATGCTGCCCAGCGGCGAGCAGGAACGGCTCTTGCGCGAGCGCGGTCTCGGCATCGTCTGGCGGACCAATGTCCTGCGCTGGGAATACCCGCGCTGCGACATGCAAACCGTCTCGTTCACCCAGGACGGCAGGGACCTCCAGCGGGTGACTTGGCGCACCCCGGTAGGCGAGGTTTATTCGACCACGACGACCGAACCGGAATACGGCACCAGCGCGTGGACCTTGGATTATTTCCTCAAGAAACCGGAGGATTACCGCGTCCTGCGCTTCATCGCCGACGATGCCCGGCCCGTTGCCGCTTACGAGAATTTTCACCGGCTCGACAAGCAGCTCGGTGCCGACGGCTACGTGCTGGCCCAACTCGGCTATTCCCCATTGATGGAAATGATGATCCAACTGATCGGCATCGAGCAAGCCGCCTATGAAATGTTCGACCACGAGGATGAATTCTGGACGCTTTACGAGTCGCTCTGTCAAAAAATGCGCCGGGCCTATCCGGTGGCCGCCGCTTCACCCGCCCCGCTGACGCTCTACTGTGGAAACGTGCATCCGCAAATCGTCAGCCCGGAACGTTTCGAGAAATACATCGTCTCCTGTTACCACGAGTTCGCCGACCATCTCCATGAGCGCGGCAAATTGCTGGGCGTGCATCTGGACGCAAACACGCGGCTGTACAAGGACATCGTCGCCCGCTCGAAAATCGACGTAATCGAGGCCTTCACCCCCCCGCCTGATTGCGATTTACCGCTAAGAGAGGCCCGGACCGCCTGGCCAGACAAAATTCTGTGGATCAATTTCCCCTCCTCCGTTCACCTGGCTACCGAGCAGGTTATCCGTCAAACGACCCGACAATTATTATCCGAAGCCGCCCCGGACGACCGTTTTCTGATCGGCGTCACCGAGGATATACCTCCGGACTGCTGGCCGAAGAGCCTTGGCGCTATAGCGGAGACCATCAACGAACACGGCCGCGCATCCTGATCTGGCCGGGGCGTTGATGATCGGCTAAAATCCTTCAAAAGCGGACCCGCGAATTCGACCACCCTATTCACAGGAGCATAAGCCATGTTGACTCATTCGGCACTGACCCGCCGTCAATTCGTTAAAGGATCCGTAGCCGTCTCGCTGATGGCCGGCCTGAAGACGGAGTCGCGCGCCCAGCCCGCACCCGACGGCCAATCCTTTCATCTATATTGGGGCGATCTGCATAATCATTGTGCCGTAGGTTACGGGACAGGCTCCCTGGAGCGGGCCATCGATCTGGCCCGGGGCCATCTGGATTTCTTCGCCTTCACCGGCCACGCCTGCTGGCATGACATGCCTAAAATGGAAGGTGACCGGCACATGAAGTGGGTCAACGGCTTCAAGGCCAACACCGAGCACTGGCCCAAGACCCGTCAACTGATCCGCGAGGCCAACAGCGACAAGTTCGTCGCCCTCGTCGGCTATGAATGGCATTCCAGCTTTTTCGGCGATTACTGCGTTCTGTTCCCCGATGAACCGAGCGCGGAACTGTTTCTGCCCGACCACATAAACAAGCTGCTCGACTTCGTCGAAACGAAAAAAATCGTGGCCATCCCGCACCACCCCGCCTACAACCGCGGCTGGCGCGGCACCAACTTCGATTATTTCCGGCCCGGCCCCTCGCCCGTCGTTGAAATCTACTCCGAGCACGGTTGCGCCATGAGCGTTCACGCCCCCTTTGCGTACCTCCGCCACAGCAACAACGGCCGATCCGCCGCCAACACCATCGAGCCGCAGTTGCGCAAGGGGCTGCGTTTTGGCTTCGTGGCCTCCACGGATAATCATCGCGGCTATCCCGGCGCGTATGGCGAGGGGGTGGCCGGCATCTGGGCCACGGACCTCTCCGCCGCCGCCCTCTTCGAGGCGATTCGTGCCCGCCGCACCTACGCCGCCACCGGTGACCGTATCATGCTCGACGTCAACCTCAACGGCCGGCCGATGGGCGCCGAGCTATCCGCCGTCCGCGACCGCCAGATCGACGTTCGCGTCGAGGGGCAGGACATCATTCAAGCCATCGAACTGGTCCGCAACGGCCAGGTGATCGATCGTTATTTCCCGGAGGACCAACCCGCCGCCCGCGAGCGGCTCAACCTGCCCGGCCGGGCCAAATGTCGAATTCAATACGGATGGGGACCGTGGGCCGATCTGAGCCTGGGGCGAATCTGCAACTGGGAAATGTCCGTCCATCTCAACGGCGGCCGATTCCACAAGGTCATTCCTTGCTGGCAATCCGGCCCTTATGCCGAAGACCTGCGCGACAAACTGCAACAGGTCTCTTCCTCGGAAATCCGCATGCAATCCTTTACCTCGCGGGAAAAATGTTACGCCGAAGACCCGACCAAGACCCTGGTGCTCGACCTGGAAGGCGGACCGGACGCCGAACTCGTGATCCAACTTACCAAACCCGTCGAGCAGACCGTGCGGGCCAAATTGGCCGATCTGATCGACAACAATATCGTCACCGGAAGCGGCGGATTTACCGGCGAAGGCCACATCGTCGGCCCCTTGCTCAATCCCGCCGGTTACACGGCCACCGCCCGTTTCCAGGACCAACGCGACCCCGCCGAGGGCCCGGACTATTACTATGTCCGTGTCGTGCAGCACAACGGCCACCTCGCCTGGTCCAGCCCGATCTGGGTCGATCCGCCCAAGATGAAAAAGGGATAATGCGCCCCGGCGCGCAGGGAGAGAGTGGCCATCCGGTTGACAAGGTCAAATGGGAAATCCGGTCAAATTAATCGGCGACATAATGGTAACGAGGGCTGTCCATATGGCTTATCAATTTGTCGTTATCGCAACCATTGCATTGATGTGCGGATGCTCACCGGGTCTGGTGGGAAGTCGAAGTTTCACCGGTGACTCGTATTACCTCGTCTGGCAGGATATCAACTACGGGTTACCTTGTGCCTCTAATTTTTCCGTGAAGCGGACGAAGTGTGCAAACGGAAAAACAGTCTTATTGGACCGCGGCGACTTCATCATGGACAATGCAGGGCGATACATTCTCGTTTTTCCCATCGCGGACAAGGATACTCGCGTGACGCTTATTCGTGTGGAAGATCGTAAATGCAGTCGGCTCGAATCCTTGTCCGGTGCTGATAATATGACTCCGGCAAATCCGATCATTGATTTCTCGGTGGAAGCATTTGAACCTCCCCGTTTCCATTGCTGCATGGTTCATGAAAGCAAAAAACAATTCACTCTTTATGAGTATGGGGCTACCGGCTGGCAAATCGTTAAGTCCGGCGAGGCCACCGAACAGCAGTTAGCTGCCGCCAGTAGACTTCAGTCACAAACGGCATTTATCGATGAGCAGGTCAAAGCCCGGAAGAAGGAAACGCCATCCCCCGACGGACGTTATATTCTCTTCGAAAGCACTCAACCCTATCATCACCACGCCGAACTTAGGCAAAACGGTGGTAAACAAAGCTTTCTGCTGACCACACAGACCGATCAGTTCTGGGAAGGGCTCACTCACTTCGGGGAATGGCTCTATTACGGCAAGAATGCTAACGGCCCGTAGGAAGGAGCTCTAAAGAATTCATCTCTTTTCAGGATATGACTTTGCGTCCCGGATTCAGGACAGGCGCATATGTCCGTCATATGTAGGCCGCGCGAGCCCTGGTCCAATGGCACAAAATCGGAGATCAGGTTTTTCGGGCGGAAAGAGTTGTCCTGAATATCCAACGTCTGAGGGCGCCAGTTCATGAATTTGGTCTACTGGAGGGATAGTTATTTTGAATTGTTTTTACAGAAGACTGAGCATCACTCTTATCTGGGTTGGTGGAATTACCGTGATCGGCTGCGGTAAGAGCCGTTTTATTCCCACGGAGCCGATCACCGCTTCCACTGCCAATCGCCTCGCACCCGCGTATTCTCGCTCTTTCGGTGACTATACCCTGGAACGCCTGTTGCTCTATGTCGATATGCCCAATATCGTTGAGAATGTAGCCATTGATTCTACAGGACATCTCCTCTACTTACATCGTCGATGCTGGACAAGCTTTTTGAGTGGACTGCCGACGGGTATTTATACCATCGATATGCGGACCGGCACCGAACTTCATCGAACTCGCGTTCCATCACGGCCTGATATGACCGGAGAACGCATGGATACCCAGGGAGATTCCTATTATGATATATCGCGCCACCTGGCTCTTCATCTGACCGGCTATGATGGTCATGGTGCCGCCATTCTGCTGGATCTGGCCAGGGACGATCCATCTCTTATTGGATATGGACCGTTCATGTCCCGTGGCTCGTGGCGAATAAGGGCAGCGCCTCATCCGGTTGTGGACGATCGGCGTTTTCTGCTTATCCGCGAGCAGTTTAATACGCGCCCCTATGCTCCGAGTCACCTGGTGTATGTGGATCGCCAGACACGTCAGGTTTCAGAGGAATATTCCCTTTCACCGGTCGGACGCGATCCGTGCTATATCGGGGGTATTGGCCATTACGTGCTTGCCACTATCAGCGAATCCAATGATCTATCGCCGCAATTGATCGTGCTCTCTGCCGAAAATGGAGAAATCAAACATATGAATCGATTGCGATTGGACCCAGGCTGGCAATTCAGAAATCATGAAATCGACTGGATAAACCGCTGGTGGATTATCGGCGAAGTCAGGAGCAATCGTCAGAATCGCATCCGAATATATGAGGTGCCGTCCCTGGAACTCGTCGCTGAAATACCGAATACCGATGACCGGCATATCGCCTACAGTCCGGCAACGCATGTTTTGGCGGTGATCCCTGAACATGATCGGAAGTCGCTGGTTTTGTACCAGTTACCGGAAGGATGTCAGATCGCGCAAATCGGGTTACCGGATTTCGATCATAAGGGGGACTGGTTCCTCAGAATGGATCCCTCGGGCATGTACGTGGGGATATACGGTTGCCAGTGGGTTCATCTTTTCGCTGTTCGCCCGTCAGTCCCCTGACCCAAGGGGTATGTCTTGATTTCAGGATACAGAGCATGCGGATACACAATCGATCACGACCCCAAAAGACTGCCGCAACGGGATGTTTGTTTTTGGTTCTTCTTAACATCGGTTGCTACTACGATTCCCTCGATACCCGCCTCGCCACCATTGATCCGGAAAATCGCGTCACATGGCTGAACGCCAGATTGAACGATCCTTTTGAACCTTTCCGCGGTGAAGCAGCAAAAGAGTTAGGGAGGATTGGAGATGAGCGGGCGGTTGAACCATTGATTGCCGCCCTTCAATGTTCCGATGTTCACGTCCGTGCCTACGCCGCTCGTTCACTGGGGGAATTAGGCGACCGACGGGCGGTTGAGCCGCTGATCCGGTCGCTGAAGCACGACGATTATGCCCGCGGTTTTGCTGCATTGGCGCTGGGTGAACTCGGTGATTCAAGGGCATCCGAAGCACTCATGAACATTCTTGAACGGGAAGAGTATTGGGGTCGGCCAGAAGCCGCGATTGCCCTGGGGAAGCTGCACGAGCGTCATGCTATCGAACAACTCAAGCCACTTCTGGTAGACAATCGTGGAATGGTACGGATGTCGGCGGCCATTGCATTGGGCCATATTGGTGATCCATCGGTTATACCTTTTCTGGTCAAGACTCTGGATGATGGTGACTGGCTTGATAACAACTGTAAGCAGTTCTATTGTCCGGTATCCGCCACGGCTGCCCATGCATTGGGGCGCCTTAACGCTGTAGAATCGTTAATCTCTGCCCTGAAGCATTCTAATCCGACCGTTCGTGAGGCGGCGGCCTTCGAACTGGGACGGATCAAGGATCCTATCGCGGTTAAAGCTCTGTCAGAGGCAACGAAGGATCAAGACATCTTTACTCGCGAGGCTGCCGTTGAGGCGCTCGGCCTCATTGATGATCCGCGAGTCTTGTCTGTACTTGAAGAGGCCCGCATAGATCCAAACCCAATGGTCTCCTGGGCTGCAATCAAAGCCTTGGCAGTCAGATCGTCGCCTAACAAACAATCCGTAGGTCCATAGACATCCACAGTTTCAGGTTGCGGCCGGGATAATAGGATGACATTGGACATTGGGGGACGGTCGTCTCTATTTATTCGTAGAGTATGCTCGGGTATACCGTGGTTATTGCTACGAGTATCAAAATCGTGCTACCGGGCCGGCCGCATCACATCACGCAGCGGGATTAACCGCCCCGCACGGATGGATGGGGCGGCGGCGATTCGGCGACCTTGCTTTTGTGGGTTCTACGGTACTCTTCACCGACTTGGCACGCTCGTTCGGCAAGTTTTTCGAAATCATGTCCAACTTCCTCGTCGATCGCCTCGCGAACCTGGCACACCTCATCGACAATCACGTTCCGCCAGGAACCTTCTTCGTTCGAGATCATCATAGGTCACCTACAACCGCGCGCCGGGAAACATAAGCACTTACAAAACTCGTTTCCAGATACACTCGAGACATGATAATGTATTTTGCTCAATTTTCGCCGGGAAAGTTATTTCTTACCCGTGAGGAATAATAAGGAGCACCACTGATTTGCGATGACACTTACGGCTTGAGGACGGACACGTACACTTACCAGGGCGGGGGATCCATTCTTTTGGATTTCTTCGCTTTACCTAGAAATCTCAAGGGTGGGGTATACTCCGTCAGTAAAATGATTTATGCTCCGAGCAATATGTTTCTGGGATAAGCTCAAAGGAGAATCGTATGCGTACGCCAATCCGCCGTACCAGGATGCTTGTACTTGCCGCCGCCCTGCTGTATGGGACATCGGTTGTCGATCAGGCCTTCGGCCAACAGGAGAAAACCGCCTCCGACACCCTGGACTGGCCGGCCATGACCAAGGAATACAAACCCTGGTGCTATTGGTGGTGGTTGGGCAGCGCGGTGAACAAGGCGGAATTGACCCGCCATCTGGAAATGTACAACACCGCCGGCCTGGGCGGATTGCATATCATCCCCATTTATGGGGCCGAGGGCTTCGAGGATCAGTATATCGAATACCTCTCTCCGAAATGGATGGACATGCTCGCCCACACGACCGCCGAGGCCGAACGGCTCGGCCTGGGCATCGATATGTCCTGCGGCACCGGCTGGCCTTTCGGTGGACCCAACGTCAGCGACGCCGACGCCGACGCCCACGTGGTTCGACAAACCTTCACGCTCGCGGCCGGCGAACAGTTGCAGGAAACCCTCGATAAATCCGCCCTGCAAACCCTGATGGCGTTCCCCGACAAAGGTGAACCGGTCGAACTGCTGGATAAAGTGGATGCCAACGGCCATCTCGATTGGACCGCCCCTGACGGCCGATGGGAACTGTACGCCATCTCCCAATCCGCCAAGGATGGCCGCAAGGTCAAGCGCGCTGCTCCCGGTGGCGAGGGTAACGCCACCAATCCCTTCAGCAAACGCGCGATCACGAACTATCTGCAACGCTTTGACAAGGCTTTCGCTGATTACAAGGGTCACATGCCCCGAGCCTTTTATCACGACTCCTACGAGTACGCCGGCGACTGGGCGGACGATTTGTTCAAGGAATTCGAGGCCCGAAATGGATATCGTTTACAGTATTATCTGCCCGCCTTGTTCGGCAAGGGCCCCGGCGATCTGATCACCCGGGTGCGTTCCGATTACCGGGCCACGCTGGCGGCCCTGCATTTGGAAAACTTCATCACCCCCTGGGTTCGCTGGTCACATGCTCGCGGGGTCATCACCCGGAACCAGGCCCACGGCGCGCCCGGCAATATCCTCGACATCTACGCGGCCGCCGACATCCCGGAAACCGAGGCCTTTGGCACTTCCTATCTGACGTTTGGTGGCCTGGACATCCCCGTGGGCATGTTCCGAACGGTGGGTGGTGATATCCCGGATATTTTGGTCAACAAGATGGCCGCCTCGGCCGCCAATGTAACCGGCAAGCGCCGGATTTGCTGCGAAGCCTTCACTTGGCTGAGCGACCATTTCCGGGTCTCTCCCGCCGAGGCCAAGGCCGCTCTCGACGTGCTTTTCACCCTCGGCGTCAACCATGTGACGTTTCACGGCATTGTCTATTCCCCCAAGGACGCCGGCTGGCCGGGTTGGCTGTTCTACGCTGAAACCAATTTCGGTCCTTACAATCCCTTCTGGCGCGATATGCCGGCTTTCTTCGGCTATATCGCCCGTTGTCAGTCATTTCTCCAGGCCGGCCATGCGGATAACGACACCCTGATTTATTTCCCTATCGAGGATATCTGGGCCATGCAGACGGGACCGGGCCAACTATTGGTACCGCTTCAGGTACACAACTCCGAGAGCTGGTTGCGCCACGGGGCTCGCGGGTTGCATCTGGCCGCCAGCGACATGTGGGATCTTGGCTATTCGTTCGACTTCGTTTCCGACAAACAACTGAACGAAAACGTGGCCTTCAGCGGCGACGGCCTGACTTCCGGTGAGTGCTCCTATCGAGCTATCCTTCTGCCGAAATGCAAATATATCCAACCGGACAACATGAAACGCATCGTCGAGCTGGCCCGTCAGGGCGCGACTATTCTGGTCACCGGTGCGTTGCCCGATGACGTGCCCGGCCTGAACGAACTGGCCCTTCGCCGGGCCAATCTGCGACAAATTCTGTCCGAAATCCACTTTGAGCCAATCTCCACGCCGGGACTTCAGCAGGCCAAGGTCGGCCAAGGCCGCTTCCTGCTCGGCAACAATCTCCGGGCCCTGCTGGATACCGCCACCCTGCGCCGCGAGCCGATGGTTGATCTGGGTATTGAGTTCATTCGCCGCGCGGACGAGCATGGATGGGTCTACTTTGTCACGAACCCCGGCCGCCGAACGGTGGATCAATGGGTATCCCTTTCCGTGCCGGCCGCCACCGCCGCTATCTTCAATCCAATGACCGGCCACAGCGGCCTGGCCGACACGCGGCGCCACGAAAAAGGCACCCTCGATGTTTACCTTCAACTGGCCCCCGGCGAATCGCGAATCATGCGGGCTTTTAAACACGCTCCTCAAGGTCCGCGCTGGGCTTGCGCCTGGCCGGCGGGCATGCCGCTCGAAATTCGTGGGCCGTGGCAGGTACAATTCATCGAAGGCGGGCCGAGCCTGCCCCCGCCTGTAACCGTTGAGCACCTCAAATCCTGGACCGATTTCGATCCGACCGAGGCCGGAAAGCCCTACCGCGCCTTTTCCGGCACCGCCCGTTATTCCGTTACGTTCGACAAGCCCGAGGGGCCGGCTGATGACTGGATGCTCGAATTGGGGCAAGTCTGCCAAACCGCGAGAATTCGCCTCAACGGCCAAGATCTCGGCACACTCTTCAGCCAACCATACCGTATCGCGATGGGCCCGGCCCTGAAAGACAAGGATAATCTTCTGGAAATTGAGGCCTCCAATCTGGCCGCCAACCGTATCATCGACATGGAACGCCGCGGCGAGAAATGGGCCAAATATCTGTTCATGTACATCAATCGGGCCAACACCACCCCGGCCGATTGGCAGCCTTTCCCCTCCGGTCTCCTCGGACCGGTGAGACTGATACCGATGAAGGTTGGGCAACCGATGCCTTAGACCGAAGTGTTTCTTAATGCATCGCCGGGGGGGGCAAGGATGATGCCTCAACCGGCGGTATGGAGCGCGCATCCGCGTGCTTGCTCGACAAGAATCACAATACAAGCTTCACTTTAGGGTTCCCGCTCGTCTGAAAATGGGCTTGGGAGTACCGTTGACGCCGTCCGGGGAGAAAGTTAGGATTTCGCTCTGTTGCGCGAATCGGGGGGATCTCGCGTCTTGGAATTGTGTCATTTTATTAGGGAGATAGGAAAATGTTGAAGAAGATCGCTTATGTGTCGGTGCTGTTATCGGCGCTCTTGTTGTCCGGCTGCTGCGCGACCTGTGCGCTGACCGGGTTGGCCCCCATCGCCGCGATCGTGGCCGCTCTGGCCGCCGGCGGAGTAGGCCAAACCGGGAACTAATTGCGCCCCGACCAAGGAACTTCTCGATGATTCGAGAAACACAACGGCACCCGACGGATGAACCGTCGGGTGCCGTTGTCGTTCATGTCAAACCCCGCTTTGTTCTCGATCGAAATCCGAACGATTCGTCGATGATTCTCGGTTCTCACGAGAACCCTAAGTCAGTGGGATGCCGCTTGGCTGTCGTACTGCGCTCTTTCGGTATTCCCCTTTGCCTCCGGATATCCGAGACCGTCCGGATAATGCGTTCAGCGGCGAACACTGATTCAGGATGGCCGTACGTTCGCGGGATTACTGGGCCGCGTCACCGCCGCCGGCCATCAACATGGCCGCCAGGGCCATCGCCCCACCGGTAATCGGGCAGCAAGCCGCGTTCATCAGGAACAGCATCATCGCGACAGCCATCAAACTCATTTTCTTGAACATGGTTTTTCTCCTGAGGGCAAGTGTTTGTAAGTATCATCCACAATACGTTAGGGCTTGTTCATCCGCTTCAACCGAAACTCGGCTTACTCACCGCATCGGTCAACGCGGAGAGTGTATATCGACCGGGCTATTTCAAAAGGTTTAACGGATTTTCGTCTGCCCGAAGCGGTGGAAAAATAAAATTGCATGCCCTGAACGAGCGATGGTCAGACGTGCATCAAGATCGAGACAATCTCTTGAGATCACGCGCGCCGACGAAATAGCGGAACGAATCGCAGATAGGTCAACGTCCGCCAGAGCCATTCCAGCGGGCCGATTTGGAATATTTTCAGCCATACCACACTGAAAAGAACCAGGAAAGCCAGCACGCCGGCGGTCCATAGTTCGGCCTCGAAAAAGGTGACTTGTCCAATAAGCCCCAGTCCGTATCCGTAGAAGATCCAACCGAACAGCAACGAGGTGCCGATGTAGTCGGTCAGGCTCATGCGGCCGACGGCCACCAGCGGCTGGAAGCACCTCCGCCCGCAGGCGTGCTGATAGAGTAAATACACCATGCCCATATAGCCGAGAGCCATGCCCATGCTCCCAAGATAAATGCAAATAAAGTAATAATTCAGCGCCCAGACGACATTCGGCGCGCGGGCATGGATCAGAGTCCCGGTGGTTTGCAGGGTCAGGCCAATCAACAGACCGATCAACGTCAGGCGACGATAGACCGAGTTGGGATACCGCGACGTACAGAACAGACCGCGCCTGAACAGGTAAATGCCGAACAGCATCAACGCCAGGGCTCGCCAGCCCATCTGATCAACGGCCAC
Source organism: uncultured Planctomycetales bacterium (assembly GCA_964642815.1). Lineage (GTDB taxonomy): Bacteria > Planctomycetota > Phycisphaerae > UBA1845 > PWPN01 > JAAYCU01. The sequence continues at coordinate 22,668 of CAZXSA010000005.1, read as the reverse complement.
TCCGGGACTGAACATCGCAAAACACGCCAGGCGATGCAATAACATTTCGCGATAGCTGCCCGATTGGTAAATCCTCGTGTCATCCGCCATCCAGTTGATAAAACGAATTAATAGCTTGTTGAACGCGATTGCCTTTTTCGTCTCGGCGTCCTCGGCCGTGGCCCTGGCCCTTTGGGTGGCCGGCGGTTCGCCGGGCGGCGCGTCCGACGGGGCGGTTTGCGTAGTCGATCGTTTTTTTATCTCGGCCTCAAAACCGGCTATGAGATTGTTCTTGGTTTCAACCAGGCTCGGCACCTCTTTGTTTGGCTGATGCAGCGTTAAACCCATCTTGACCATGACCGGAACCATGAAGATGACGATCGCGCTGATCAACAGGGTCTTGGACGAAGCGTTGCGGAACCAGAAAACGATAAACCCCACCAAGGCGTAAAGCGCGAGAATATCGCCGTACCAGAGCAGAATGCCGTGCGCGATCCCAAAAGCCAACAGGACAAACAAACGACGGAAATACAAACCACCAAAACGTTCTCCGGCCTCTTGCACGCGCTGATACTGCAAGGCCAGCCCCATGCCGAAAAGGATGGAAAAAATCGAGAAAAAATGGTGTTCGGCGAAAAAGGTGATCGCCGCCCGGACGAACGCCTCGGAGCGCGGCACCTGGTCCCATCGCCAGCTCATCAAGCGCAAGACGGGGCAGGCAAAGAACTGGACATTGACCACGGCAATGCCCAGGATCGACAGCCCGCGTAAGGCATCGAGCAGGGTAATCCGCCGGCTTTCCGCGACCGGGGCGGCCGGAGCGGCCGGGGGGACGCTGGATATAGGTTCAGGTTCGGTATTCATGGCCGGTATTGTGACGGGGGGAAAAACATTTGGCAACTGGGACACAACGGCCGACACGATGAAACGGATCAAGAACTCGCCGTGCTGGGGGCGGGGGCCACGGGGCTCCTGAGCCAGACAAAAAACATGTCATCGTTGAACCCCAAGGTATTGTCTACCCTCCCCCCCCTCGATAAGATGGTTTTAAGCGCCGTGGGTCGTGGCGTTATTCAATTCGTGGACGAAACAAATAACAGGTCTGAATCCCATTGGTTCAGTGGGGTCATGGAAAGGGCATTCATCATGAAATCACGAATCTTCTTGCTGTTATTGTTGGCTTGGCCGGCTCTGATGGGCGAGTCTTGCGCGCCGACCGTTACCTGGGATCCAAACACCATTTGGAACCCGGATGGGAACACAAACACCTCCAACGACGGATCGTGCGCTACGCCCGCCAATCTGGACAGTTGGCGGACCCAGGTCGTGGCCTTGATCAACCAGGAAAGGGCCGCTTACGGCCTGGGAGCGATTACGCTGAACAGCCAGCTTAATCAGGCAGCCCAGGATTTCTGCTGCGCCATGGTGGAGGGTGACTTTTTCCCCTCGGACCATATCAATCCCTACACGGGCGAGGGCCCGGAAGATCGCGTGCAGGCCGCTGGTTATGATTGGAGGTCCGTGGGTGAGAATATTGCCCGTGGACACACCTCGCCCCAGGAGGTGGTCACGGCCTGGATGAATTCAACCGGCCACCAGGCGGTCATCCTCGGTGAATACCATACCGAAGCGGGTGTAGGCATTTGCAGTGGCGGGGCTTATGGATTGCACTGGGTATTGGATATGGCCTCGCCGCTCTGGCCATAATCAGGAATGCGCGCTGACCATCCCGGATCGCATGTGGTATGGATCATATCCATTGTTCCCCTTCCGGCGCAAATCGCGGGAGGCGGGCACAAAGGCGTATTTTTACCGCAAAAAGCATTTTATCCATCATTAAGCATACTCCCATGCCTTTGTGGTGAGTCCCTTGGTTTAGGCGATGGGTAAAAAAGGGCGGCGGCCGCAACATTGTTTGCGCGTGGCCCAAGAGCAGTTATCCTACTCTTACCCGCTTATCGAGAACGATGAGGGCTGCAAGGCAACCCCTTGGTTCCCGCCGAACAATGTTGTGACCGCCGCAAATCATTCGGCGTTGCTCTGGCCTCAGAGCAACCATGAAGGCTTGGCCAAATCGGCCAGCTTCAATTCTCTGCCATTAGATGGCAATCTGATAGTTGAACAGATCACGCAGCAGGCTCAGAGCGCTGATTGCCGTATTTGTCCAGCAGCAATTCGGCATACAACAGCCGGCGCCACCAGCTCCGACAAGAACGCTCAAAGCGCCTCCTACTAGTGCAATTCTCTTCAACATCACATTTACCTCCAATGCTTTTGCTCAGTGTTAGATGGCAATCTGATAGTTGAACAGATCGCGCAGCAGGCTCAGAGCATTGATTGCCGTGCCAGTCCAGCAGCAATTCGGCATACAGCCGCAACCGGTGACAGCGACGAGCATGGACAACGATCCTGCGACTAAGGCCATTTTCTTCAACATACCAATACCTCCAATGTAACAATATCCCGGACCCTCTTCACTTTGATGGGGTCCTTTCCTGCCTAATGGAACGGCCGTCACACGACGGCCTACCCTATTAGCGGCATAAATCTACCGGCGGGAACAATTTGATGCAAGCCCTCAACCAAAAAAATTGGCCGACCAATCCTCTTACCAATGCCATGCCATGACTATATCGGACGTTACCATGGCAAGAACATGAATTCACGATTTCACAAACTAGGGCGTTATTAAATTCCCCATTTTATTATACACCCCTAAAATTGACTCCAAAATCGCGTTTTGAATGCCAAATAACACAAAAATGACGAATCGCCGTCAGTTTATCGGACGTAAAATCGCTAAATTTCGGCCCCGTTACTTCTAAATAGTGGCACCAAAGAGGTGGCGAACATTCGTCACCTGGGGGCGTAAATATTTTTCGATGAGCTAGCAAAAACCTGGCCCGGTTACAAAAAAACCGTCGGGTTGCCTGTGTTTGCCCTATGACCCGAACGCCAAAAACCGGCCTCCCGGCCGCCCGGGAGATGCTGATAACGGGGGCTCGATCCGTATCCGAATCGGCGTGGCTCCCCGCCAGGTCGGATGGAAAGAGTGTTCCGATTACCTCTATCGTCAAAACCAAGCCGCGAATATTTATGGGAAATTAACGCCGTGAAGATCGAGACCGCTTGTGGCCTGTCGGGCTCAAAGTGCTGCCCCCGGCGAAATCTTTCGGGCGGCCACCTGAAGGTGAGCGCAGCGGCCCCAGGCGGCGGGCTTGTGGCTCAGATGCCTTTCCAGACGGGCCAACCGTCGTCGGGTCTCGGGATCCTCAAGCCAATCGCGGTACTTGCGCATGGGCAGTACGGTTTTCCCGACGGTTTGCAGTATCTCGAAACCGGCCTCCGCGAATAAACGGTCCAGAGATTCAACCTCAAAGGTATGCACCTCGAATTGCTCGGTTTGCCGGCGGGTCAGCCAATGCGTTCGCCCCGTTTTCAGGAAACGCTCCAGTTCGTCCACCTGCCGTTTTTCCAGGTAGAAATCCATGCCGGCCAGACGGTGGTCGAAAGTGGCCACCAGTACACCGGCCGGACCAAGGGTTTTCTGGATTTCCCGAAGAGCCAGGGCCGGGTTTCGGGTGCAGCCGACGGGCTCGCCCATGGCCAAGGCAAGAGCAAATGATCCGGTTGGCAAGGCGGACAAATCCTCAAGGTCGGACTGCAGAAAAACAGCCTTTTCAAGCCCCCCCATCCGCTCAACCTCATAACGGGCCTCGTCCAGCATCTTGGCTGATAAATCGACAAACGTGACCCGGTATCCGCTCTTCAGCAGCTTGCGACCCCATTTGCCGGTCCCGCAACCCAGGTCGACCACCGGACGGCCCATATCGGTCGGCAAATAGGGCTTCAAATAATCCCAGGTTAATCCATCGTGCCATTGCCAATATGCGTCGTCATAGATTTCCTCGTATCGATTGGCGACCCGGTCATGATAGCGCTGGTTGGCGTTACGGCGGGCCATTACGCGTCCCCCAAGGTCCAATCCCATTGGCGTAAAGCCTCCAGGCCGGCATATCGGGTCAGGTCGAAATGCAGGGGGGTGACGGCCACGAAACGCTCGTTCAGAGCGTCCAGATCAGTCTGCTCACCGCCAGGCGCGTGGCTGAAATCACCAGGCGTCAGCCAGTAATAATCCCGCCCGTCAGGGGCGCTGTGCCGGACGAATTTATCCGCGATCATGCGGGTGGCTTGCGGCACGACCCGTATACCCCGCGGCGATCCAGCGGTCAGGTCGGGAATGTTGATGTTGACCAGCTGGCCGGCGGACAGGCCGCGATCCAGTAACGCGCGAATAATCGGCAGAGCAATACGGGCGGCCTGCGGAAAATCCCGCTCAACACCGTGACGGAGGGAGACAGCCACCGCGGGAAAACCTAAAAGGGCGCCCTCGGCCGCGGCAGCCACCGTGCCTGAATATAGTACGTTTATGCTGACATTTGCCCCATCGTTGATCCCGCTGACGACCAGATCGGGGGGGGAATCGAGCAGTTCGGTGACAGCCAACTTAACGCAATCCGCCGGGCGGCCGGCCACGCTATAGCCGGTAAATGCATCATGGACATGAATTCGGCGGACGGCTACCGGGCCGTGAACCGTAATCCCGTGGGCGGCGGCGGATTGGGGTGATTCGGGGGCAGCCACGCTGACCCGGCCCCAAGCCAGCAATTCCCGATACATGGCCGCCAGACCGGGAGCCAGTATCCCATCGTCGTTACAAAGCAGAATATGCATGGGCTTATTGTAGAAGATGGTTATTCAAAGGGGAATGCCCATGAAAAGACTTAACGATGAGCCAGCGAAAAAACGCACTCGCGCTATCCAGCAGAGAAGGACAACCCCGCGGCTTTACCAGTAGTAATCCCAATAATCAAACTCGTACCAGTAACCGCCGCAGTCATCGCATCCCCGGCAATCATCGCAGTCATCCCAGTCGTCGTCCCAGCAATCGTCGCAGTCGTCATCGTCAAATTCGATGCCTGGCCAGTTGAATTCAAACTCGCCGTCCTCGCAATCGCATTCCACATCCGCGCCGGGCAACATACTGGCGGCGAGGATCATCAACACCCACATAAATCGGTTTCGCCATCGTTCCATCGCTCGTACCTCCCCAGCGAGGGGCAGTGGTTTTCCGCGGCCAAGTCCCTCGCCTTTCTATTGTACCAGACCGCTGTTTGGTCAAAAGGTTTGTCGCCAAATCGCGGCGGAAAGGGCCGCCTCCAAAACGGGTGGCATGGGCAGGCCCTTGTTCCGCCACGGCGGGACAAGGGTTTGGCCGTGCTTTTTATGGCCAGTATGGCACGAATATCCTCAAGAAAACCGGAAGCCCCTGTGCCACCTTTCCTCGGATAAATCCAGAAAACGGAAAACGCCAAAGGGCGAAAAGATATTTGGTTGGTGTTCGGCATCCGGGTACAATGCTGGATTGGTTTTTATCGGACTGGTTAGAAATGGAGCGGTCGAAGCGTGGGTACGTTCGAGCGAAAAATCAGCGTTTCCGGGGCTCGGGAACATAATCTCCGGGATGTGGCCATCGACTTGCCGCATAACCGGCTGATCTGCTTCACCGGGGTTTCCGGCAGCGGCAAGAGCAGCCTGGCGTTCGATACCTTGTATGCCGAAGGCCAGCGTCGGTACATCGAATCGCTCAGCGCCTATGCCCGGCAATTTTTGGGCACTCTCGCCAAGCCAGACGTGGATAAAATCACCGGACTAAGTCCGGCGATCGCCATCCAACAGAAAACCGGGGGTTGGAACCCGCGGAGTACGGTCGGGACGGTAACCGGCATTTATGATTTTTTACGAGTCCTTTACGCCCGAGCCGGGCGGCAGCATTGCCCGCAATGCGACCGCCCGATCACCGCTCAGACCACCGAGGCTATCGCCGCCCGCATCCTGGCTTTACCCAAGGACAGCCGCATCCTGATCCTGGCCCCGGTCATCCGGGGACAAAAAGGCGAGCACGTGGACCTGCTGGCCGACCTTCGCCGACGCGGTTTCGTGCGGGCCCGGATTGACGGACAGATTTACCACCTGGAACAGGCCCCGGCCCTCGGCCGCCACATGCGCCATGATATCGAGGTCGTGATCGACCGGTTGGTCATCCGGGAAGGCGTGCGTCCCCGTCTGGCCGAGGCGGTGGAGAACGCCCTTGCGATCGGCGAGGGAACTTTGCTGGTGGCGCTCGGCGAGGCCACTGAATCAAAAGAAAAAATCAAACCACACGAATCGCCCGGCGGGTCGGCATTGACGGAGGAACTGCTCCTTTCGGCCAAGTACGCCTGCACGCATTGCGGGATCGGGTTCGATCCCCCCTCGCCACAGTTATTCAGTTTCAATTCGCCGAGCGGAATGTGCCTGGCTTGCGACGGAATGGGCGCGCTGCATGATTTCGATCCGGACCTGCTGGTGCCCGACCCTTCGCTGCCGTTCCTCGCGCCCTGTATCGCTCCGATGCGGACCGTGCCGGGGCGCTGGCGGCGGCATATCTATCAGGGCGTGGCCGACCATGTAGGTTTCGACATTCGCCTGCCCTGGAAAGACCTGCCGGCGAAAGCCCGGGAAGCCCTTCTGTACGGCACGGGCGATGCGCATATCACTTTTCGCTGGCGCTATTACGGCCGCGAGTGGAAACACGGCGGAACCTTCGAGGGGATCGTCGCCGAGTTGAAGCAGAAATACCGCCAGGCGAATTCGGCCATGGTGCGAACATACTACGAGAAGTTCATGCGGTTACGGCCCTGCGGAGAGTGCCGTGGTACACGACTGAACGCTCAGGCGCGGGCGGTGCGACTCGATGGACTGACGCTTCCCGAATTGTGCATATTGCCGGTTAAGCGGGCGGAAGAGTTTTTGTCGGGCCTGCGGCTGAATGCAACCGAATCGATCATCGCGGCCGAGGTACTCAAGGAAATCCGCGGCCGCCTGGCCTTCCTAGGCAGCGTAGGACTCGACTACCTGACTTTGGAACGCACCGCGCCAACGCTATCCGGCGGGGAGTCGCAGCGCATCCGACTGGCGGGGCAGATCGGCAGCGGGCTGGTCGGTGTGTTATACGTGCTTGACGAGCCGTCGATCGGTTTGCACCCGCGGGATAATGAGCAACTTCTGGCCAGCCTCAAACGACTGCGGGACATGGGCAACACCGTACTGGTCGTCGAGCACGACGAGGCGACGATGCGGGCGGCGGACTTGGTCGTCGATTTCGGGCCCGGACCGGGCGTGCGCGGCGGGCACATCGTGGCCGCCGGAAGCATCGAGGACTTGACCGCGAACGCCGATTCGTTGACCGGGGCGTATCTGTCGGGCAACAGGCAGATCGACATCCCGGCACAACGGCGGCCGGTCGACGCGCGGACCATGCCGAAAAAAACATGAGTGTTGGCGGTGAAAATAAGAATTCAAGAATCTATATCGAAAGATCAGTTATGCGGGAAAAACAACCTGATACCTATCCTGACGAAGAGGCGATTCGGCGTTTGGTGCGCCTTTGCGAGATGAATCAGCAAATGCTCGAGCGGATGACGAACGCGGAACGCGACCGGATTCTGCAGACGCACCTGGCGGAGGCCCGGGGACCGGAGAAAAACCTGCAAGTATTGTGCGAAATGAGCGACTTGATCCGGTCTTTACGGTCACGCGCAGGACAATAACCCACGGAGGTCTCACCATGGCCGCGGATAGCTTGTTGGAATTGCTCGCCCATGTAACCCAAGCCCTGGAAGAAACCGGGGCCGTGTACGCCGTTACCGGATCGGTCGCCAGCAGCATTCATGGCGAACCAGTAACCAGCATGGACGTGGATATCGTGGCCGATCTCTCGGAGAATCAGGGCGCAAAACTGGCCCGATCGGTGTCCGGACGACTCTATGCGGACGCGGATATGCTGCGGCGGGCGGCCATCGAACATTCGATGGCCAACCTCATCGATCCAGCCAGCGGCTACAAAGTGGATATCAGCGTTCTGCAAAAGACACCCTACCATGACCAAGTACTGCGACGCCGCATACGGATCACCCATCCCGACGGAAAGGTCAGCTTCTGGGTTGTTTCTCCGGAAGACACCATTTTGATGAAGTTGGCCTGGCGCAAGGAGTCACGTTCACAAAAACAATGGACCAACGCGTTGAGCGTGGCCCATGTGCAGAAAAATCGTCTGGATTGGGCCTATCTGCGGAAATGGGCCGGCGAGTTGGGCGTGGAGGAGGATCTCCATGCCTTGATGCGGGAGGCGGGGCTTTAGTGGCGAAGCGACGGGGACAAAACCGAAAGAGCGAGGTGCCCCACGGTAACGGTCAGCGCTGGCTCACCGTGCGCGGAGCCCGGCATCACAACCTGAAGAATATCGACGTGCATTTCCCGCTGGGGCGGTTCATCGGTGTCACCGGGGTTTCCGGGAGCGGCAAGAGTTCGCTGGTGATCGACATTCTGCGCGAGCGGCTGTTCCACGACCTCAACGGAGCGGAGATCGTCGCCCCCGGCGAGCACGCGGGCATCGAAGGAACCGAGCATCTTGACAAAGTCATCGACATCGACCAGAAGCCCATCGGCCGCACGCCGCGCAGCAACCCGGCCACTTACATCAAGGTATTCGATCCGATTCGCGATCTATTCACCAAGCTGCCGGATGCGAAGGTCCGCGGGTATCGGCCGGGCCGTTTCAGCTTCAACGTGCCGGCCGGCTCGGCCGGCGGCGGACGCTGCGAGGCCTGCGAGGGTAACGGGGCCAATCGCATGGACATGGAGTTCCTCGCGGACATCTGGGTGACCTGCCCGGTCTGCGGCGGGCATCGCTTCAACCATGAGACCCTCCAAATCCGCTATCGCGGAAAGAGCATCGCCGACGTGCTGGAAATGGACGTGCAGGAAGCCCTCGGGCACTTCGCCAACATCCCGAAAATCGAGCGGATGCTGCGTACGCTGCACGACGTGGGTCTCGATTACATCAAGCTGGGGCAAAGCTCGACCACGTTGTCCGGTGGCGAGGCCCAGCGGATCAAACTGGCCCGCGAGCTGGTGAAACGGGCCACCGGCCGCACGCTCTATTTGCTGGATGAGCCGACCACGGGTCTGCATTTCGAGGACATTCGTCGGCTGCTGGCCGTCCTCCACGGTTTCGTCGACGCGGGCAACACGGTCATCGTCATCGAACATAACATGGATATCCTCAAGACCGCCGACTGGCTCATCGACCTCGGCCCGGAAGGCGGAGAGACGGGCGGCTACATCGTGGCCGAGGGGACGCCGGAACAGGTCGCCGATTGCCCGGCCTCCTATACCGGCCAGGCGCTCCGCGAAGTGCTGCGCCCTCGCAAAATCCTCACGGCGAAAAAACTGTCCCGTTCGTCCGCGGCCAAACGCCGGCGCAGCGTCGCCGATAACGGCGAGTTCAAGGAAGTCCTCGTCGTCGGGGCCGAGCAGCACAACCTCAAGCATATCGATGCCCGCTTTCCGCGCGGGGCCATGACCGTCTGCAGCGGAGTTTCCGGCAGCGGCAAGAGCAGTTTCGCCCTCGACACGGTTTACGCCGAAGGCCAGCGGCGCTATGTCGAATCCCTGAGCGCTTACGCCCGGCAGTTCCTCGGCCAGATCGCCAAGCCCAAGGTCGAGCACATCGAAGGCCTCTCGCCCGCCATCAGCATCGAGCAGAAAGCCGCCAGCCACTCGCCGCGATCCACGGTGGGTACGGTCACGGAAATCTACGATTACCTGCGTATTCTGTGGGCCCGGATCGGGCAACCCTACTGCCCGCGTTGCGGCGTGCCCGTCGGCGCCGCCAGCAGCGACGAAATCGTCGAACGGCTCATGACCCTCGCGGAAGACACGCGCGTCCTGCTGCTCGCTCCGATCGAATGTACCGGCGGCGAAACCCATGCCGACCTGTTCGCCCGGGAGAAGGCCAACGGATTCGCCCGGGTCCGCGTGGATGGAACGGTTTACGAACTGACCACCCCGCCCGCGCTGGATCGCCGCAGCCGGCATCGGATCGAGTTGGTGGTCGATCGGCTGGTGATTCGCGCGACCCAACGGGCCCGCATCGCCGACAGCGTGGAACTGGCCTTGTCCATCGGCAACGGGTGGCTGATCGCCGCCCCGCTCGATGAAGGCCAGGAGTTGCGGTTCAGTCAGCATCGTTCGTGTACCCGGTGCGGCGCCAGTTTCGAGGAACTGACCCCGCATCATTTTTCGTTCAACACCCGGCTCGGCTGGTGCGCGGCCTGCGAGGGATTGGGCGTGCAACAGGGCGCGGGCGTCGAAACGATCGTCGCCCAGGCTGCTCGCTCGATTCGCGAGGGGGCGATGACCGGCTGGGAAGAGATACGCGATAATCGCCGGCTGCTCGAACTGGTCGCCAAGGTGGCCGAGCATCTCGGCTTCGATCTGGATACCCCCTGGTTCCAGATCGCCGAACCGGCGCGACAGGCCTTTCTGTACGGAACCGGAGCAACCTGGTTTGAAGCGGGCAACAGCCTGCGTTTCCAATGGAAAGGTTTTTACCCAGCCATCGACGAGGCCACTCGATCGAGCTGGCAGTATCGCGGTCGGCTATCCGGCCTGACCACCGAGGTGGCCTGCCATCACTGCGGAGGCAGTCGGCTGCGTCCCGAGGCCGGCGCGGTTCGAGTCGGCGGGAAAACCATCGTCGAGGTTTGCCGGTTGCCGCTGGACGCGGCGTATCGTTTTTTCGAGACTTTGAAAATCGACGCGCGCGAGAAACGCATCGCCGGCGAGGTGCTCGTGGAAATCCACAATCGGTTGAAATTCCTGCTCGACGTGGGGCTCGATTATGTTACCTTGAATCGCTCCGCGCCTACGCTTTCCGGCGGAGAATCGCAGCGTATCCGGCTGGCCTCCCAGATCGGCAGCGGGCTGACCGGCGTGCTCTACGTGCTCGACGAGCCGACCATCGGCCTGCATCCGCGGGACAACCGCCGCCTGCTGGCCGCCCTGACCCACCTGCGCGATCTGGGCAACACCCTGTTGATGGTCGAGCACGATCGCGAGGTGATCCAGCAAGCGGATCATGTCCTCGATTTCGGGCCGGGGGCGGGCACCGACGGCGGACGCATCGTCGCGAAGGGAACGCCCGCGGGTATCCAACGCGCCGCCGCGTCGCTGACCGGTCGCTATCTCTCCGGCCGCGAGGTCATCCCCGTTCCCAGCGAGCGCCGCCCGGCAACGGATCGAGCGTTGCAAATCATCGGCGCCCGCCAACACAATTTGCGTAACCTCGATGTCACCATTCCTCTGGGCTGCTTCGTGGCGATCACCGGCGTGTCCGGCAGCGGAAAAAGCTCGCTGATCAACGACATCCTCTATCCGGCCCTGGCCAAACGGCTGCACCGGGCGAATATCGAGGCCGGTGGACACGACGAAATCCGCGGCGTCGAACATATCGACAAGGTCATCAACGTCGACCAATCGCCCATCGGCCAGTCACCCTCCAGCAACCCGGCCACCTACACGGGGCTATTCGACGAGATTCGCGAGTTGTTCGCCAAACTGCCGGAGGCCAAAGTCCGCGGTTACGCGGCCAATCGTTTCAGCTTCAATCGCCCGGGCGGCCGATGCGAGGCCTGCGAGGGTAACGGCCAGCGAAAGATCGAGATGCATTTTCTGCCCGACGTGTGGGTTCCCTGCGAAACCTGCGGCGGGACACGGTACAAGGCCGAGACCCTGGACGTGAAATACAAGGGCAAGAGCATCGCCGACGTGCTGGAGCTGCGCGTCGCCGACGCCCGGCAACACTTTGCCCATATCCCGCGCATCCGGCGGATGCTGCAAACCCTGGCGGACGTCGGGCTGGGTTATATCGCCCTCGGCCAGCCGGCCCCGACCCTCTCCGGCGGCGAGGCCCAGCGGGTCAAGCTGGCCGCCGAACTGGGTCGGCCCAATACTGGTAAAACACTCTATATCCTGGATGAACCGACCACCGGCTTGCACTTCGACGACCTGCGCAAGCTGCTTGACGTACTCCATCGGCTCTGCGACCTGGGCAACACGGTGGTCTGCATCGAGCACAATCTGGACGTGATCAAGACGGCCGACTGGGTGATCGATCTCGGCCCGGAAGGCGGCGAGGGCGGCGGGGAGATCGTGGCCGAGGGCCCGCCGGAAAAAATCGCCGCCGACCGGCGCTCTCACACCGGCGCCATCCTGGCCGAGGTATTGGCCCGCGATCCGCGGCAACCCCGGATGGTCTACGACCCGGCCCGGGCGGAAACCACCGACGACGTATCTTTCGAAAAGGAAGACCTGGGCGAGGCCCGCATGCCCTGGGAAGTGGACGGGCGACGTTGGCATACCCGCGAACGGGTCGGGCGCCGCGGCGAGGCGGTGCGCTGGGACGGCGCGGCCCTCGAATGGCTGATCGATCAGATCGAGGCGGCCGGCAAGGGCAAATTCGCCCCCACCAACTTCAACAGTCGAAGCACCGTGGAAATCAAGATGCCCGGCAGCGACACGCCGTGGTTTTTCCACGCCCGGACCGGTGGTACCTGGTTACTGGATGTCACCTTCCGCGTGCCCACCCGGGCAATCAGCGCGGCCGAGGCGCGCGGATTGGTCCCGCTCAAGCCGCTGGACGAAATGGAGGAACTGCCTATTTACGGCCGCCAGCCGCGGGTCACCGTCCGCCATTCCGGACGCAATACGGACGATGTGCGCATGCTCATCCACTCCCGTGGCGAAATCGCCACCGCCGGCGGGCGGGAATTTATTCTGCGAGCGGTCAAGGCTTATCAACGCCTAATCCGTAAACTGGGCGAGGATGTGGCCTTGCGCCAGCCCTGGAAGGTCAGCGGCAAAAACTGGCACCTGGCCCAGTCCATGATCCGCAAAAGCGAGAACAAGCTCTGGCGCGGCACGCTCATTGTCGAGATGCTGGGCAAATTGAAAAAACTCGTCCCCTCGCTGACCGAGGATTGGAGTCGCAAGGTCATGGTGGTGATCGAACATCCGCGCATCAAGGGCGGCTGGGCCCGGCTGATCACCAATCACGCCCACGCCATGCGGGTACAGATCCGCGCTCCGCGGGGTCTGTTCACTCCCGCGATGATCGAAAAGATCGGCCTGACCCCCGATATCCGCGAGCACGGCGACGAACACGAGATTATCTTCTGGCTCCAGCGGATGGAACAGATCGATCATGCACAGCTCGAGCGACTGATCCGCGAATCGATCGCGGGCCTGACGAAAAACGATGGTGAATCCTCATGACCGACGCCTTGATCCCCAACCGCCTGCTGTTTCGTTTCGAGATGCCGCTACGGTATCGACCGACGCCGGTCATCGACGGTGATTTGTCCGACTGGTCGGAGGAATTCCTGCTGCCGGAACTGTGTCGTATCGACGGGCAGGAGCCATTCGGGCGGGTGTACATGGGCTGGAACGAGTCGGGATTGCTCATCGCCTGCCAAGTCGAAGGCCGCCGCTCGCCCTTCCGCTGCGATCCCAAGCAGTTCTGGAAAGGCGACAATCTGCGGCTCTGCACGGACATGCGGGACACGCGCGATCTGAAACGGGCCTCGCGTTTTTGCCAGCAGTTTTATTTTCTGCCGACCGGCGGCGGAACGGACGGCCGGGCCCCCGTGGCCGGGGCCGCCAAAATCCATCGGGCCACCGAACATTCGCCCGCCGTAACCCGCGGTATCATTCAAATCGCCGCGACTCGCGCGGGTTCATCCTATACGCTGGAAGCCCATATTCCCGCCGCGGCCCTGTCCGGTTTCGATCCCGACGAACATCCCCGCATCGGGCTCTTCTACATGCTGGAAGACGGCGACCTCGGACAGCAATACCTCACCGTCGGTGACGAGCTCAACTGGCACATCGACCCCTCCACCTGGGCCACCGGCGTATTGACAAAGGATTAGTTCGCTATCCTTTTGCGCTGCGGTTAATCAAGTAAGCTGTAGCGGCCGATGGTTTACCCCCAGCGGACCAACCCGATATGGTAGCGGGCGGCCATTTCCGGGTGATGCGGTACGATGCGCAGGGCGTAGCCGTATCGCCCGCTGTACGTGCAGGGAATCACGCCCGAATAGCGGTAGCTGTCCGGTGATCCGTTATTGCCCAGGCACTTGAGCGGCGCGGTGTGCCCCACGTTGATCAGCCCGCTGGCATCCAGCGGCCCAAAGTACAACTCCACGGACACTTCCTCGGGGCTGATCGATCCGAGTCGGATATGGGCGGAGACGGGCAGTTCGTTGCCCACGGTCGGCTCCGCGGGGATGTCGGCCTGAACGCCCTCGATGCGGACCTCGTTCCACTTGCTGAGCAGCTTGCTGCGCCAGGCGGCGACTTCGCGGGTGACATGGTAATTGGCCTCGCGGAAACGGCACCAGCGCCGGCCGGCGGGTAGATAGAAACGCTCCAGATACTCGCTGACCATCCGGTTACTGTTGAACACCGGACAGCAGGTCTGCATGGAGGACTTCATCACGGTAATCCAGCGCCGCGGCAAACCGTCCTGCCCGCGGTCGTAATACATGGGAATGATTTCCTTTTCGAGCAGTTCGTAAAGGGACTGGGCCTCCATGAAATCCTGATAATCCTGATTGCCGTAAATACGCCGGTCGCCGATGGCCCAACCGTTGGTGCCGTCGTATGCCTCGGGCCACCAGCCGTCGAGAATGGACAGGTTCAGCCCGCCGTTCGGCGTGACTTTCATGCCGCTGGTTCCGCTGGCCTCGTGCAGCTTGATCGGTGTGTTCAGCCATACGTCCACGCCCTCGATCAGCAACCGCGCACTGCTCATATCGTAATCCTCAAGGAAAACGATGCGATTGCGCAGATGCGGCTGCTTGCTAAAGGCCACGAGTTTCTTAATCAACTCCTTGCCGGCCTCGTCCTTGGGATGGGCCTTGCCGGAGATGACCATCTGCACCGGTCGATGCGGGTCGGTCAGGATTCGAGCCAGGCGCTCCTGATCGTAGAGGAAGAGGGAGGCTCGCTTGTAGGTCGCGAACCGCCGGGCAAAACCGATGGTTAACGCCTCGGGATCGAGAACCTCGTCGGTGCTGTCGACCTCGGCGGGCGGCGCTCCGCGGGCGATCAACTGGTTTTTCATGCGCCGGCGGGCGAAAGCGACCAGCCGGGCTCGCAGCCGCTCATGCACCCGCCACAACTCGGCGTCCGGCACCAGGTCCACCCGCTTCCAGACTTCCTGGTCCAGCGGGTCTTCCGACCACTGCGGTCCGAGGTATTGATCGTAAAGATGAGCCACGTCGCGACTCAACCAACTGCGGATATGCACCCCGTTGGTGATGGAGGTAATGGGAACCTCATTAACGGGAACCCCGGGGTAGACATCGCTGAAAATCTCCCGCGAGACCTTGCCATGCAACTGGCTGACCCCGTTGCTGAGGTAGGAGAGTCGCAAGGCGAGGACGGCCATCGAAAACGGCTCGTTGGGATCCTTGGCGTTCATCCGGCCCAACCGCAACAGGGTTTCCTCGTCGATGCCCAGGCTGCGGCAGTAATTACCCAGATACTTGGTGACCAATGCGGGCGGGAAGCGGTCGATGCCCGCCGGCACCGGGGTATGGGTGGTAAAGACCGTTCCGGTGGAGACCACTTCGCGGGCTTCCTCGAAACTAAGTTGAAATTTCTTCATCTGCTGGTGGATGCGCTCGACGGCCAGGAACGCCGAATGTCCTTCATTCATGTGGCATACCGACGGTTCGATGCCCAGCTCGGCCAGCACCCGCACCCCGCCGATGCCCAATACGATCTCCTGACGGATGCGGACCTCCTGATCCCCGCCATAAAGCCGGGCGGTAATGTCGCGATCCTCCCGACGGTTGGAGGGGACGTTGGTATCCATGAGATAGAGCGTTACCCGCCCTACCAGCACCTTCCAGACGTTGGCGACAACCTCATGCCCGCCTACGTCCATCGAAACAAAAAGCTGCTTGCCGTCGGGCATTCGCACCGGTTGGATCGGCAGGGTCGCGAAGTCCAGGTCCGGATAGTCCTCGAACTGATAACCGTCATTGGTCAGGAATTGATGGAAATACCCCTGTCGATAAAGCAAACCCACGCCCACGAGCGGCAGCCCCAGATCGCTGGCGCTTTTCAGATGATCGCCGGCCAAAACGCCCAGGCCACCGGAATAGATCGGCAGACATTCGTGCAGCCCAAACTCGGCCGAGAAATAAGCGATTGTACCGATGTCCTTGTCGCCAAAATGCTCTTTATAGTACGTGCGTCCCTTGAGATAAGCGCTCAGCGAATCGAGTACTCGCGCCAGCGAGGCAATGTAGGCCGGATCGCGGGCCAGCCGATCCAGACGTTCCTGCGGGATCTGGGCGAGCATGGCTACCGGGTTATGCTTCAGATCACGCCACATATCAATATCCAGCCGCCGGATCAACTCGATGGCTTCCGGATTCCAAGTCCACCAAAGGTTATTAATCAGTTCCCGAAGCGGCCTTAAGGGCTCCGGAAGAGAGGGAAGTACGACAAAATTGCGAACGTGATTTAACTGGTCCACGGTATTCACCTAAATCTTTTGAATAAAACACGTTAGATGTCAGGCGGTCCCTTCCAACATCCACCCAGGCATTGCCTGTCCAACTCCGCACGAGTCCTATAGGATTGTAGCATCGGCAAAAAAGGGAATAACCTGCTGATTTCTATGGTGCTTATTGTCGTTCTTTCCTTGAAAACGAATTACGGAGGAAGTGGCCCAAAGGAGATCATTAAGAAACACGATCATATCGCCAGGCCGCCAAATAGCTTCAAGTTTCGATGGAGAGGGAGATTAAGAATCAGGGGAACTCGCTACCTGGGCCACGCTGACGCAGTTCCGTCACCTATTGAAAAAGCGTCTTGAGTAGAACCAGCCACTCACATCAGCTTGGCTAAAACCGCGTCTTGGACGGTTTCATCCTTGGAGCCGGTGATTAGCGTGCGGCGTCCGCCACGGCCAAGGATTCGCTGATAAAAATCACCCAGTCCTTCTTCGGGCATACGTTTCACCGCCCAAGCTTCCAGCACGGGCCGGACGGCCTCGACCAGTTGATCCCGCGGCACGTTGACCGCGAATAAATCGACCACACGATCTCCGGCCAGTCCACCCCCGATATAGATATCGTAATGGCCGGGCTTGTGACCGACCAAGGCTAGGTCGGCGGTATAGGGTCGGCTGCAACCGTTCGGGCAACCGGTCATTCGCAAGGTGAACGGAACGTCGGCCACTCCCAAACGACGAAGCTCATTCTCGATGGCCTCGACCACCGTCGGCATCACCCGCTCCGATTCGGTTAAGGCCAGCCCGCAGGTGGGCAAAGCCACGCACGCCACGGCATAGCGCCGCACGGCGGTCAATCCCTCGACCCGGGGCAGGCCGAACGATTCAAGAATAACCTCCAGTTTCTTGACATCATCAGCGGAAAGATTCGCGAAGATGATGTTTTGATGCGGGGTCAGGATCACCTCCGGGCGTAAGGCCTCCACCGCCAGACGCAAGGCGGTCTTGATCCGGCAAGATTCATGGTCGATGATCCGCCCGTTGGGTATATACACCCCGTAGAAGTAACGATCATCGCCCTGCTCGTGCTTTCCCAAATAATCCGGACAACGTAAAGGCCCGACATCCACCCAAGCTTCCAATGGAAAATCCGCGCGCCTGATAAACTCCTCGCGAAAACGCTCGATCCCCCATTCCTCGATAAGGTATTTAAGTCGGGCGTGGCGGCGGTCGGTCCGATCACCATGATCGCGGAATATCGCCATGATCGTGCGCACGGCATCCACGATATGCTCGGCCTCGACGTAACCGAGCGGGGTGGCCAGCCGGGCGTAGGTTTTGGCGTTCTTGTGGGTCATGCCCATGCCCCCCCCCACCAACACGTCGGCCCCCTTGAGCCAGCCGTCCTCCATCAAGGCAATCAGGCCGACATCCTGCTCATAAACGCCGACCGAGTTGTCCTCGGGCAGAGCGATACCCGTCTTGAACTTGCGTGGCAGGTATTGGGGTCCATACAACGGCTCGGACTCCCGAGAGGTATCCACCTTTTCGCCGTCCAGCCAGATTTCATGATAGGCGTGGGTTCGCGGGCAAAGTTCGTCGCTGAGCCGATGGGCCAAGGCCCGCAACTG
Source organism: uncultured Planctomycetales bacterium (assembly GCA_964642815.1). Taxonomy (GTDB): domain Bacteria; phylum Planctomycetota; class Phycisphaerae; order UBA1845; family PWPN01; genus JAAYCU01. The sequence goes on along the minus strand of CAZXSA010000005.1, from coordinate 4,584 downwards.
GCGATGCCCCTCATCGGCAAAGGGGGCCGACGGGGCCATGATGTTCCGCTCCACGTCCCCGCACCCGCACAGGCTGCTGAGCATGACCCGGCTGATCCGCTGAATGGCCGGCTTGATTTCGCCTTTCAGTAGCCCGTGCAACTGCACGTTCTGTCGCGTCGTGACGCGTAACGACTGGTTGTAAACCACGTCGTCGGCCAGGGCATCGAGGGTGAGATATTGTTCCGCGTTCAGTGTGCCGCCGGGGACTTTCACCCGCATCATGAACCAGCCGGTCTTGTCCATTCCGACCGCCTTGAGCGCCGGGCGCGCGTCTCGATCGTCCTGCTGATAGATGCCGTGAAATTTGAGGAGATGGACGTTGTCGTCCTCGAAAAACGATTGCTCGTTTTCAAGATCCTCGGGAATCGTCCCCCGCAAAAATCGACTATTGATTTTGACCTGTTCGACTTTAGTCTGCTTGTTCACCTCGGGCATAGGAAACCTCTTGTTATGCTGTCATGCCCGGCAATATATCCCTCTCCTCTGACTCCGACCGAATGAGGGTGCTGGGACTCGAACCCAGGACCCACGGCTTAAAAGGCCGTTGCTCTACCTACTGAGCTACACCCCCAGGCCCCCGATCCTGCCTGATCGCCGGGCTGGATACAACTGGGTCCATTGTAGAGAAATTTGCATACATGGCAATCCCCCGCCAAGGAATCACGGACCGCCTGAGTGCGTAAGAATAGGGATGGCCCAGGCAAGTCCGACCTACTGGGGAATATTCATGCTCTACTTCGCGGCCCTGAAAGCACGAGCAAACCCTTGTCCATGCCATTCCGCCGATGGGTTGACCGGCTATCTTGCTTACTTGCTAACTCGCTCGCTTGCTCACTTGCTGACCCGCCACTTGTAGATATTCGTGAATTTATTATTCGGCGGACTATCAAAATAAATGTAATGTCTACAAGCTGCCGCATTCCGCATGGCCTGTACAACTGATTGACACCCCCGCTATTTATAGACACAATGGCCTTCGTTAGGTGTACAGAAGTATCGAACAGGTATAACAGGAGATCACATCAATGGCTAAGAAAGTCAAAGCCTATAAAAAAGGCGCTTATAAATGCGACAAATGCGAGCGCGCCTTTTCCATGCCCGGCCATCTGGCCAGACACCAGAACGCAGCTCACGGAACGGGCCCCAAAACGAAGCGCGTCGCTAAAGCGGGTCGAGGTCGTCGCGGACCCGGCCGTCCGGCGGGTCGGGCCGGTCGCCCCAAGGGAATCACCGCCCGGCTGGGCTTGCGGGATATGACCCTGGAGGATTTGAGCCAGTTGATCGACGCCGCGCGTGACGAGGCCCGTCGGCGCGTCGCCCAACTGCAGAAGGCGTTGGAGTAGTCAACCTCCACCCAAGGGAGGCCCCGCGGCTTTTCCCTGACCATAAAAAACAAAACGGGGAAAACGCGAAGGCAAGTGCGCGGCGGATACGGATGGCCACGAGGCATGGTTCCATTGTTCCGCTCGAATTCTTTCGCGTTTTCCCCTTTCGTTGTCGTCGAAAACATCATAAATAGACACGATTGACTATGCGTTTTTCGTAACAAAACATCCAGACAAGGGTATTTCCTATGCTCCATTTCACTCAGGACGGAAGCCGACTGCGGATCGAAACCGAAGTGGGTTTATTGGAATGGGACGCCGCTCGCGGCGGACAGATCACCCGTTTCGCGGTCAAGGATCAGAAAGCCACCCGAACCCTGCTGGCCGACGGGCGTGTCCTCCCTGGTCTGGCGCTGACCTTGAGCGACGGTACGACCTGGAAGCTGGCCGAGGCCGTCGCCCGTCTGGAAATTCTCGACCGGGAAAATGATCGCGTGAAATTCCGGGCCGAGACGGAACTCGGCGGCGGCGCCGTGCAGGTCGAACTGGAATACGAGGTCTTCGCCGACGGCGCGGTATTTTGTAATTTCCGACTGGAAGTAGCCGCCGGCCGTTCCCTCGCCGTACGCGAGGCGGTCCTGGAAAATCGCCTGCAAATCCGCGGCGCGCGAAATACCCGCTGGAACTACACCTCGCGATATCCCTGGGTCAAACAGGACGCTACCACGGTTCATGCGTTTTGCGAACCGTTCCGCGACCTGGCCATGGACCAGCACATCGATCGGCCGGAACTGCTGGTCGATGTGCAACTTGATCTGGGTTGGGACAACACCCGGTTTTATTCCAATCGGGTGGAGTTGCTGCTGGAAGACTGGTCGGCGTTCGGCGAGGCCGATTTCTATAAACAGACCCGCACCCACGCGGGTTTAGACGACGGCGAGTTTGCCCTGCGCTGGGATTTACTCACCCAGCAACCGCAAACCGTCGGTGGCGGGTACACCTATCGCAACCGCTGGGGGCTGCTATGGGCCGGCTCGCGGCATCTCTGCAAATCGGGCCCCACCGCTCGACGCAACAATGCCCTCGGGGCCCGCATCTGCCACTGCATCTATCCTTACGTGCAACTGAAACCCGACTGGCCTTGGGCGGTCATGCCCATCAAGCAGGTCAAGGCCCAGCCGCCGATGCTCTTCAAGGGTAACCCCGAAATCGGCCGGGTGGACGAGGCCGCCGACCTCGGCGTGGACACCATGATCATCCATCAATTCTGGATGGAAAACCCCGGATCCAATTGCGAACCGGCGGCGGATTATAAGCCCAAGGATCCCGAGTGGCTGCGGGCGTTCATCAAACACTGTCACGAACGCGGCATGCGCGTCCTGCTCTACGGCCGGGCCACCGAGCAATATCATCACTACGCAAGCTTTTTCGAGGATTTCTGCGAGCCGGGACGCGACGGGCTCTACCTCGATTGGTCCACGCCCTTCGCTTACGGATATCTCAAGGGTTCACTTGTCCATGTTTCGGCCTATGCGTTCTATACCTTCCACCGCGCGATGCGCCGCCGGATCGGCGCCGACGGCATCCTCATCGGACACACCGGGGCCCATTCCCAACTCGCTTCCAACCTGTACGATGTGTCCCTGTCCGGCGAGTTCTCCGTATTGCATGAAGTGCTGCTCGGCGAGCCGGCGGCCTGTGCGTGTTACGGCGTGCATGGTGGCTGCGGGGGAAACTTGCTCGGCGGTGGAGTCAAGGACCGCGGCATCTTCACCTCCGATCGGGCGGTGGCTTTCTGCTCCGCGCTGGGCATGAGCAGCCATTGCATCATGTCCCACGGCGTCCCCTACGATCAGGATTCGGCCTATACCAAACCCTTGTGGGACGTTCATGCCGCCCTGCCGGGCGGTCCAGCCAGGGTCTTCAATCCGACCAATCAGCCGGTCGACGGCCTCAACGCCTCCGACGAGGGCCTGTTCCCCATCGTCTATCTCAACGCCAAAGGCCAGGCCCTGCTGATCGTAACCAACCTGGCCGGCGGAGCCGTCAGCGGTTCGGTAACCGTCGATCCAAGAGAACTGGGCATCACCGGTAAACGGCCGCGGCCGCTATCGTTCCCTGGTGTTCACCCCTGCATCGGACAGGGCACCGGCATCCGCTTCGATAGCCTGCCCGCCAATAAGTTCTGCGCGGCCCTGATCGAATAAAAACTTTGGCATCAGGTCCGGCATGCCTCACGGTCCTTTGTCCGCCAGGCATAGTGCAGGATTAAGGGGCCGGAACCACTATCGATAGGTCAGAATTAAGTTGATTGCTTAGTCTGTAATAGTCTCGGCGCGCCGTCCGACGGGATCCACCGGTCGCGGTGATTCATCGACACTTTCGCTGATCTCATACAGAAAATCAGGAGAGATATCCGCACCGTTGGGCCAGACCACGGTATCGATATCCTGATTCACGCTGAAACACTGAAAAAAGGATATATCCTTCAGCGGCTCGAAAATCGGACCGTCGAGATGTTCGGACAGATTCACGATACGCACCTCGTCGTTTTCAAATCGAATCCGGATTTTGTGGCCACCGGCATATATGGCTTCGGTGATGTAATGCATGGAACACCTCTTAAACAAGGGGTTCGATGGCTTTCAGTTGCTCCTTGCGCTCCACGCGCCTCCAATTTTCCATCAATTCCTCTCTGTGCTGAAATGCCCATTCAATCACGATTGTAACCACCCGGGGGGGCAATACCCCCTCGATCAGACGAAGTTCTTGTATCGAAAACGCAGCCCGCTGACCTCCGTACTTGGCATGGAAGTGTGGCGGGGCATGCTCCTTGTAGTACATGGCAATAACAATTCTAAAAATCTGCTGATTTCCGGCATATCGATTCCCTTTTTAGATAGTATACAATCAGCTTGGGGATGTGTCATTTATTTTTTACGAGCAGCAATAATCGGTGCTACGGGGTATTGGACGGAGATATTTCGTACGCATCGCACCCCCCTTCACCGACAAGGCGGACGGGGGCGTACGTTCAACCGCCGACCCAGCCGTATACTCCGCCGCGGCAGGCGGCATGGAGCAATCAATGGACGGTCTCCGCCCTATTCCGAAGTCACGGTTTCGTATCCCTCGGCGATCCATTGGGTGATGCCGGTATCGAGATGGTAGATATCGGTAAAGCCGCCCACGCTCATGGCGTTGACGGCCGCGCGAC
>CAZXSA010000004.1:0-49886 GCA_964642815.1 uncultured Planctomycetales bacterium | reverse complement strand
ATCATGCCACGCCACCCCTGCGGCGCATAGATGGGGTTCGTTAAGCGGACACACCCGGAGCGAACCGATCGTCTGGAGCCTCGTTGTATCAAACGGTACATGAAAGAGTATGACCTGATGACCCGACCACGGCACGTATTACGTAAACGCTTGAAAAAACGGAGGGGTGCGGCTTAACTTAATGGCATTCAACTGCGTCCCCGTTTCATAACATTCGAACCGTTGTTTAGAGTACCGTGGATGCAGTCTCCTATCCCGGTCGAATACTTGCGATTGTACTCACGGGAAGGAGCGTAGGACATTGCCACATCAGGCAATTCCTGCTTTACTGCAAACGCTGAAAGAGCCCCTATCTTCGGACCAAGGCTGGAGAGAATAACATTATACTTATCGAGAAGCGGCCTTATGATTTCCAGGAGTTTGTCACGAATATGCTGCAATGAATATCCGTCCACATCGTACATTTCAACGCCTCGATGTTTATCAAATGCATTCTTATGCTTCTCCCTGTTCTGAGCAGGATTATCAAATTGCTCACCGGTTTGGAGCGCTAGCACTAATTTCTGAGGCTCATAAAAACGCACAAGTTGCTTTGTTCGCTCAACATCATAACCTGTCTGAACAATAAGCGCTGTTGGACGACCAAGATGCTGAATACCGGCTAGCCGATAAAGAAGCCGGGGGCGCCCCGGATCGCGGCTAAGCCAGTCGCCATATTCACCGGGCTTGTTGTATGCGTACTGAATAGCGGCCTTTTTCTTTCCTAAGACGTGACAGATACTCCAGATCGTTACTCTTGGCATTGTAGATATATCAAGAGTGATTAGATCGTTTGGCAAGACCCAAGCGTCAACTTGTTTCCCCAACTCATTCCATGTTTCCTTGGGAGAATCGAAGGAGAGAGGAGACGCACCATCCTGTAATTTGATGTTCCTCTCGCTGCACAGTTTTGATAAGGAATCTATGTTGGATCGTGACCATTTGTCATATTCCCCAAAGTAAAACATTATAATCGTTGTAGGCTTGACATCTTCAATCAGTCGCTTCATTCCTTTCAAAAACCGTTCTTCCCAGCTAGCCACGGTAATGATTGTATCAGACTTCTGAAGTGAAGAGGCCTGGCTCATTTGTTTTGTCTCCTGATAATGGGATTTCCGTGTTATTTTGTGCTGCATTCTGGAGAATGTCGGCTTTTATCGAAACACGAGCATGTTGCCCTTCAGGGTCCAAGCCGCGTTCTGGCCATAGCATCTTGTTTGGCATATAGTAAGTTTCGCGTCTTCCACGATCCTTTGCGGAACTCCTGTAGGTATAAATAAGTTGCGCCTTTTGTGCGATCTTCACGACATCAAGAAGATACATGTGCCTGTTTTCGTCCAATCCAGAAATCGTGAACTCAACAGCGCGAGGTTCTGAAATATCCGACTGTAACCGCTTTTTGAAAAGAATCGCTAAATTGTCCAAGAGCCGATAGACACCTTTTGCCAAATCGCGGGAACATCCTTCAATACAGTTATCCATATCGTTCTGTATCCATTCCCAGATCCCCCTACTTAGTTCTATAATGACATCTTTCTGGATATCTGGGGAGATAAACATAATACCCTCATCCTGATTGCTTCGGTTTTCTGATATTTGTCGATCATACATCTTGTAACATGGATTCAATAGATTCCTGATAACGCCTGTAGAAAGATGCGTCAGAAGATTAAAACCAGAATAGGGCGGTAAATTCGCGCGCGCAGACCGTTCCCTGAAATAGATGGCCCTCGTGTACTTATACTTGTAATCGGAGATTTGCTTTGCGGTTCCATTACGATATTTGGCTCTTGCTTCTTCTTCTGCATTACGGCCGCACTCTTCAATGTCTTTGCTTAATGATGGGCTTTCTGGAAAGAAGTCTTCGGGCGTTGTATTCACATCTATAGCATCAAGCCGTGTCTGTACAATTCGCTTTGCAAGTTGCCCAAAGGCGGAAGTTTTATTCTGATACGGCTGCTCCATTTCCAGCCGAGTGAAATCATGCCCTTCCAAAATAACCCCGCCCGATGCTGTTTCAAGCGGCGGAGCGTCGACCCTTGTTGTTGCAACTTTGAAACTAAATAAGGCATTGTCACGATACGCGATCCAGGAATTCAATGCGCGGTTCTGATAGTTATTATATAGTTGGGCGTCGTCAATCATGAATGAAAAATGGCTGTTGCGCAATCTCTCTATTTGCGCAAGGCAGGATAGAAATGATCTTATCCCGCTATTGAAGGATAGGAAGGATTTATTAATATCCTCCTCCTCCCCATTCAGAGACTCTTGTATCTCAGTGTTTGACCGATCCAACGCCAACTCTAAGGCCCGCCTGAAGGATAATTTATCGGGAAGATTAATATTAAGGCTATATTCAATCTCGCACCGTAAAGCGGATTCCTCATCGGGTGTCATGATGTCAGGAACGGAAAAGACCGCACGAAGCGCCTCATGCATCATAGATACCACCATGAAGTGCTCACTCACCAAAGACGCGTTAAGCGGATCAAGGAGTTCATATTCTCGCCTGTGGGTAAGTGGATTATTGCATGGGACATAGACAGACACTATACTCAAATCTATGTCTTCCTTGTTCTCTTTGGCCTTCTCTACTTGTGACGGCAATGCATAGTAAAGGAAAGTCATGGTTTTTCCCGTACCGCGCTCTCCGACTAGAAACACATTCCTGCGAGAAGCTATAAAACGAGAATAATTGAAGTCCTCTATGTAATACTTACGCACTTCTTGTGCGGTTAGTTTGGTTGCCTGCTCGTATTCAAAGGGATTCTTTCTGGCATTCATGATTGAACCTCGCTATTCTGAGCGCGCATTCTCCCAATAGCACCTGATAGTTTCCCAATGAGATCCGCTTCCCTATACTTAGGATTCCTTTCCACAACGCTCATTTGCGGATCCCCCGGAACGACTAGATCTGATAGAGTAATCGAATCCAACTCGCAATCAAGTTCTTGCCCATGGTGCCAAAAGATAATCGTTGCAGATACCATCTTGAATGGCTCAAGCAGGGAGCAATAATGTCGCGCATACTGCCGCTCTTGGTTCAGCTTTTCGATGCGTTTGTAAACGAAAGGCAAAAACGTCTTCACACTACTCAATGACATCTCCTCACTGTTTGATGCGTTATCATCAATATGGATGTGATATGTTAAGCATATTCTTCCATTGCGACGATCAATTGAGACACAACTGCAATTAGCGTATTGATGGTAGGGCATGCTCTCCTTGCTATATGCGTGTTGTGTAATCATGAAGTGTGAGGTGCGTTGCTCGCCTTCTGCAAGTTCATCGGCGAAGCGAAGGAGAGGGGCAAGTAATCTTGGACGTACTTCTTTGCGATCTAGCTTGGACGGATCCCCAACACAACTAAGTGTATTCCTGCTGCCGTCAATCCCTTCACCGCAATGCGCTTTACAGATACTCAGGACCAGTTTCTTTTGCTCGTCGTGCTGATTACTGTGACGAGTTCCCATTGCATAATCATAAATACTGCTTATCTGTTTCTGATGATCCTTTCTACTAAAGACATTGCCTACGTCATGAAATAAGGCCGAAAGACCCAAAATATAGATTTCAATGCCATTCAGATGGCGTATATCATCACCAAGAAGTTCGTGAATGTTTTCTATCACATTCCTAATATGCATGGGACCATGATCTGTCATGTCCGGTTGAATTCTCTTAATTTCATCGAGGATATCCTCCAGCAGATGCTTGCGGGCGGTCGTGTAATATCCGAATATTGCAGAAGCATGACTATCGCCAAGATCGTTCTGCAAGGCGGTTTCAATCTGCTTTTCAAACTCTAGTGTTTCCCATATATAAGTCATTGCGTTCCTCGTTCCAGCACGATTCACGATTATGCCAGAATAATATCGAAAACCGCTTTCGCCAGTAGCGGAGGCACGGCGTTTCCGACTTGCTGCTGTTGAAAGCCGATTGAACCTTTAAATTCATACCAGTCTGGAAAAGATTGAAGACGAGCGGCTTCACGAACGGACAGGCCTCGATCTTCCCATGGATGAATGAGCATGTTCTTTCGGTAGTTACCTAGTACTGCTGAAGGCCGATCCTCTCGAAGTCTGCGATAGATGCCGGTATGGCAGCGCATCCGGTCCGTGTAATTGCTCATCAATTCTTTAGGAATATATTCCCAATTGCCGCCTTGTGGGATATGCCTATATCGTTTGATGATATGTGCGGCATTATTGGTCACCAAGTGCCCTGTGCATTCGTTGTTGCCATTCCGCATGGATTTCGAATAGTTGCTGCGCGGCTTGTGTCTGTAAGGAAGGCTGTCGATGCCTGCTCCGTTGCTCAAGGATGGAAGGTCGGCTATGGCTTGACGAACGCTAATTAGTCGGCAGGTAGTAGGTTTGGGAAGCTTCACGGAGATGCCGCGCCGGGAAGCGAGGAGAAAAAAGCGGGAACGGATTTGCGGTACTCCAAAATCAGAGGCGCAAAGCACACCAGGTGAGCACTTGTAACCGAGTTCTTTGAGTTCGCACATGATCGAATCACAAAAAAGGCCTTGTTCGGTTTCGACGATGCCCCGCACATTCTCGAAAACGACCCACTCGGGCTTCCATAATCGAGTAATTCGAACGAACTCCATGAAAAGCCAATTCGTCGGATTCTCCGCGTTGCGGGTTCTTTGGTTGGACGTTGAAAATCCCTGACATGGTGGACCGCCGAACAAAACCGAAACCTTGCCGCGCTTGGGCACGTCAATACTTTCCACATTGCTAATATCGTCGACGATCAAGCGAGCTTGGGGATGATTGTGCGCATAAGTCGCCGCCGCGTGAACATCCTTTTCAATGGCAAGGCGTACGTCTATGCCCGCCATGCTGGCGCCGAGGGACATTCCTCCAGCGCCAGCAAACAGGTCAACTCCGATGATATGTGTTTTGTTTTTGGCCATGAGTATTCTATGGAAGAAGAAAGAAAAGTGGTCACTACTGATATTTGCTCCTTTTCGCCTTTCGGCCTTTCCGGATATTGTAGCGGCAACACATGATCCGCTCTTCCACGTGTTTCCTCGCGTCATAGGCTACCTGACGCAGTAAAACAATAATTCCTTGCCGGCTCGACCGCTGACGGGTTCCCGGACACCGGCCGGCTATGTGAGCACACCCCTATATCGCCCACAAGAGAGAAGCGTATCCCGATCGCGGCGAATATGCAAGAAGTGTCAGCATAGATAAAATATTCATGAAATTGAAGGAAGTAATGGTCAGCCATTAGCGGTTAGCGGTCAGCGGTCCCCGGTTGGCGCGTTTGCTCTTCGTCGTCGCCTCGTCCCTCAGTCCCTCCGTCTCACCATCCCCCATCCCCCCCTCGACCCCTCTTCCCTCTCCAACCCATCCGAGCTTCAAAGCAAAAGCGGCGTCGCGGCCGTCGCAGTCCATGGAAAACGAGGGCCACACGGCCGACCCCCTGATTGGACAAATCCATCGAGAAACAGTAGAAAGAAGGCTTTGATATGGAATGAATTGTCTGTGATATTTAAGTATATTCAGTTTAAGCGCCGGTGGTCTCCGATCGGTATGTGTCCAGCGACACCCAAAGCCTGCTTGCGTGCCCCGTCAAAACCCCAAAGTGGCAGCGCGGGGCCAGAGCGGAAGAGGTTCTCGGTACTCCTTGAGGCGCGCCACACCGGCCCGCTCGCTTCCGCTCGGGGTTCTGATTACACGGGTCGCTCAATGCATACCCCGACCACCGGATCAAACTGGCCAAACGGCCGATCGATAAATCCTTTGGGGTAAGTCCTTTCAATGCTATACAGCCACGTTTATCTCGAATCCCTCGGTTACGAACTGGCCCCCAACGTGGTCAGCTCGGCCGACCTGGAGCAGCGCCTGGCCCCGCTCTATCAGCAACTGAAGATACCACCCGGCCAGATCGAAGCCCTGACCGGCGTCCGCGAGCGCCGCTGGTGGGACGCCCGGCAGAGCATGTGCGATGGATCGATCAAGGCCGGGCGCAAGGCCCTCGACGCCGCCGGCCTGCCCGCCGACGAGATCGGCATGCTCATCCATGCCGGCGTCTGCCGCGACCAGCTCGAGCCGGCCACCGCCTGTGCCGTGGCCGACGACCTGCATCTGAGCGGCCAAACGGAAATCTACGATATCTCCAACGCCTGCCTCGGCGTGATCAACGGCATGATCCAGGTGGCCGACGCGATCGAACTCGGCCGTATCCGCGCGGGCATGGTCGTCTCCTGCGAGTCAGCCCGGCAGATCGTGGACCTGACCATCGAACGCATGATAAGCCGCGGCGACATGAACACCTTTCGACATTGCCTGGCCACCATGACCGGCGGATCGGGCGCGGTGGCGGCCGTGCTCACCGACGAATCGATAAGCCGCGGCGGGCATCGCCTGCTCGGCGGCATGATCCGCAACGCCGCCCGCTTCCACCCACTCTGCCGCTGGGGGCCCGATACCGGCATCCCGGCCACCGCGCCGATGATCATGAATACCGACGCGCCGGCCGTCCTCGAAAACGGCGTCGCCCTCGGCCAACAGACCTGGCGCGAGTTTCTGGCCGAACTCGGCTGGACCAACGACCACGTCGATCGCGTCATCTGCCATCAGGTCGGCACGGGGCATCGCCTGGCCATCTTGAACGCCATCGGCCTGCCGCCGGACCGCGATTTTTCGACCGTCGAGTTTCTCGGCAACATCGGCACCGTGTCCTTGCCTATCACCGCGGCCATCGCCGAGCAGCGCGGCTTCCTCCAGCCGGGCCAGCGCGTCGCCTTTCTGGGCATCGGCAGCGGATTAAACTGTCTCATGTTGGGTTTTGAATGGTGACCGGCAAGCATGGCCTTCGACATCGAACCATACCGGCGTTTGTATCCCTTCAGAAGCCACTGGCTTGACCTCGACGGTCTGCGCTACCACTATCTCGACGAAGGGCAAGGCCACCCCATCGTCTTCGTGCATGGCAACCCGACCTGGTCGTTCTATTTTCGCGAGTTGGTCAAAGAGTTACGAACTGATCATCGCTGCATCGTACCCGACCACATCGGTTGCGGCCTCTCCGACAAACCCGGCGACGACCGATACGAATACGTACTCCAACGGCGTATCGACGATCTGGAAATACTGCTCGATCATCTCGGCGTGCATGAAAAGGCGACCTTGGTGCTGCACGATTGGGGCGGTGCGATCGGCATGGGCTGGGCCCTGCGCCAGCCGGGCCGACTCGCTCGCTTGGTCTTGCTCAACACCGCCGCCTTTCTGATGCCGGCGAGTAAGAGGCTGCCGTTCAGCCTTTGGTTCGTGCGTAACTGTCGCGGCCTCGCCGCTCTGGCCGTCCGCGGGTTCAACGGCTTCGCCTGGCCGGCGACCTTCATGGCCTGCCGGAAGCCCATGCCTCCGGAACTCCGCGCCGCCTATCGCGGGCCTTACGATTCCTGGCAAAATCGCATCGCGACCCTGCGCTTCGTGCAGGATATACCGCTCAAACCCGCCGATCGCAGTTACACCACCGTGCGCTGGATTGACGAGCATGTCGGCGATATCGGCGACACGCCCATGCTGATCTGCTGGGGCGAACACGACTTCGTTTTCGATCGTCATTTTCTCGCCGAGTGGCGGCGGCGTTTTTCGCGGGCGGAGGTCCATACCTTCCCCGACGCCGGCCATTACGTGCTCGAAGATGCGGGCGATCGGATCATCCCCCTCGTTCGCGAATTCTTGCGGACCCATCCGCTCGACGAGGTTCACCCATGAGCGCGCCGACCGTCAACATCGCCGCCGCCTTGTCCGAGATGGCCGACCGCTATCCGAACAAAAAAGCGGTCGTCTGGACGGCCGGACGGGACCATGCCGGGAATCCCCGCTATGCCCATCTGACCTTCCGCGAACTGGAGCATAAGGCCGATGGTTACGCCCAAGGTTTGCGTGCGGTCGGCCTGGAACATGGTATGCGTACCTTGCTCATGGTGCGGCCGGGGCCCGATTTCTTCGCCCTGACCTTCGCGTTGCTGAAAACCGGGGCCGTACTGGTCCTGATCGATCCGGGCATGGGCCCGCGCAACATGGCCCGCTGCCTTGCGGACATAAACGTGGAAGCATTCATTGGCGTACCCGCCGCCCATGTTTTCCGTAAGCTCTATCGGCAAGCTTTTCGCTCCGTGCGTATTGCGATAACCGCCGGGCGGCGATGGTTCTGGGGCGGTCCTCGTTTACAGGATATATTTGTCGATACGCCGAATGTTTCCCCGCCCGCGCCCACCCGCGCCGACGAACCGGCGGCCATCCTCTTCACCAGCGGCAGCACCGGACCGGCCAAGGGCGTCCTCTACGAACACGGCATCTTCGACGCGCAGGTTCGCTATCTTCAGTCGTGCTACGGCTACGGTCCCGAGGAAATCGATCTGCCCACCTTTCCGTTGTTCGCCCTGTTCGACGCCGCGCTGGGCATGACGGCGGTGATCCCGGAAATGGACTTTACGCGCCCGGCCGCCGTCGATCCTCGCAAAATCTACCGGACCATCGCCGATCACGGATGCACCCACATGTTCGGCTCGCCGGCGTTGCTCAACCGGATCGCCCGCTTTGGACATGAACAAGGCATCCGGCTGAACACTCTCAAACGGATCATCACCTGCGGCGCGCCGATCGCGCCATCCCTATTGGAATCTCTGCACGCCCTGTTGTCCGATGACGCGGAGATATTCACGCCTTACGGTGCGACCGAGGCGTTGCCGGTGGCCTCCATCGGCAGTCGGGAAATCCTCTCCGAAACGCGAGTCCAGACCGAGCGAGGCAAGGGCACCTGCGTCGGCCGTCCTCTGCCCGGTATCGAAACGCAAATCATCGAGGTGACCGATGATCCGATCGCCGACTGGTCGCGGGTAATGGTTTTACCGCCGGGGCGGATCGGCGAGATCGTAGTCAAAGGCTCAATCGTAACGCGTGAATACTACGCCAAACCCGGCCCTACCGCCCTGGCCAAGATCCGCGACGGCGAGCATATCTGGCACCGCATGGGCGACGTCGGCTATCACGACAAACAGGGACGCCTCTGGTTCTGCGGCCGCAAGGCCCATCGCGTGCAAACCGACCAAGGCACTCTTTTTACCGTACCCTGCGAGGCCATTTTCAATCAGCATCCCCGGGTGTTTCGCACGGCCTTGGTCGGCGTAGGCAACGCTCCACGACAACAACCGGTGATCTGTCTTGAGCTTGTACCGGAGGATGACCGGAGCAATCTCGAACAACTCACCCGCGAACTGTTGGCCTTGGGCGCGGCTCATGCACATACTCGTACCATCCAGACCGTCCTGTATCATCCTTCCTTCCCGGTGGATGTGCGTCACAATGCCAAGATATTTCGCGAAAAGCTGGCCGACTGGGCCGCGGAGCAGTTGTCATGAGTGATCGGCCCGCAAATCGTAACGAACCCTTGAGAGCTTTGGTCACCGGCGGCGGTGGCTTTCTCGGCCGGGCCATTGTCGTGCAACTATTACAGCGCGGCTACCAGGTCAGCAGTTTTTCCCGTGGCCGATACCCGGAAATCGCGCAATTGGGCGTGCAGGTTACCCAGGTCGAGTTGATCAATGCCGAAGCGGTGCGTGCCGCTTGTCGCGGGCAGGATATCGTCTTCCATGTCGCGGCCAAGGCGGGAGTCGGAGGCACCTACGAGGAGTACGAGCGTCCCAACGTCCGCGGCACGGAAAACGTCATCGCCGCCTGCCGAGCCGAAGGCGTGTCGCGACTGGTCTACACCAGCTCTCCGAGCGTCGTTTTCACCGGCCGGGACATGGAGGGCGTGGACGAATCCGTACCCAGCCCCGGCCGTCGCTGCTCGCCTTACAGCATGAGCAAGGCCGTCGCGGAACGGATGGTTCTGGCGGCCAACGGCCCGCGTCTGCGCACGATCGCCTTGCGGCCGCATTTGATCTGGGGGCCGCGGGACACGCACATCGTCCCGCAGATCATCGCCCGGGCGAAAGCCGGCAAATTGCGCATCGTTGGCCGGGGTTTCAATCGCGTCGATACGACTTACGTGGACAACGCCGCCGAGGCCCACTTGCTGGCCGCCGATGCTCTCGAAAAAAATCCCAAGGTTGCCGGCCGGGCTTTTTTCATCGGCCAAGGCGTACCAATTCTGCTTTGGGATATGATCAATCGGATTTTGGCCTCCGCCGGCTTGCCCCCCGTCCATCGTCGCGTACCCTATCCGCTGGCCTGGCTGACCGGCGTGGTTCAGGAACTGGTGTACCGCTGGCTCAAGCTGGATGGCGAGCCGTGGATGACCCGCTTTCTGGCCGACACCCTGGCCACCGCTCATTGGTTCGATATCTCCGCCGCGCGTCGCGAGTTGGGTTACGAACCTCGTGTTTCGGTGGACGAGGGGCTTGACCGGCTGGCCGCCTGGCTGCGCGAATTCGGAAATAACCGCTGAATGTATTCGGGGAGAAAATAATGGAATCGAAATTGAATCAGTGCGAACGTCGGATACTGGGGGTGCTGATGGAAAAAGCTCTGACCCAGCCCGAATATTACCCGATGACCGTCAACGCCGTGACGATCGCCTGTAATCAGAAATCCAACCGCGACCCGGTCATGGATCTTGATGAGTCGTCGGTATTGGACACCCTGGAGCAACTCAAACGGCGCGGCTTGGTTGCTCAGGTTCTGCCCGCGCCGGGTGCCCGGGTCGATCGGTATAAACATCTGGTCGAGAGCTGCTGGGGCTGGTCCGCCCGTCAGCGGGCCATCATGACCGAACTGCTGCTCCGCGGACCACAGACCGTCGGCGAGCTGCGCACCCGTGCCTCGCGCATGATCGATTTCGAGAACCTGGAGATCGTGAACAACGTCCTCGAAACCTTGATGACCGGCGAACCAACCTGGGTGGCGGCCATGCCCCGCGAGCCCGGCCGCTCGGCCATTCGCTACACGCACCTGCTTTATCCCGAGGACGAACAAATGCCAACCGCCGCCGCATCAACGATCACTTATCCCGTTACCGGCGGATCGCAGCCAAACCCCGCCGTCGCCCCTGATCGACTGGATGATCTTGAACGGCAGGTGGCCGACTTGCGTGAAGCCCTGACGGAATTAACCAACCGGCTGGACCGCCTTGAAGGCCGGTAAATCGGCAAGATTTGCGCGATTACGTTTTGCGGATGGATTTTAGGTGGAGAACGGCCCGGCAAGGTTGACGATGAAGTCTTTACGACTAAACTTCCCCTGAGGTCCGCATGAATAAGCGACGGTTATTCACTGTAATCCTGCTGCCTTTCATGGTCAGTTGCGAGCATTCGGCTCGGGTGGTCGATCCTCTGCCCCCGCCGATTGTTTATGCCGAGCCGAGCGCGCCTGCTCCGTACCGCCCCACCCCGACCCCCACCGTGCCACGCTCGGTCCGACCGATCCGGGGGGCGACTATCGTGGTCGACCCCGGCCACGGGGGCAGGGACACCGGCGCTCTGGGGCGCGGAGGGATGAACGAAAAGGATCTTGTGCTGTCCATCAGCCGGGAAGTGATTCGCCAACTCGAGGCCCGTGGGGCCACCGTGATCGCCACCCGTTCCTCCGACCGGTTTATCGAACTGGAGGACCGAGCCAAACTGGCCGATCGCAGCAAGGCCGACCTTTTTGTCTCGATTCATGCCGATTCCGCGCCAAGCAACAAGGACGCCTCCGGCTTCGCCGTGTTCATCTATAACCAGGCCTCGCTCCAGAGCATGAAAGCCGCTAACGCCATTCTGGGAGCGGTGAAACGGGCCGGCCTGGACACGCGGGGCATTTACCGCGGTAACCTGAAAGTACTCCGCGAACATAGCCGTCCGGCCGTCCTCATCGAGTGCGGCTTCCTCACCAACACCAATGATCGTCGCCAGCTCAACGACGCCGCTTATCGACAACGCTTGGCATCCTTGATCGTCGACGGTATCGCGGACTATTTCGGTCAGTGATTAATGACCCTCTACAAGCCGGATGCATCCATCCGAAACAAGCTTAATCCGCGCAATGCCAATCGGCCGGCACATTCGCTCCGCTCATGCATTGGGTAAATTTCGCCAGGTCATCTTCGTCAACATCCGCATCGCCATCCAGCAGGGCCTTCTGGCAAGAAGATTCAACTTGCGGCACGTCGGGGCCGGAAAAGCATAGCTGGAATAGACCGAAATCCTCCATATCCACATCACCATCCTCATCCATGTCCCCAGGTATCGACGAAGGACAGCCTGTTGCATCTATTTCCACTCCCGGAGGTGTGTCCGGACACAGATCACAAGAATCCCCCACTCCGTCTCCGTCGGAATCAAGCTGAGAGATATTAGGGGTCAACGGGCAATTATCCAGGCAATCGACCCAACCATCGCCGTCACCGTCGGGGAGATTGTTGAAAACCTGCGAACCATAACCGTAGATGTTGTCTTTCCCCGCGCTGCCCAGATCGAGGGCCTGGCTCTCGATATACGCGCGGACCTGTGCCGCCGTGTATCCGGGAAACTGCTCGAACACGAGGGCGGCAGCGCCGGCCAGGTGCGGCGAGGAAGCGCTGGTCCCTCCGAACCCGGATGGATAATTGCCGTAGGCCACGGTGCTGACCCGGTCGGGCCCGCATAGATCAGGTTTGGTCAGTACCGGTTGGCCTGTATAGGCCCCATTCGTCGGGCCACGAGCACTGAAACTCTCCACCGATCCACTGGGATAGGTATTCCAATTCATGGCCCCAACCGCCAACACCGAGGCCGCATCCGCCGGACAGCCGATACTGCCCGTGCTGGAATAGTATTGGATATTCTGATACCAGGAGCGAAGGATGAATTGGCTGTTGCTCGCGGAAGCATTGAACTTATTGATGGCCACCGCGTAATAACCTGCCGAGGAAACCTGCACGCCGATGTATTCCGTGGGCGGTTGCGATCCGGTCTGATCGTTCACCGAGGAAGCCACCGCCGTCCATTTGTTTCCTGCCCAGCGATACAGATACAGATCGTAGTCCTGATTGGTGGTCGGCCAGTTGTTCCAGACGAGGTGCAAGACAACAACGGTGCCGGCGCTAAGGGAGCCGATCTGATTGACCTCGGTCGTTCCGGACCATTCCAGCCAGCCATTGCTGTTACTGTCGGTCCAGGCTCCGAGCCAGTGGGCCTGATGATCGTTGCCCGCCGAGTTGACCCACAATATGCCGTTCGCGGCGGCATCATTGGCAATGGTAACGGGCGAGGGACTTACCGAGCCGTAGGCAACTCCGTCGTAAAAGTTGGTTCCGTACCAGCCCATTGAATGGTTGACTACTTGAACGCCTTGCGCAATGCAATAATCCTTCGCCGCCTGCAGATCACTGCTATCCCCGATCTTGATCAGATAAAGCCGCGCGTCGGGGGCCATATCGTGGACGATTTCGGCCACCCCCGCGCCATGTACGGTATCTGTTTCCAGACCTGTCCCGGTTAAATCGAGTGTAACCACGTCGGCCGGCAATTCCCCGGCGGCTTGAGCGGCGGCCAACCCGATGAATCCACCATCGATCACCGCCACCTTCACGCCTCGACCCGTATAGCAGAGTTGGCGATTGGCCGCGTTGGTCAGGGCAACACCTTCGCTCATGACTTCAAGCTTGGGTACAATCGGCAGTTGTATCGAGTTAATCGTCCGATCTTCCGCGGCCAGACTCCGCAGCAAGCCCACGGGCACTCTGGCCTTGAGGTGGTCCTTGCCAATCCGCACGACCGACACACCCTGGGTACGCAACGTATTCGCCACGTTTTGTGGAGCGGTACCTGCCGTGGGGACGACAATTACGGTAACACGATCATCGTGGATCGGCAGGCCGTGTTGGGCGGCAAAAGTCCGTGCGCCATCCCGCCCGCCGCGTTCATGCGCGTGCATCAATGGCAGCAGCTTGCCGTGCAGTCTGCCCCGCACATTCTCATTCTCGTCGGACGCTTTTTCGTGGACCGGCTGTTCGGATAAACGTAAATCGGAATCGCTCAAAATAATAGTAGTGGGATATGAAATTACCGCGGGATGCTCGGCGAAAGCAGGTACGATGTGCAAGATGGATAAGAGACCACCGAACACAAGCGCCCACAACCATTCTCGGAGGCGTCCCGGGCTTTTCGACATCGGAAACACTCCACAACTTCTCTTATAGTATACAGAATAAATGCTATTGCATATCAACAAAAAAACATTTTATGCGTCCGGCCCCCTTTTTTATCGGAAGTGTACCCATTAAGCGACAAATATCTTGAACATGTAACCGAATGCACCCAACCGCCGCATCCCAGTAAGCCAGGCCCACTCGTCGAGTCTCACTGAACGATTGCGGCCATCTATCCCGGTCGGCTATGATGAGCCAACTCCGTGACAGGCAAGCGGTTACAAAAAAGGCGATAACATGGAATCGGCGTTTGAGGCATATCGTGCATGGCCGCCGGCTTTCCCGGCCTTGGTGGCGTTATTGATCCTGCTGGGCTTAGCTCGCCACCTGCGCCGGACTCGATTGGGCATTCGGCGCGAATGGCGCGGAGACTCGACCGGAGGATTGGCCTCTTTTAGTGACGGTCCATGGGAAGGATCGTCGGATGCCGAACCGTCGGCGACAAATGGCCATAGCGTAACGGGGAATCATCCGCAAATGCCGCCGGCCATTTGGTTTATACCACCCGAACCGGTCGAACCGGCGGCTTCCTCGCTGGCCAGCGCGGCTTGGATCCTTGCGGTGGCGGCCATGTTTCCGCTTCTGGGCATGTTGCCAGCCATCGCCTTGCTCGTCATATCCATCCTCTTATTGACGAAGAAAAATCCCTTGCTGCACGATCGGCGGGTGGGCAAGGCAGGTTTGGTTTTATCGCTGCTATCCATTGCTTTCGGCCTGGTGATCCTGGCAGGTTTGTTTAACCGCATACGCACGGAATACGCCGCGAGCGCCGTCGCGACACAACCGACAACATCCGCCGCGGCGGAGGATCAGATCGTAACCACCGGCTCAGCCTCGCCTTCTTCGACCCTCATCGATAACCTCGAAACTGATTTCCAGGAGGCACAAAACAATCATAAGATCGCGGTCGATGATACGCAAAATATTGAGGATACCCACGAACGCGCGCCGCGTATTCTGTTCTTCGCCGTGCTGGCCATCGCGATCATATTGCATGAGATCGGACACGGGGTGGCGGCCTTCTGGTCGGGCGATCCGACCGCCCGCGAACGAGGGAGATTCAGCCTGAACCCCCTGCGGCACGTGGATATCGTCGGCAGCGTGATCCTGCCGCTTGCGTTGACCCTCATGAATAGTCCGGCGATCCTCGGGTGGGCCAAGCCGGTGCCGGTTCAGCCCGCTTTGTTTCGACATTATCGCCGGGGGTATTTGGCCGTCACCCTTGCGGGTGTATCCTTGAACCTGATGATCGCTTTCGCCTCGGCATATCTGATCGCGGTATTGCTGAATGTGTTTTTCTGGCTGCATCCCGAAGCGGCCGTCGTCAACCTCATTGATCCGGTGGTTTCCGTAGATATACGCGGAGTCCCCCACGCGGTGGTCTGGGTGTTGGCGTTCAACCTGTGCAAGGCGGGGGTGTGGATCAATGCGATTCTGGCGGGTTTCAATTTGTTACCTGTTCCACCGCTGGACGGGTTCGGCGTTTTGCGTGCCCTGGCCCCGCGCCGGCTGGCCGTCCCCCTGAATAAACTGAGCGGACTGGGCCTGATTATCCTGTATTTCCTGATCGCGACCGGCACTTTGTCGATACTGTTGTCACCGGCTATTAAGTTGACTCTTATCCTGCTCATGATCGCGACGCTTTTATGTTCAGGCAGCCCCTTGTCATCGAACCTCATTCTTTCACCTTGACGAAACGAGCCACAAAACCGCCACCTTTGCGCATCTGGATTTCCAGCGATTCCGATGCGTCCCTGGTCGAGACCGGAATCACCCGGTCCAGATTGGGCATCTTCATCCACAGTATATTAAAAGCATCATCCATATTGTCCTGCAGCATCTTCGTCTCATACTTCCCTTGGCCGAGGAAAGACAAATCCACCTTGACCGTTCGCGTTTCCTGAGGGCTGTTGACGACGGCCAGGAACCAGGTGTCGCCGTTGCGGCGGGCAAAGGCGGCGGTTTCTCCGATCCTGCTGATCGGCAGGACGATGGTTTCGTCCCAGACCGGGGGAATGGAGATGACCATTTCGCCAAGCTTGTTTATGAGAATCTGCATGGGGTGTTCGGCAAAACACAGCAACGGCGAGGTGACGATCACCGCGTTGGCCACCTGATGGGCCCAGCTTGTATCGCCCACTTTGCGGCCGAAATGAACCGGCGTGGTGTCCGCATGGCCGGCCAGCAGACGCGTGAACGGGCAGATCGTATCGTAATAGGCGTAAGGCGGCTGGTGCTCCAGGCCGCGAACCGATTCGCGGCTCATTTCATTAGGCCAGGTCCGCGGCTCGCCGGTCGGCTTGTTGGACCCGTGGAAACTGACCATCAGCTTGAATTCGGCGGCATCCTTGAGCGTGTCCCGGTACCAGTTCATCATGTCCCGTGATTCGGAATTGATGAAATCGATTTTCAATCCGACCACGCCCAGTTCGCAACAACGTTTGAAATAATCCCGCCGTTGCTCAGGGGTACGGAGATTGAGCATGTGCTCCCATACCCACACTCCAATGTTATGTTCGCGGGCATGGTCGACGACTTCCTTCATCAGACTCCACTGGTCCCGGCCTTCCTCCTTCCAGTTCGACCAGCCGTCGTCGACCAGGTTGTACTCAACCCCCAACTCTTGCCCCAGCTCGTTGTAGAGCTTCATGTTTCGCACGGTGACCCAGGGACGGCCGCCATTCTCCCAAGACCAGACGGTTCGGCCGGGCTTGATCCAGTCCGTATGTATTCCGCCTGGGAAAAGGTTTGGATCCGGAGGGGGGCAAACATTATGCACGATATCGCAATTCACCAGCGTGTTCAGATCGGGCCCCGTCATGGTGATCCGCCAAGGCGTGCAAATCGCACCGTGCACTTCCCAGCCTTCGGGATCGTCTTCAAACACCCCTTCCAGAACCGTGGTTCCCGTCGCCCGAAGGGTCATGCCGCTATAGTCGATAAGCGCCCCTTCGGTGATAGCCGCATAGCCGCCACCGGGCAGTTCAACAGTCACCGGAGGCCCCATGAATGTTCCCTGTTTTACTTCCTCGACTCGATTTTTCGCGTAAAGCCCCTCGTAATGCCGCGTCACCGTCTGATACCATATCTCGCTGCCGCTCGGCAATCGCCAGGAAGATTTCTCGCCCTGGATGATGCGTTTACCCTCGCCGGGAACGACATAACGGTAGGCGAAGCCGTCATCGTAAGCGCGAGCCTCCAGTGTCCATTGGAGGCCGCTCTTATGTTCAACCGGAAGCTTCAGTCCATGAAAATGATTAATGGCCTGCGATTTCACTCCCCGCCAGGGATAGCGTTCGTTGACCGTATTTCGCTCCGGCTCTCCGATCCGCGCATCCTGGCCAAGGTCCACCCTATCCACGGTGATTCCGAGCGGTGAATCTTCAAGAATGCTTACCTGATCGCGGGCAAGCCGGTACACAAGCCGGCCGTTATCGTCAACCGTCAACCGTGCCCTGAGCTGACCGCCGGGGCTCACGAGCTCCACCGGCTCCCCGGCTTCCACCAGCGTGGCAATCAACATGCTGAACATCGTGGCCGCAAACACCAACGTCGTCAGGGTATGCGCTGACCCGCGAATCCGTGCAAAATTCATGTTTCCTCCCGTCTGATACGTGCATCGACCCTTACATGCATATCCCAAAACATCGGAGCGACAACTACGGGCTGCGTGGTGATTTGTCAAGGTTTTGCATTGGGCAAATATCTCGAACAGGCCTGGCGGAATCCCGTTGCATGGGCGCTATAAAGCAGCGATAATCGCCAGGTATCGGGAGCGAAGTCGCTTGAAACCTACGGCAACATCAGGAGGTGAACCAGCCATGTCCGTCCGTCAAAGCCTCGTTGCCGGCCAGTTCTACCCCGGCGTCACCAGCGAATGTCGTACGGAAATCAAGGCCTGCCTGGCCGAGGCATCCTCTTTCGCCGCCGGCCGACAAGAC
This sequence comes from uncultured Planctomycetales bacterium, assembly GCA_964642815.1. Lineage (GTDB taxonomy): Bacteria > Planctomycetota > Phycisphaerae > UBA1845 > PWPN01 > JAAYCU01. The sequence continues at coordinate 31,764 of CAZXSA010000004.1, read as the reverse complement.
CGGCAAGCGTTTGCCACCCTCCTTGGCGGGATCGTCCCTCACGCCGGCTGGATGTGCAGCGGAGCGGTGGCCGCCGGTGTTTTTCAAGCCTTGGCGGCCGATACCACCATCGAAACATACGTTCTCTTCGGCGCGGTCCATCGACTGATCAGCCCACTCGCATCGGTCTACGCCACCGGCGCCTGGCGAACACCGCTTGGCGAAATTGCCATCGATCGGCCTTTGGCCGAGGCCGTTCTCGAAGAATCCTCTCTCCTGATCGACGAACCGAATGCGCATGGGATGGAACATTCCATCGAGGTGCAGGTACCTTTTATCCAATATCTGGCCCCATCCGCCAAAATCCTGCCCATCATGGTTCCACCCGTCGCGTCGGCTCACGAGATCGGCCGGGTCGTGGCCGAACAGGTCAGCCGCCTCGGCCGACGGGTCGTTTTCGTCGGGTCGAGCGATTTAACCCACTACGGCCCGCGTTACCGCTTTACCCCTCAGGGTGGCGGGGCGGCGGCCTTGCAATGGGCCAAGGAGGTAAATGATCGACGCCTGATCGAGAAGATGCTACACTTGGAGGCCGACCAGGTCGTCAGCGAGGCCATGACGCATCATAACGCCTGCGGCAGCGGAGCGATTGCCGCCGCCCTGGCCGCCTGCCTGCGAATGGGCGCCGACCGGACCGATCTGCTGTGTCACACCACCAGTTACGAAGTGCTGGCCGAACGTCTGGGTCCGTCCACGGACGCGGTCGGCTATGCGGGAGTAATTGTCGGCCGATCAACCACATGATGAGAGCATAATTTATGCAGGTATCCGCGGAAACACACAAGGGCGTTTTTCTGACCCAGGTTCTGGTGAACGAATCGGTCTGTCGCGAACATTGGCGATTTGTCCTCGAAGTGAAGGATTTTCCACCCGCCGAGCCGGGACAATTTATCCAAGTCCTTTGTCGTACACCTGATGATACCGTATCCGGTGACGGTGCTTTCATCCGCAGGCCCTTCAGCATTGCCGGCCTACGCCGCCGAGGCCGTACCGCCCAGATCGACATTATCCATCGGCTCGTCGGACGCGGGACTCATTGGCTGTCTCGACTCCACCCGGGCGATTCGGTCAGCATCCTCGGCCCGTTAGGTCATCCGTTCAGCTTGGCCGAAGATCGGCCGGTTGCTTATCTGGTTGGCGGGGGTTGCGGCCTGCCACCCCTGATCTGGCTGGCTCAAACCTTGCGGGCGGCCGGAAAAACCGTGGTTGCTTTCTGCGGGGCCCGCACGGCCGATCTGCTTCCTCTTGCGCGACGTCCGCGGATTCAAATTCTGGCGGAGCAACCCACTTTGGCCATCGCCGAATTCGCCGCCTGTGACGTGCCCGTATTGATCGCGACCGATGACGGCTCATTAGGGTCCACCGGGACGGTGTCTCAAGCTTTTTCCCGTTATCTCGCGGCACATCGCGAGGAGAGCCAATCCGCGATCATCTATACCTGCGGGCCCGACGCCATGATGCACGCAACCGCCGAACTGGCTCAACAAAAAAACATCCCCTGCCAAGTCTGCCTGGAACGAATGATGGCCTGCGGCATGGGCACCTGTCAGTCATGCGTAGTCCGTATTCGCGATACCAGCGGCCCGGATGGTTGGGTTTACCGCCTTTGCTGTACCGATGGGCCGGTTTTTGACAGTCGAATGGTAGTCTGGGAAAGATAGGGAATGGCTTCGGGGATGTCCTTCACGAATTGGCCTATCCAACGTATGATATAAGCAGTCCTGGAATACCCCTGCGGTGTGTCATGGGGTAGTTTTTAGGCTAGGCGACGGATTTTGTTCGTCTGCTGGGATTCCGAAATACCGTCTGCGGCGCGGGAAGGGCCACCGGAGAAGGCAAGCCACTATCGTTGGATCATCCGGGGCCGGAAAGGTTGCCTATGAGCGTTGAACCGGACACCAGCAAGCCGGAAAGGAACGAGTATCTCGGCATCTACGAGAACGGTAGGATTCGCCTCATGGCCCGAGTCGACTGGCCGGACGGCACCGCCGTTTCGGTTCGGGTGGCCGAACTGGATGACCCGAAACCCGCGCAGGATCTCGGCCGGGTTATCATCGCGGGTTTCGGTCTGGCCGGCCGCTGGATCGCGGACATCTTTGATCGCCACGGTATCGATTACATCATCGTCGATAGCAATATCCATACTTCCGAAACGCAACAGAAGTTGGGGCGCAAGGTCATCGTGGGAAATATCGCCGACGAGGAAACTCTGCGCCAGGCGGGAATCGACGAGGCCTCCATCCTGGCCTTGACCATCCCCGACGAGGAGGCGGTCCTGCAAGCTACCCGTCTGGCCCGCCAGCTTAAACCGGGCATCTATATCGTGGCCCGCACGCTTTACTCGTCCTCCGGGATGCAGGCTTCGCAGATGGGGGCCGACGAGGTCATCAAAGCCGAACAGGTCGTCGCCCGACAGTTCTACGAAATGCTTCTGCGCAAGATCGGGCGACGATGTCCCACTTGAAAAGCGTTTATGCGAGGAGCAGACCCATGACCGAAGTACCCTCCCGTTCGCGTGAATCGGTCTTCGACACACTGCAATCCGAACTGGGTGGCCTGTGGCAGCGTTTCTGGCATGGCGGGATCAACACCGGCCCGTTTGACGGCCAGGATCTTGCCCCGCCCATCGAGGTACGGGAATATCCGGACCGTTATCTTATGTTGGCGGAGTTGCCCGGCGTCAGCGGTCAGGCTCTTGAAGTCACGGCCAACGCCACCACCGTCATCCTGGTCGGACAGAAGACCGAGCCGGCCCTTGAACCCGCTACCGAGACTCCGGGATCGCGCGTGGTCCGCTCCGAACGACGTTATGGTCGATTTCGTCGGGAAATCGTCATGCCGGGTGCAATCCTGCCGGAGACGGTCTGCGCCCGTTTATGCGACGGCGTCCTGGAAGTGACGGCCGCCAAAGCCCCACATTCCATGCCCATTTCAATCCAAATCAATACCCCACCTTCGTAGGCACCATCAGCAACCCAACCGGCGATCTTATGCAAAAACAGGGGGACCACCCGCCTCTTGCCGAAAAGACATGCGAAAATGAAAAAGAGACTGCGGACGGCGATCCCATTTGACGCTTTGTCATCATAGAGCGACCCGCTCGGGGACAGGCCCACCATTGCGGGCCAGAAACAGAGTATTGGAGATCGGCGCACGTGTTTGCGCTGTTCAGAATACTAGGAACGATCAGGAACTTTTTCGTGGAGTGCATACAATGAAAATGAAATCATGGGCAAAGATGGGCGTGGCGTTGGCTGGGGTGCTCTTTTTAACCGGTGGCTGCGGTAGCCTTGGACTTGGGGCGTTAGGGCTGGGTGGAGGCGGCGGCATCATGACCATTCTGTCTCTCGCCTTCCAATTCCTACCCTTACTGCTTGGAACCGGTAGCGGGATTGGGGTCTAACTTTCCTCCGGAGGATCGAAATGACCGATTTCGGCTCTTACACCGCTATCGGCGTAACGACCCGTTATAAAATAAATCAGGCGAAACTTTTGTTTCGATATTTGACAGCCACTTGGTATTCATAAAGAATGAACACAACTTGGGATTGGCCCAATAGCATTCATTTGAATACAGGAAGGATCGAACAGATGTCAAAGTATAACACCCATCGAATGGGATATGGTTTCATGACGGCCGTGGTGACTCTGCTGGGTTTGACGGTCGGGGCCTCCTGCGGCGGCGACCCGGTCTGTGATGCGCTCATTGCGGATTGGACAAGCAAGGTTACCACTTGGCAGGGCGATAAAGAAAATCCCGAGCTTGGCTGCCCGGCATTGGAGGCTACTTTGGCTCTGATGGACAGCAACTGTCAGACAGAGGCAGAATGGCAGCAAATGACCGGAATGAGCTACGCGGAGTATCGTCAAATGACCCTGGACGCCATGGAAACACTGGGTTGCGAGGCCGACACTCCCGACGAGACTCCAGAGAATTAAAGCAATCCGTAAGCTTCGAAAGTCGGGTCAGGTCAGGCTGATCGTCAGGCGGATTCCTTGCGACGGATCCGGGTGCTGAACAGGTCGGCTTCCCGTCGAACGACTTCTTCCGTCACGACGTACTTGCAGCCCTTGCCCTCTTCCGGCAGGCGGTACATGATGTCCAGCATCAGTTCCTCCATCACGCCGCGCAAGGCCCGGGCTCCGGTGTTACGGCCTAATCCGCTCTCGGCGATTTGCCTCAGTGCCGGTGGCGTGAACTCGAGCTCGCAACCTTCCATCTCAAAGAATCGCTGATACTGTCGGACCAGGGCGTTCCGCGGCTCGGTGAGAATCCGCGTCAGGGTTTCCACGCTCAGCGGTTCCAACGTGGTAATCACGGGCAGGCGGCCGACGAACTCCGGAATCATGCCGAATTCAACCAGATCGTCCGGGGTTACCTGAGCCAAGGCGGTACGTAACTGGGTAGCGCGATCCTGATTGCTCATCTCGCCAACGAATCCGATGGCGGCCTTGCCGACCCGGCGCTGGATGATTTCCTCCAGACCGGTGAACGTTCCTCCGCAGATGAACAGAATGTGGGCGGTATCCATCTGAATGTACTGCTGCTCGGGATGCTTGCGCCCGCCCTGCGGCGGAATGTTGGAAATGGTGCCCTCGAGCATCTTGAGCAAGGCCTGTTGCACCCCTTCTCCGCTGACATCGCGGGTGATGCTCACGTTCTGGCTGGTCTTACCGATCTTGTCGATCTCATCAATGTAGACAATTCCCCGCTGGGCGGCCTCCAGGTCATAATCCGCGTTCTGCAGCAGCCGCAGCAGGATGTTCTCCACGTCCTCGCCGACATAACCGGCCTCGGTCAGGGTGGTCGCGTCACCGATGGCGAAAGGCACGTTCAACACCCGCGCCAGGGTCCGGGCCATCAAAGTCTTGCCCGCCCCCGTTGGCCCGATCAAGAGCATGTTCGATTTGTCCAACTCCACATCGTCTTCGTCGGCGGTATCCGTATGCGCCAGACGCTTGTAGTGCGAATGGACCGCCACCGCCATCGAACGCTTGGCCTGTTCCTGCCCGATCACGTACAAATCAAGAAATTCCTTGATCTGCCGCGGCGCTGGAATCGTTTCACCCAGGTACCGGGCCGGGCCGGTCTTGCGTTTTTCCTGCTTGATGATGTTGTGGCACAGATCGACACAGGCCGAACAGATATAAACGTCACCGGGGCCCTCGACCATCGGGCCGGCCTCGCGTTGCGTCTTGCCGCAGAAACTACAGGTTGTGGAACGTCGGCCGCCTCTGCCGCCCCCACTCGGATTTCCAGTGCGCGAACCTGCCATCAGCCTGTTACTCCATGAATATCAAGGGAACCCACAAGATATTGCCGATTATGCACTTACGATCGAAAAACCCATCGATCGCGTATCTTATCTCCGAAATAGACGCTCTCGTCTGGCTTGTATCGTCAGCCGGACGACCATTTCTTCAGGTCAAAATCCAACACTATTTTATCATCCATGCGGCTGGTTGTCGTCCTCCGTATCCGACCAGCCACCATCTTCCTCCCGATCTACCTCCCAGACCACCTCGCCATCCTCGCTTTCCGCCTCCCAGACTACGGGATCGACGGCGGTGCCTTCAGGCTCTTTATTCAGGTTGCGCACCAAGGCATCCCGAAGTTTGTTGTACTCGATCTGACTGATATCGCCACGCGTACGCATGTCGCGCAAATCTTGCAGCGTGAAAAAACCCTCAAAATCCTCCTCGGCGGCCTCCTGCCGTCGCTTAAGCCATCGCAAGAGAACAAGGGCCGCGACCAGTACAAGGATCAGAAGGGCACAAGTCGCGATGATCCAATAGGCCTCTTCTTGAATTCCCGTACTCTGCGCCATTGTAACAAAAATGTCCGGTTTAATCATTATCGGACTTTCCGGCCAATACAGCCGTTGCTCTAAGCTATTTCTTGAAAATAAGTTACATCAGTCAGCCGGCCGACTGGGTCCGCCTGATAGAGATTTTTCGTCGTCTGCCGGCATCCCCGCCTGCCGGCGATACGCCATTTCATTATAGATGAGCATAAGATTCCGGACGTAGATGACACAGGCAAGCGACTGGCCCAGAATGATGACCAAATCCTTTCGACAGACACCATAAATCACCATGGCCACCCCGCCCAGGAGCGAAAAATACCAGAAGACGATCGGGATGGTACTCTGCTTGCGTCTTTCACTGACGATCCATTGCCAGATGAAACGCAGAAAAAATAAAACCTGGGCCCCCATCCCGAACCAGAACAGCGGGGTGGTGACTTGCCGGGCTATTTCGTCGTACCATTGCTGGCATTTGGTCGACCAAGACTCGCCCGCGAACGCCGCGGTACCGAGCATTCCGATAAAGCCGCAAACCAACAGTACCGACCAGCGATGAAGCATGCGTGCGGAGCCTTTCAGCGTGTGATGAATCATGGCCTCGTTACAATATGAGGGGACCGGCATCGATTGACAGATAGTCGTTTTCAGCGGCCGCAGCACTTTTTATATTTCTTACCCGAGCCGCAAGGGCAAGGATCGTTTCGTCCGATGGTTTTGTCCGCCTTGATCGGCTCCACCGGAGGCGGCAATGGGGCTTCGTCTTCTCCGGGTAGACCGGCCTTGATTTGTTTCTTCTCGTCCTGGCGCCGGTCGTATCGCTGACCACTGCGACTCTCATCCAAAGGCATAGTATGAACTCCTAATCACCGTCGGTATGCGTTTTGCCATCCAGGGAGGCTCTACCGACAACTAACCGCTAAAGGCTGATAGCCAGGTGCTGACCGCTATCCTACCCTTTCTTTCCATGACATTGTTTGTATTTTCGGCCCGAACCGCAAGGGCAGGGGTCGTTGCGCCCGACCCTGGGTTGTTCGCGTCGAATGGTTTCGGTTTTCGCGCCCTCCCCCTGAGCACGCATGGCGGCCTCATTGTCCGCGTCCGAGACTCCCATACTGGTGGTGGAATCGTGCCGGGTCTCCATCAGCCGAGCACCGGCGGCTCGCGGGCCCTGTTCTCCCGTGCCGGCCGATATCTTGAAGATCGTATCGGTTAGCCGATTACGTATAATCCGCCACATCTGGGCGAACATCTCCCGCCCTTCAATCGCATACTGGCTTTGCGGGTGGGTCTGGTCTCCGCCCATCGGCCGCTGCATGATCGCGTGTTTTAGATGATCCATCTCGAGGAGGTGATCTTTCCAGCCCTGATCGTAAATACGCAGAAGCACGTACCGCTCCATCTGGGTCAGTTCCCAGCGGGCCATCTGGCGACCGGCCTCGATCAGCACCGCTCGACGGTCGTCGTCCTCCACATGCCATTCGCCGGCATCGAGAGCTTTACCAAAGCGTCTTTTCGCCCATTCGTCGAGTTCGCCGTTACCCTCGGCCCCGAACCGGTTTAGCGCTTCGTCCACCTCCTGCTCGAGTTTGCCTTCCTGCAAAAAGGCCCGGTTAATTGCTATCAGCTCATGGGCGATTGCCGCCGGGCTCTTGCCGGCCAGACGTTCCGGCGTCCAGCCGATGTTATACTTTGAGTTTGCCCATTGAACGACCTGTTGCAGGGCGTAAATGTTATCCGCGCCGGCCGAGGCGAAAACCTGGTTCATGATCGCTTGTACCGGGTACGACAACTCGCGGCGGGTATAGGCCTCGCTCACCTTGGTTCGGATGATTTCAGCCACTTTCTCCGCGGAACCCTCGGCGATTTCCTCGCTCTTCAAGTCGATGCCGAATTTCGCCCGAGCCCAATCGGCCAAGGCTCGGCGGCCATACATGGCGTCCATGTAGACTTCGATGGGGGACAAGTCGATCTGGTCATAATGCTTGTCCGCCGCCTCGATCAACATCTCCTCGATCTCGGCGGGGTCCATTTTACGCATTTGATTCTGAGTCACCGCCAGGGGGAACTTGCGCTGGGCCCATTTGAGCAGTCCGCCCACGTCCCAAGCCGACGGATCCTCATCCGTATCGATATACTCGCCCAGCGAGGTGCGGATCACGTCGCGGATTTCGTCCTTGGCTTTCTCGCGAATGCGCCGGGTGACGTACGTGGGGTCTTCGTCGCCCAGCAGTTCCGGATCGATCGGCACCTCGAGCGTGCTATTGCACCAGTCGGCGATACGTTTGGCGGTGTAATCCTCGGCCAGATAGTCGACGACCACCTCGTCGACCACCTCGTTGATCATTCGCCAGATCAGGTCGTTCAACCGGCGGCCTTCCAGAATCTGCTGCCGCTCGCGATAAAACGCCCGCCGCTGGTAATCCATCGGTTCGTCCCATTCGAGCAGGTGCTTGCGAATGGAAAAGTTCCGCTCCTCGACTTTTTTCTGGGCCCGCTCGATCCCCTTGGTGATCCGTTTGTCCTCGAGGCTGGTGCCCTCGGTAAAGCCCAGCCGTTCCATCATCTTGAGCATCCAGTCGGGCATGAACAGCTTGAGCAGCGTATCCTCCAGCGAGAGGAAGAAGCGGCTGGAACCGGGATCGCCCTGGCGACCGGAGCGGCCGCGGAGCTGGTTATCGATTCGCCGGGCCTCGTGCCGCTCGGACCCGATGATGTGCAGTCCGCATGGCGCGTTGAGGGTGCATACCTGTCGGCCGAGCGCCGGAAAACGCGGGTCCAACTTGGGTTTGTAACAGTGCCCGCACTGAGTGGCCGCGTTGTATTCCTCGCAACGAATACAACACTTGGTACTGCCCAACGGATAAAGCGTGAAGGATTCTTCCGGACAATCAACGGCCAGCTCGCGCACGTTTTCCGGCACCTTGCATTTCTCGAACACCACGCCGGCCTCGAGCTTGATGTCCGTACCCCGCCCGGCCATGTTCGTGGCGATGGTCACGTTGCCGACCGGATTATTGTCATGACCGCGCGTCGGCGGGTGGCGGTGGCCGGCTTTTTCGACGATCTCGGCCTCGCGGGCGTGCTGCTTGGCGTTCAGCACTTCGTGCTCGATGCCGTAGGTCTTTTCGAGCAAGCGGGACAGCTTTTCCGAATTTTCCACGCTGGTCGTGCCCACCAAAATGGGACGGCCGGTGGCCAGATCGGGGAAAAGCAAATCGTAGGTGTCCAACATCGCGCCCACCAGGGCCGCGGTGGGCTCGTCGGCGGCATTGAACTGCTTCAAGGCCTCGTCGATCGACCGGAGCTTTTCCTCCCTTCGTGAATCGTCGGCCTGGGCAAGGATCGGCCGATACTTATTAAACACGTTGGCCAGCAGCATCGGGTCGTTCGGCCGGCCGCGACGGTACATCTCGTGGATTTCCTCCACGATCATGTCGTACTTGGTCGCGATCGTGCGGTAAATCCGGTCATTATGATCCAACCGGTTCACCGGGCGGTTTGTCGGGATGGCCACGACCTCCAGCTTGTAGATCTTCATGAACTCATCGGACTCGGTCATGGCCGTTCCGGTCATCCCCGCGAGGTTCTTGTAGAGCTTGCAGAAATTCTGGATGGTGATGGTGGCCATGGTCTGGGTTTCTTCCTTGACGGGAACCCCTTCCTTGGCCTCGACCGCCTGATGCAGACCGTCGGACCACTGGCGACCATGCATCAACCGACCGGTGAACTCATCCACGATGATCACGGTACGATCCTGCACCACGTATTCCTTGTCCCGCTCGTAGACCACGTGGGCCCGCAGGGCGTTCTCGATCAGGTGGGGACACTCCATGTTCGCCCCGACATAGAAGCTGCCGATCCCCGCCTCATCCTGGGCATGGGCCACGCCTTCATGGGTCAGGTGTACGGCCTTGCGGTCCTGCTGCACGACGTACAATTGCTTGTGCAGAATGGCCTCGGCCTCGTCCTCGGTGAGCATGTATGGATCGACGCGGAAACGCTTGATGGCGTCGTCGAATTTCGGGTTTTTCGTGAGATCCTCCGGGGGAGCGTCCCCCCAACCCCGCAGCCGTCGGGCGGTCTCGTTGTTTAGATCGTTCTGCCGTCGGACCAGCGAGCGGGCCAGGCTGTCCGCCCATTTGTAGCGGCTCACATCGTCGTGGGCCGGCCCGCTGATGATCAGCGGGGTGCGGGCCTCGTCGATCAGGATCGAGTCGACTTCATCGACGATCACGTAGTCCAGCCGACCTTGCACCTGGTCCTCCAGGCGAACCTTCATGTTGTCGCGCAGGTAATCGAAACCGAACTCGCTGTTGGTTCCGTAAGTCAGATCGCAATCGTATGCCTGGCGGCGAATGCCCTCGTGGCCTCCGGGATCCAGTTGGGACTGAATAAAACCCACCGTCGCCCCGAGCAACTCGAAGATCGGGCGGGCGAATTCCGCATCGCGGCGCACGAGATAGTCGTTCACCGTGACGATGTGGACCTTCATGCCTTGCAGGAATTTCAGGTAGGCGGCCAGATGGCAAACGATGGTTTTACCCTCGCCGGTCCGCATTTCGGCCACGTTGCCCTTGTACAGCACTTGCCCACCGATCAACTGACAATGGAAATGGCGGTGGGCCTGGGCCCGGGTGGAGGCTTCCCGGAGCACGGCGAAAGCCTCGGGCATAATCTCGTCGGGAGTCTCTCCGTCGGCCAGCCGCTGCTTGAGTTCGCCGCTCTTGGCTCGGAGTTGCTCCGGCGAAAGATCCTTGATCCGCTCGGCGTACTCCAGAACGGCGTCCGCCGAATCGCCGAAACGCTTGAGCAGCCGCTCGTTGCGTGATCCGAAAATCTTACGAAACACAATGCCAGGTATGTCCAGTACGGCCACCGTTGATATTCCTTGCTTGGACGGATCTTACAGGCCGCCGGTCGCGTCCCATCCGCGGACGAACCTCGGCCTCGATCCACCCCGCCATTGATGATTCCGGGAATTATACCCGCACGGAGGAAAACGAGAAATGCCTCAGGTTTTTAATGTCATTCATTTACCGGCCCCGAACAGGCGGTCAAGGAGTTGCTCGCGGGTCAGGTTGAAATGCTCGGCCACGGCGGACAGGATGTCGGCCGCCGTACCGACTCGTAAAGGTCGGCTGCGGGGCACGGTGATATGGTGTTCCCCATTCCGCAGAGTGGTCAATCGGACGTGAGACCCCTTCTGACGCGTCGGCTGATAGCCTAACGCTGATAGCGTTGATCAGATCGTCACCGGAGAGGTCACGAGGAAATTTCATGCCGGAATCACTTCCTCGCGCACCATATGCAGGCGAATCATGCTCGGTCCCTGACCCGGCTCGAAATGGCACTCGACGGCTTCGCGAACGTTGGCCCGGAGTTCATCGAGGGTGTCGGCCTCCGTGAAGATGGCTTCCCCGAGGGCCCGGGCCGTGTAACCGCCCTCCGGGGCGTCCTCGACCATGAAAATGATTTCGTTCATTCTGCCACCTCGCTTTGTACTTCCAATGCCCATTATACACGATCATGCCCAGGCCATGCCATCTTGGTGGAGTCTCTTTCCCGGTTCACCGAGGTATGTGTTTAGCAGGGCTTCCCCCTCCCCCCATCGCCCCCTCTCCGTATTTTCCCCTCGTTAGCGCGTGGTGAATGGTACCGTGGACCAGATCGAACTGCTGTTGAAAGCCCGCGACAGCCTCAGCGCCGCGGAGATTTTGTTACGCGAGGGGTATCCGGGATTTGCGGCCTCACGCGCCTATTATGCCATGTTTTATGTGGCCGAGGCGTTTCTCGAAGGCGAAGGATTGTCCTACTCCAAGCACTCGGCGGTCATCGCGGCCTTTGGTGAAAAGTTCGCACATGCGGGCATAGTCCCCACCGAGTTTCACCGGTTTCTGCTGGAGGCCCAAGAAGCGCGTCACAACCCCAGGACCGGAGCCACCTCATGTTTTGACACGGCAAACGGCAGCCGGTATGATTCGTCCTTGTTCCACTAATGAGTAAGGTTTTACCCTGAACGAAAGGGTTTTGCATTGATCGTTATCGCGATCATCCCCGCACGGTATGCATCCACACGGTTCCCGGGGAAACCCCTCGCCAACCAGACCGGCAAACCCCTGATCCAACACGTTTACGAAGCGGTGGCGCGGGCCAAGCGGGTCAGCGACGTGGTGGTTGCGACCGACGATCGCCGCATCGCCGAAGCGGTGGAAGGTTTCGGAGGCCGGGTGGTCATGACCCGCCCGGACCATACGACGGGCACGGATCGGGTGGCGGAGGCGGCCAGGGGGTTGCGGGCGGATTTAATCATCAACGTGCAGGGCGACGAGCCGGACATGGACCCCGGCAACGTGGATCGGCTGGTCGAGTTGATGGAAACGCATCCCCAGGCGGTGATGGGGACGCTGGCCTGCCCGTTCGGCAACGAGGCGGACCTGCGGGACACGGCCTGCGTGAAAGTGGTATTGGATCAGGCCGGCCATGCGTTATACTTCAGCCGGAGCCTGATTCCCCATCCGCGGGACAGTGGTGGGCGAGCGGAAGATCCGGGGCGGTGGCTGCTGCATCTGGGCATCTACGCCTATCGGCCGGGGTTTCTGGCCCAGTTAACCCAGTTGCCGCCGACGGAACTGGAACAGATTGAACAATTGGAACAGTTGCGAGTGTTGTACCTCGGCGAGAAGATCGCGGTGGCCGTCGTGCAACACCGGAGCACGGGGATCGATACCCCGGAGCAATACGCGGCATTCGTGAAACGCTATCAGGCGGGTCAAACCGTCCGGACGCATGGATAAGGGATGGTCTTATGAGCACGGAAAAGATGTTATCCGCATTGGGTTATGCCTCGGATGAAACGGAGTTTTACGCCCCCATGCCCGCCGGTTACAAGCCGGGCAAGACCAAGTTCGTCATTGTGTTCGGTACGGTCATGAGCGGACTGGGCAAGGGGATTTTCTCGAGTTCGCTCGCCAAGTGTCTGCAGGACCAGGGATTGACCGTGGCCCCGATCAAACTCGAGGGCTACCTCAATATCGATTCCGGGACATTGAACCCGTTCCGGCATGGAGAGGTGTTCGTCCTCGATGACGGCATGGAGACGGACATGGACCTGGGCACTTACGAACGGATGCTCGATCAGGATCTATCCCGGCTGCACTTCGCCACCAGCGGTCAGATTTTTTCGCGGGTACTGGATAAGGAGCGCAAGGGCAGCTATCTCGGCCGGGACGTGCAGATGATCCCGCACGTGACCGGCGAGGTGAAGATCAAGCTGCGCGAGCTGGCCGTCGCCACCGACGCCGACGTGGTTTTCGTGGAGATCGGGGGCACGGTGGGCGACGTGGAGAACAGCTATTTCATCGAGGCGGTGCGTGAACTGGCCTTCGAGGAAGGAACGAACTCTTGCGTCTTCGTGGCCCTGACCTATATCATCGCCCCACCGATGCTCGGCGAGCAGAAATCCAAGGCCGCCCAGTTGGGCATCAACCGCCTGATGGCCGCCGGCATTCAGCCGCAGATCATCGCCTGCCGCGGCAAGGATCCGATCACCACCAAGGTCCGCGAGAAGATGGCCATGTACAGTAACGTGCCCATCGAAAACGTTTTTTCGATGCACGATTGCGAAAGCATTTACCTGATTCCGGAAATGCTCCGCGGGGCCGGCCTGGACCAGACGGTGATTGATTTACTCGGTCTGCGGGACCGGTTGCAACCGGAAGTCGATGCTTCCCGGCGGCTGGCCTGGAACGATTTCGTGCAACGCGTGCGTTCGACCAAGGAACAGGTCCGCATCGGCATCACCGGCAAGTACACCTCGGTGCGGGACAGCTACGCAAGCATCATTCACGCCCTGGATCATTCCGGAGCGGCGGCCGGCTGTCAGGTGCATATCGAGTGGATCGATACGACCGACGTAACCGAGGAAAACGTGGCGGAGAAGCTGGCCCGGCTGGACGGGGTGATCGTCCCGGGCGGGTTCGGGGTTCGCGGCACGGAAGGCAAGATCGCCTGCATCCGCCACGCCCGGGAGAACCGGATTCCCTACCTGGGGATCTGCTACGGCTTCCAGATGGCCGTCGTCGAATTCGCCCGCAATGTTTGTGGGCTGACCGACGCCAACAGTACGGAAATCGATCGGGACACCCCGCACCCGGTGGTCGATATCCTGCCCGAACAAAAGCAGATAGAAGGTTTAGGAGGCAATATGCGTCTCGGCGGGCGGGATGTGCAGGTGCGACCGGAAACGATGGCCGCCAGACTGTTTAACGGCGGGCGGGAAGTCCGCCTGCGCTTCCGGCATCGTTACGAGGTGGACCCGCAGTACATCGAGCGGCTGGAGGCGGGCGGACTGATTTTCTCCGGAAAAGCCCCGGACTACCCGATCATGCAGATTCTGGAACTGCCCGAATCCATGCACCCTTATTTCGTGGCCACTCAGGCTCACCCCGAATTTCAGAGTCGGCCGTTACGTCCACAGCCTTTTTTCGCCGGGCTGGTCCGAGCCTCCCTGAACCACCACCAGGCCCACCGTGAACCAGGCGTTTATCATCGTGAACGGGCGGGAACCGCCTGAGGCAGAAAAATAAGACTTGACACATTTTCACCCCTATAATGGACGATAAGAGCGTAGCCGCATATGGGGAGGCCTGGTATGCGAATATTTCGTAAATCCTTATTTTTACTGATCTTAGTGTTGGGCATCGTTCCGGTCATTACCGGCTGCGGGAACACCGATTATGCCTTGGCGGCGGTGATTGGGGAGCTGCGACTGCTCGGGGCCGCCGTACCCATCGAAACCGCCCTGAACGATCCCGAGCTTACGGAGGACCAGCGCGAGAAATTGGCTTTCATGGTCAAGGTCCGCGATTACGGCGAAGAGGTGATCGGTCTGAACGTGGGTAACAGTTATCGCAATTTTGTAAAGGTGAAGGATGACACGCTGGCCTGGAATTTGTCGGCCAGCCGCAAGGACGCTTTCGATCCTTATGTATGGCGATTACCGGTCGTGGGGGGAATTCCGTACCTTGGGTTCTTCACTCTGGACTACGCCAAGGCCGAGCGCGACCGTCTGGTTGATCTTGGGTACGATACGGTGATTTACGAGGTGGACGCCTACAGTACCCTGGGGTTGCTGCCCGATCCGGTGGCCTCCTCCCTTTTGAAGCGTGGCTGGCTGCAACTGGCCGACACGGTGATGCACGAATGTCTGCACAACACCATTTGGCGCGAGGGCGATACCAACTTCAACGAAACGATGGCCCTCTTTGTCGGCCGGACCGCCGCCTTGGAGTTTCTGGCTTACGAATTCGGCGCGGATTCGGAGATGCTGATCGAGGCCCGTCAATACTATGAAGACGACAATGTGTTTCGCGACTTTCTGGACGATCTCCGGGCGGACCTGAACGCGATTTATACCAGCAATCAATCGTCCACCGAGAAAATTCAAGCCCGTAAACCGATCCTGGAGGGGGCGGGCGCCCGCTTCGTGGAGGAAGCCCTGCCTTTGATGCACGACCAGGACAGCTTCCAGGATTACGTGGATTTCAATTTCAACAATGCCTTCTTGCTACTCTACGTGCGCTATGGTACCGAGCTACAGCTTTTCGAGGGCGTCCACGAAATGACCGGCGGCGACTGGGGGCAAACGCTGGACGTTTTCCGGGCGGCCGCCGAGTCCCCGGATGCCTTCGCTTACCTGCGTAACATACTGGACCGCTGAGCCGACCGGCCTTACATTATTCCTGTGTTTGGGAAGAGATTGAGCTTTCTGATACAGGAGACTCGCGATGGCGCGATGGATGTGGGTGGTAACGGCCTTGATCGGAACGGCGGCCTGTTGCGGGTGTAACAGCGGCGGCAAGTCTGTCGAACTTTTTAACGGGCGGGATTTAACCGGATGGCAGGCGGAGGGTGGCGCGGCGTGGACCGTCGAGGACGGCGCAATCGTCGGCCGACAGGGACCGAACTACGCTCCGGGCGATCTGTTCACCACCGAATGCTATAAGGACTTCGAGTTGTCCTGCCGGTGGCGGGCCGAGTGGCCTTGCAACAGTGGCATCTGGTTCCGGTATCAGGCGGGGAAAAAGGCCTATCAGGCGGACATCCTCGAATATAAGGATCCGGTCTGCTACAGCGGTACGCTCTACTGCGGCGGCAAGATGTTCATCGCCATGAATACCGACCCGGCGCTGGTCAACCGCGACGGGTGGAACACTTTCCGAATCCGGGCGGTCGGCGATCATCTGCAGCTCTGGCTTAACGGTCGCAAAGTCGGCGATGTTCACGACGACAGCAGCGATCACGGCCGCATCGGCATTCAGGTACACCCGGGCGAGCAATTCGGCCCGATGAAAGTCGTGGTCAAGGACATCAGACTGACCGTACTCGAATAACGGCGGCGCCCGGTCGCCACGGTGGCCTGGATCGTGTGCAAAGCATCGTTTTCGTTATCACGAATTATGGAAATGTTTCTATCCCCGACGCGTACGATCATGAATGATCGCGAGCCGGGACAAGAGGCGAGCGTTAACCAAGCACGGGCTGAGGAGACTCATCATCATGACCAAGCGGGCGAAGATTACGATCATCGGGGCGGGAAACGTGGGGGCGACTTGCGCGCATTGGGCGGCGGTCAAGGAGCTCGGCGACATCGTTCTGGTCGATGTGGTCGAGGGCCTGCCCCAGGGCAAGGGGCTCGATCTGTTCGAGGCCTCGCCGATCGAGGGTTTCGATTGCGATATTCTCGGGACCAACGGTTACGGCGAGACGGCCGACAGCGACGTGGTCATCATCACCTCCGGGCTGGCCCGCAAGCCGGGCATGAGCCGCGACGAGTTGCTCACGAAAAACGTCGAGATCGTCAAGGCCGTCACCGAGCAGGCCGCCAAGTACAGCCCCAACGCAGTACTGATCGTGGTCAGTAACCCGCTCGATGCCATGGTTTACACGGCCTGGAAGGTTTCCGGTTTTCCGACTCAGCGGGTGGTGGGACAGGCCGGCGTGCTCGATACCGCGCGTTTCCGGGCATTCATCGCGATGGAACTCGGTTGCAGCGTCGAGGATATCTCCGCGTTGCTGCTCGGCGGGCATGGCGATGACATGGTGCCGCTGCCGGGCTTAACCTCGGTCGGTGGTATCCCGGTCACGCATCTGTTGAGCAAACCCGACCTTGACCGAATCGTCGAGCGTACGCGCAAGGGCGGCGGAGAGATTGTCGGCCTGCTGAAGACGGGCAGCGCCTACTATGCGCCATCCGCCGCCGCCGTGCAGATGGCCGAGGCGATCATCAAGGACAAACGCCGTGTCCTGCCCTGCGCCGCGTATTGCAATAGCGAGTACAACATCGGCGGCTACTTCGTCGGCGTGCCCTGCATCCTCGGCCGCGGCGGCGTCGAGAAAATCCTAGAGGTTCCCCTGAACGACGAGGAGAAGGCCGCCTTCGCGGTCAGCGTCGCCCATGTCAAGGAACTCGTCGGACAGGTGGAGAAGTTGATGAAATAAAGACAGAGAGAGCGACGGAGAGAAGGCGGGACAGAGAGATGACAACAAGGACAGATTCATGATTGCTCCGTCCCTCTTTCGCTCCTTCTCTCTGTCATGGTCTTAGCAGAAAATGACCAACAACGAGAAAACGATTGCTCTTGACCCGGCGATGTCTCGCGTGCGCGTCATTCTCGTTCGCCCGCAGGTGGGGGGGAACATCGGGGCGGTGGCTCGGCTGATGGAAAACTTTGAAGCGGGCCATCTATATCTGGTCGATCCGCGGGCCGACACCTTCTCGCCCGAGGCATTGCGGCGAAGCGCGCATGGCAGTCGTCGGTTGCAAGAAGCTCGCGTGGTTCGCGAATTAAACGACGCCCTGGAAGGCGCCGGCTTGTGCGTGGGGGCGACGCGGCGCGTAGGGCCGACCCATCAGGCCGAGGATCTGAATCCACGCGAGATGGCCGCCTTGATTCGCGAGCGAGCCGGTGAAGGCGATGTGGCCTTGCTGTTCGGATCAGAAGACAACGGTCTGGCCCGCGAGGACTTGCTGGCCTGCGATGCCGTGGTGCGGATTCCCGCCGGAGCAAACTATCCGACGCTGAACCTTTCTCACGCGGTGGCGATCTGTTTGTATGAAGTATTCATGGCGCTCACCGGCGGTCCATTACCCGCGAAATCCTCCACCCGCCCCACCGAGCCGGCGGACGCGGCCATGATGAACCGCCTGACCGAAAAACTCCAACATGCGTTATCGACCATCGGCTATTTGCGTCCGGAAAAACCCGATCACCTATTGTTTCCCATCCGGCACATCCTCTCCCGGGCAAACCTCAGCCGGGCCGAGGCCCAGATCCTGATCGGCCTGGCCCAACAGATCGACGAATTCGCTCGATATAAAAAATGAGATCGGCAGTCTGATTGTTGGTAACTACCCGCCGACCTGGCTGAAGGCCGGGGCGGGAGTCTGGTCCAGGTTGGGAGCGGGCAACGGCTCGGGCTCGGTGGCGACCACGTAACGGCGGGGCAAACTGGCGTCCGGCCGCGAGATCCATCCAACCAGCATGTATGAAACGGCGTAGATGGCCAGGAAAAAGCTGAAGGCGTATCGGCCGTCGGCAATGAGGTAGATGGCGAAGTTGGCCAGGCAATACGCTCCGACAAGCATCTCCGTGAACCACATCCACCAATATTTTTGAGGCCGATATCGGCTGGTGAGCCGATTTTTTTGCGTACTGCCGGATTTCGGCGTGCGCACGAACTCCCCACCGCGGGCGTACAATCCCCGAAGAACGGCCAAGGCGTTGTTGATGGACATACCCGTGCCCAAGACGATCATGAGCGGCACGGTACGCAAACCGGACCAGCCGCCGCCCAGGCTGTACCGGGCGTAGCCGTAAGTCACCGAGGGGGCCAGCGAACTGAAAATCACCATGCCCCAGCCGGTGAGAAAGCACCACGCATAGGGAACGGGATCGACCATGACCAGCAGTGGACGGGCCAGCAGAGCCAGTACCAGCATCCAGAGGGATACGGAGTAATGGGTGAGATGGATGGTGGCCTCCAGCTTCCGGGCCAGGCCCAGCGGCGAGCGCCAGATGCGGGGCAACAGCTTGACCGCCGTCTGGATCGAACCGGTGGCCCAGCGGCGCTGCTGCGCTTTGAGTGAGTTGATCGTACTGGGCAACTCCGCGGGACAGGGCAGATCGAGACAATAGTCGATCCTCCAGCCGGCCAGTTGAGCGCGATAGGACAGATCGAGATCTTCGGTCAAGGTATCGGAGGACCAGCCCCCGACGGCCGGATCCTCGATGGCCGCCTTGCGCCAGATGCCCGCGGTCCCGTTGAAATTCATCAGCAGGTTATTCCAGGCCCGGGCACCCTGCTCAATCGCGAAATGGCCGTCGATACCCACCGACTGGGCCCGAGTGATCCACGATTCCTCGGGATTTAGATGGGCCCAGCGACCCTGGAGGCAGGCCAGATCGGGATTAACCGCCATCAACGGAACCGCCCGGCGGAGAAAGTCGGCCGGGGGGACGAAATCGGCGTCAAAAACCGCAACCAGCGGATGGCGGCTGTGAGCCAAACCGACTTTCAAGGCCCCGGCTTTGTAGCCCCGACGATCCTCGCGACGGATGACCTCGATGTCGATGCCTTGTCGCCGGAGACGGCCAACCGTCCGGTCAACAAGGAGTTTCGTCTCGTCCGTGCTATCGTCAAGCACTTGAACAGTGTGTTTGTCGCGCGGGTAGGTCATGGCCGCCACGGCCTCGATCACCCGGATGGCCACATCGGCCTCGTTGAAAATAGGAATCTGGCTGGTAACGCCGGGCCATTGCTCGGGCGGAGTGTGAGCCAGATATTGCTCGATAACGGCCTGTTGTTCGGCTCGCTTATTTCGGCTGCGCCGCCGGAAGAGGTAAACCAAGACGTACAAATGCAGTCCATAGAGGGCCAGCAAACCCGTACTAAGAAGAAAGATGGCCACGACCGCGTGATCGAAAAGGCGATTCACTTTGGTTGTACCCTGCTCGCAACCAACAGCTTCCCTGTATGTTGATTGGGCTCGGTTTTATTGAATAATCCAGACTCGAAGACGGCGGCTTCATGCCATCCGTATCAACTCCGAGCGTGACACAACCCAAAACGAGGAGCAAACAGAGCGGCGCGCCCACCGAATCACATTTACCTTCGATCATTCGCGGTGAGCGTCCATGAATCGGCCCCGAGCGAAAAAAACAATGGCCTCCCGCCGTACGGCACTTGCCAGGCAGCAGTTGCCAAAACATTTCTGTAGATTAATCGCTCGGATCCAATTCCTCGGTCGCCAACCCCTCTTCGGGAATCCTTACAGTTGACCTTAAGACCTCCGTAGGATAGTTATTTCGCGCGGAGATGTCAACGACACACCGAGCACGTTTTACATGGAGCAGGGTATGCGCCGGCATATCCGACCGGGGGGCTTATGGACGCCGAAGGCCCGAGGTGTTAATCTCCCAACATCGTGGAGGCGGCCGACAGTGCCGCCCCATAACCAACGAGAAAACCTGAGTACCGAGCCCTCTATGCATCCGGTTCTTTTTTATATTCCCTTGTTGAATCGCCCCATACCGTCCTATGGGGCCATGGTCATGGTTGCCCTGTTGGTCGCGGTATGGTGGACCGGCCGACTGGCGAGAAAATTCAAGGCCGACCCGGATGTCGTCCTGAACATGGGGATTCTGATTCTGATTTTCTACGTCATCGGGGCCCGTAGTTTCTACGTCATTCACTATTGGGATACGCTGTTTGCCCACGACCCCAAGAAGGCTTTCTTGATCTGGGGCGGGGGGTTCGAGTTTTACGGTGGTTTCATCGGGGCGTTCGCGGCCTGTTATATTTACCTGCTGATCAAACGGTTGCCGATTCGTTTATACGCTGATCTGACCGCGGCACCGCTGATGCTTGGCGCCGGGCTGGGACGGCTGGGTTGTTTCTTTTTCGGTTGCTGCTGGGGAGCCTTATGTCCGGCCACCCTCCCCTGGGCGGTGGAATTTCCCTACGCTAGTCCGCCTTACAACGCCCATTGGGAAGAAAGACTGGTAACGGTGCCCGCCGAATTGCTGGCGATTGATACCACCGGCCGAGCCAGCCCGATTTCCCGGGACATTCTCATGCTGACTCCGGAACAATTGGAGGGTTTTCGTCAGGCCTCCAAGAAAGTGGCCACCGAAATGGACAAAGCCCGGGCCAATGGAGATACCAAGAAAGCCAAGGAACTCGAAAGCCAACTGCAAGTGTTTTTACAACTCCGGCCGGTGCTTCGCCATTTCGACGAATATCAGATGGGCCCGGCGGACCTGCGGGCCTTGATCGAGGCCAAAGGCCTGCGTAGCCGCTCGGTCCACCCCGCCCAGTTGTATTCCGCGGTTGGCCCGTTGCTGCTGGCCTGGATGATGCGCAGCTACCTGAGTCGCCGCAAACGGCATGGCATGGTCATGATCTTGACCATGACCCTCTACGCCATCGAGCGGTTCATCGAGGAGATGGTGCGGGCGGACAACCCGCTGGACACGTTCGGATTGACCGTCTCGCAAGGCATCAGTCTGGCTCTGCTGGGAATTTTGTTTTTGTGTTACCTGTATATCCGGCGCCTGCCGCTGGAATCACCACGGGCAGCCGTCCCCGTCGTGTCCGGGGTTACCGCGGGAAACGAGCCTCGGAATACCACCGCGCCCGACGACATAAACCCGCCAAACACCCCTTGACGAACCGGCCGCCCATTCGTACCGTCTGGGCGCTTGATCGCATGGTGGACAAGCAAGCAAACGAACGTGACGTTTTTCGAGGATTGGAACGGTGCAGCGCGCAATTGAAAAAGCTTCTACCCTGATCGAGGCGTTGCCTTATATTCAGGAATACTACGGTAAGATCGTGGTCATCAAGCTGGGCGGATCGGTCATGGATGACCCGGCGACGGAGCGCGAACTGCTCCGGGACGTTGCCTTCATGAACTATGTGGGCATGCGGCCGATCATCGTGCATGGTGGCGGCAAGGAGATCACGGCGGCGATGGACGCGGCGGGGCTGGAAGCCTGCTTTGTGCAAGGGTTACGGTACACCGACGAGCGGACGCTGACCATCGCCGAACAGGTCTTGTGCGGCCGAATCAACAAACGACTGGTTGATACGCTGGAATCGTTGGGCGTAGCGTCCATCGGCTTGAATAGTCTGACCAGTTGCGTGCTTTTCGCGGAGCGGATGTATTTGACGGGCGAACCGAATCGGCGGGTGGACGTGGGGTTCGTTGGCCAGGTCGAGCAAGTGAACGCGAAGATTCTGCACGTGCTGTGCGAGGCGGATACGGTTCCGGTCATCGCCCCGATCGCCCGGGACCGCGTGGGGGGCAAGTTGAACGTCAACGCGGACACCGCGGCCGGCGAGGTGGCCGCCGCCGTCCGGGCGGAAAAACTGGTGATGGTTTCGGACACGCACGGCATCCGGGAACGCCGGGACGATCCGGAGTCATTCCGCCCAAGCCTGAACCGCGCGGAGATCGACGCTTTCATGACCAATGGGATCATCGACAAGGGGATGATCCCCAAGGTGCAGGCCTGTCTGCGGGCCCTGGATGCGGGTAACCGCAAGGCCCACATCATCGACGGGCGTATTCCCCATTCCTTACTGCTGGAGATTTTCACGGATCGCGGCGTGGGTACGCAGATCGTGCAATAGGCATTCAAGCTTACCGATGTAACCACGGGAGAATCGCCATGCCCGGCTGGAAATGGACGGACGTCGAGGACATCGCCATCGCCCTGCACGAGCAAAGACCCGAGCAGGATCCCCTCAAGGTCCGTTTCACTGACTTGCGCGCCTGGGTTTGTGCCCTCGATGATTTTGACGATGACCCCAATGCCTCCAGCGAAGGGAAACTGGAGGCCATCCAGATGGCCTGGCTGGACGAATACCAGATCGCAAATTCGTAAAGAGCGACCGCAGCCTGCCCGGAGAAAGCAATCAATGTGTTGCTTCTCCAACCGCAGGCACCGCAACCGGCTTTTCCTGCGCTTCGAACAGCTCCCGGATGCGCCGCAGCAACGGCCGAACATTCAAGCGGTATTCGTTTTCAATGTCTTCCTGATTCATGGGCTTTTCGACAACGGTCCTGGCAAGTCTGTTTAAGGCGTCGGTCATCTCCGACAGCTTCGGCGCGATCCTCGGACCGGGCGGGCCCGGCTGATAAAGCCAATGATCCCCCTGACGAACAAATTCCAAATATTGGAGCGGCAATTGCTCGCCGTTTTGCACGGTAACCGTGGCCTGCTCTCCGTTTTCCTTAACCTCGACCAGCCGAAGATTACGGGAGAACAATCCCAAGCGATCGGAAATCGGCGACAAATCATACCGTTCGACGGGAAAGGAGGGGCAGGCTTTCCGGATGGCCGCCAATGCCGCCTCGTTGCCGGCCAAGAGGCGATCGACGGCCATCAGCAGGTCGATCACCGGTTCGCCCTGATCGGCAGGCATATACGCCCGCATCCCACCATAAGCACGTTGCTCATGTAAAACGCGCAATTGTTCGAAGGTCTCGGCCACCGATAACGAGGGAACCCCGGATGATCCGGCTTGACCATGATCTGATTCCCGTCGACAGCCGGCCGGCAAAAAGACCATACTTGATACCAGCACAAGAACCTGAACTCGCAAATGATGGGCTCGTGAAGGCATGGCCCCCATCCTGACACCGGGACGCCCCGCCCGGTTGAGTAGCCTCGCGCACATGGTCATTGTTGCAATCATCGCGGTGCATTATACCCCGATCCCAAGCGAATGGATGGGGATGGGATATTATCACACTCAAGATATAATCGTTCCCAACGATTGACATAAAGGGAGGCGTGATGTCCGACATCCAAGGTATTTTCCTCGATTTCTACGGCACGCTGGTGGGCGGAGACCGTCAGGCGGTCGAGGCGGTCTGCCAAGCTATCATCGATGACCATCGCCTTGATGCAAGTGCCACTGAAATGGCCATTAATTGGGGGCTGAAATATTTCCAAGCTATCGAAAACCAAAACGGTCATTCCTTCCGCACGTTGCTACAGATCGAGCAGGATACCCTGATCGACACGATTTTTCCCCTAACCGGGGGGGTGGAGGTCGGGTCTTATATAAGGGTATTAAATGAGTATCTGGCTCGCCCCAGCCTATTTGAGGAGGTTCCTGAGGTGTTGGCTCGGCTGAATATACCGATCTGTATCGTCAGTAACGCCGACGAACGGGAGCTGCGTCTGGCTCTGGAGCATTTGGGGCTGCGTTTTGATCACGTGGTGACCAGCGAGCGGGCCAAAAGTTATAAGCCGCATGTGGGCATTTTTGAATACGCCCTGGAATTGACCGGCTGGGCCGCGAATCGGGTGGTCCATGTCGGGGATTCGCTGCACAGCGACGTTGACGGGGCCCAACGGGCCGGTTTGCGGGCGGTTTGGGTCAACCGTGGAGATCGGATCAGCGACATCGGCAACGCGGTGCCTGATTATACATGGAGTGATCTTCGTCCTTTGACGAAGTTGATGTTAGACTGATGAAGGTTGTGTTAAAAGCCAATAAGGACTAGAATCCAACGGGGCGGGTTACCAAGTAGCCTCCCGGAGCTTATGGGGTTTTGCCCCGAAAGCGAGGGACATCATGCCACAACGATTCAATCATAAACGTTTTATTCCCTGGGCGTGTCTGCTGCTGCTTGCCGGATTACAGATCGACGCTCTCGGGGCTTCGCGATCAGGCAGCCGCTCATCGGCGCCGTCAGGCGGCCGGCATTCGTCCGGCCCGTCGTTCAGTCGAGGATCGTCCGGCCCGTCGTTCAGTCGGGGATCGTCCAGCCCGTCGGTGGGCCGCTCCTTTGCACCTTCGATGAGCCGGCAATCGGCCCCCTCGCCAAGCTTCAGTCGATCCGCGGCTCCCGCTCCGCGGATTTCCCAATCACCTTCCAGCGGGTTCGGCGCACCGAGCCGTTCGCCCGCCGCCCCGGCGGTCCCCTCGCGGTCCTGGAGCTCAGGCAATCGCGCCCCCGTCGCCGCGCCGTCGGTGACGCCGCGAAGCATAAGCCCCGCAACGCCGTCGCGAGAACCGTCCGTTAGTCAGGCACCCCGCATGACACCCACGCCGAATGCCGCGCCGGCAACCCGAGCACCGATAAGTACACCTTCGGCAAGCCGGCAAAACTCGTCCTCGGCCAACCCATCGTCGGCCGCGCCCAGCCGATCGCCAAATATCAATACTCCGCGGAACAGCACAATGGGTACGCGTACACCCTTGAGTACCCCTTCGGCGAATCGGCCAAGTGGAGCATCGGTGACCCCATCGCCCACGACACCCAGCCGGTCGCCGACAACGGCCACGCCAAGCAGGGAAACGGTTACCACACCGTCACGCGGCCCGTCGATCAATCGGTCACCCAGCGTGACGACTCCAGGGAGCAATACTTCGGTTACGCGATCGCCGTCCAACGCGCCTTCAACCAACCGGCAAGCCGTTAGCCCGTCCACTCCACGATCCAGTGTCGGCGATGCCGGGATATCGCGCAGTCCGCTCAGCGAGCGGCGGTCAAGCGATGGAACCACGAGCCATACGCAAAATCGGTCGCCGAGCAACCGTAGTCCATCC
This sequence comes from uncultured Planctomycetales bacterium, assembly GCA_964642815.1. Lineage (GTDB taxonomy): Bacteria > Planctomycetota > Phycisphaerae > UBA1845 > PWPN01 > JAAYCU01. The sequence continues at coordinate 6,289 of CAZXSA010000004.1, read as the reverse complement.
CCGGATACCTCGTCTCTTTCACGGACGCCGTCTCGCTCCGGAAGTGACTTGAACATCACCCCGAAAACCGACGGAGCATCGGCGCCGAACCGATCATTCATTACGCCGCGGAACCCGACGGAACAGCGGTCTTCGGTCGTATCCCCGAATCCGGGTACGAGCCGCACTTCCCAGCAACCTCTACGGGAGACTGGTCGCATGTCCGTCGCCCCACGCACGGACACCCCGTCCGGAACCCGGGAGTCCGCTTCCCGGCTCAGCCGCCTTAATCCGTCGGCGAGCAGTACCGGGAACAACAACCGGTACACGTTCATGCGTCCTTCCGATGGACGCTCGGGCAGCGGCGGTTATCAGCCCCGTTCGGCCGCCGTTCTTCCCGATGGGCGAACCGCCCGCGTACCTGGAAACATGGGGACAAGCCGGAATTATCGGGGACCGGACAATTCCTGGAAATCACGAGGTTATTTCATCGGCGATCGGCGCGATTACTCGCGACGAAGCGGAGTTTACAACATTCGTCCCAACTATTGTCACAGCCAATGGCGGCGACATTGCGGCTACTATCCCTACCCCTACTCGCACTGCTATCGGCCTGGTTACCCGCGTTGTTATTCGCGGTACAGCTTCGCGTTTGGGTTCGGATTCGGGGCCTATCCGGCCTATTATTACGACCCGTTTTATTACGGCTATCCGTATTACGCCGCGAGTTACCCGGTGTATGTACCCACCCCGGTCTACACCAGCTATCCGGTCAGTTATCCGGTAAGCGGGTATTCCACGTATGCCGTCGATCCTAATGCAACCTCGCCGTTTGGAGGTTACGCGCCGACGGTCGCGGGAACGGCCGTGACCGAAGAGCAAGGCGGTTATGCCGAAGCACCGGCATACAGTACGGATACGTACACTCCCACCGAGCAAGTCCCGGCCACCGGTTATGCGGCGCCCCAAACGGACAGCGGCCCGGGCGTTGCCTCACCGGAGGTCGGCAGTACACAGGAGAGCTATTTCGGCGTGGACTCCGGCTGGAGCGAAGTCCTGGAGCCGGACAATGGGGCTACCACCCCGCCGGCAAGGTCACCGACAGTCACCACCCCCGCTCCGCTGCCCAGCAGCCCGAGCGTGGCCCCACAAGAGCCTGTCACCGCCGCGGAGCCGCAACCTCTGGACGAGGCGACCGAGCAAGAAATCGGTCGGCTGATGGTTCAGGGCGTCGAGGTCTTCAGCCAAGGGGATTACAAGCAGGCGGCTGATCTGTTCGGGCAGGTCATGAGCAAATATACGGACAACGTGGACGCGATTCTGGCGTACGGCGTGGCCCGTTTCGCGACCGGCGATGTCACCGAGGCGGCCTCGGCCATCCGCAAGGGTGTTCGGCTGGCCCCGGACGTGGCGAACATTCCCTTCGACCTGCGTGATCGTTACGGAAAAAAGGCCGACTTCGATCAACACCTGAAGGCGTTGGAGGATTTCGTCCGGTCCGATCCGGCCAATGTGGACGGCTGGCTGGTCCTGGGTTTCGTGCGTCATTACACGGGTGACCGGGAACTGGCCTCCAATACCTTTGACATTCTTAAACGCCGCTCCTCGGCCGACACGGATATCGCCGACATGTTCCTCGGCGCCCGACCGGCCGAAGGGGCAACTGAAACCGCCGGGCCGACCACCAGCGCACCGGCCGGTGGCGCGTCATAAACCAAGAGCGGGTCAGTAGAACCAGTAAAATGCATGCAGCAGCCGGACGGATTCCCAAAGCTCGTCCGGCTGTTCGGCTATCCAGGCGGCATCAATCTCCGTAGTCCATTCCGTGTATAAATCGGCTTCGATCATTTGTCGGACGGCTTGCACGGCGGGCGGATCGCGAAAAATGGCTGCGTTTTCCGTGTCCCAGAGAATGCTGCGCAAATTAAAATTGTACGAGCTGATCATGGCGAAGTCGTCGTCGACGACCATGGCCTTGGAATGCATGGTCCGACTGCCACGTTGCCAGAGAAAAACACGCACGCCGCCATTCAGCAGGGTCTCGAACCAATAAGCGGCCTGATAAAATGAATCGGCAACGTCCATGCTGTCCTGATCGTTAGTCAGGATACACACCTCCACGCCGCGGGCGGCGGCGGCCAGCAACTCCGCGAGTAAATCGTCGCTGGGATTGAGATAGGGGGCTTCGATCAATACGGAATGGGCGGCGAGATGCAGAGCGATGGTGATTGCGTAATTGATGTCAAAATCGTCGGACAGCGGACGCTGATCGACGACCCGCACCCCGAGATCGCCGGTCGGCGTTAGCGGCGGGTAATAACGCGAGGGGTCGGCGATCGGGCCGTCAAGCTCCTCCCAGTCACGGAGAAATTCGCGCTGGATGGAGGCCACCACCGGACCGGTCAGCATCACGTTCGTGTCCCGCCACTGATCCTTGTTCAGATAACGCATTCCATAGTTCATGCCGCCGATGATCGCCGTGCGACCGTCAACTATCAGAATCTTTTTGTGCTGTCGATAAAGGGTGCGTTGAAAGGGTATGGCTCCCGGGCCGAAGAAAAAGCGGGTGTTGATCTTACCATCGCGAAGCAGGCCGTTGATTTCGTCGGTCGAGGCATAGCGCTGGGAGAGCTTATCGACGATGACGTTCACCTCGACACCCTGTTCGGCCTTGTCGGCCAGCAGTTGGGCGAATTCCAATCCCAATTCCGGCGGCCGTTGCGTATCGTTGTCGAAAACCAGAGTCTCGATATGGATGTGCTCCCGGGCGTTTTCAATCAGGCCGCGAAAGGCGGGGTACGCCTGTTCGCCGTCAATCAATAATTGCATGGAGCTGCCTTGATCGACCCGCGAATCCGTGTAACGGTCGAACAAAGCGTCGTAATCGCCGATGTCGTAATCGATTTCAGGAACAATGACCGGAGGGATATGCATGCATCCCATGCCAAGCCCGAGGCCAAGGAGGAACAGGGGCGCTAGAACACATCTTCGGATACTCATATCTTGTTTCCCGGTTGTTTTCCCGTTCCGCGGGCCGCGCCATGAACCATTATAGCCGATCCCGGCCGCTTCCCCAAAAGGTGTACCGACAGGTTCTGGCACACAGAGAGAGTTTATACCTCAATCCGCGGCCATAAAAACACGGGCAAACCCTTGTCCCGCCAGGGCGTGACAAGGGCCTGCCCATGCCACCCGACGATCCGATCGGCCCGTATTGACAAGCGGCGGGCGGAATTTTACGCTGCTGCCATGATCGTCTTGATCGATAATTACGATTCCTTCACCTACAACCTCGTGCAGCGGATCGGCGAGTTGGACCGCACGCGGAAGATGAAGGTATATCGCAACGACAAAGTGACCTGCGCGCAAATCGAGGCCGACCGGCCGGACCATATCATCATCTCGCCGGGGCCCTGCACGCCGCGGGAGGCGGGTATCAGCGTAGAGGTCATCCGGCATTTCGCCGGCAAGCTGCCCATCCTGGGCGTCTGCCTCGGGCACCAGTCGATCGGTTTCGCCTTCGGGGCGGAAATCGTCCGGGCCGACCGGCTCATGCACGGCAAGACCAGCGAGATTCAGCACGACGGGCGCACGATCTTCGAGGGGGTCGCCAACCCATTTACGGCCACGCGCTATCACAGCCTGGTGATCAAGCCGGAAACCTTGTCTCGCGATTTCGAGGTCACCGCCCGCACGGTCGATTCGCCGGAAAACGAGATCATGGGCGTCCGGCACAAAACCATGCCCATCGAAGGCGTCCAGTTCCACCCCGAAAGCTTCCTGACCGACGAAGGGCCGAAACTCCTGGCCAACTTCCTTAAAATGTAATCCGACAAGGTAAGCCCTCCACCTACCGCTAATCGATCGATGTTTGCCAGTTGACTAGGATGCCGTTGAGAATGGTGCGACAGCGTCGGAAAAAATACAGTGCGAAAAGGACACATGGTAACGCCCATGCGAATGCGATCCAGTGCAGCACTCCCAACAGGAGTTCTTCGGTCGCAGTGGGCCCCTGCGTACTGGTGCCGCCCGACATCCGCGACCTGTACACAATATAAAAGGTGATCATGTTGATCGTAATTAATGAGAATTGGATAATCAGCAGAACAGCCCAGATTCTGGCCGCTTTGCAAATGTTAGCGGACCAGGTATAGAGCAATCTGCCGGTATACAAAGCCAAGCAGATATAACCCCCATCAAAAAACACGCAGGATAATATACTGGTAATCAAGTAAACGACGAAAGGGTTGTTCGTCAGATTCGGTATGAAACTGTTGGTAAGGATAATGAACGACATGGGAATGCCCAGTAAAGCACAGACTCTGGCCACCAGGGCCAACGATCTCGATTCCAGGGATGGACGTGAATAAATCGAAGGGGCGGTAACACGATAAATGCCTATACAAGCAAGGATGGTCAGGACGATATCAAACATTTGCATGCAGGGGTAGATTGAAACGAGGAAATACCATCCACTGAGCAGATTACCAAGGTAACCCAAACCATGTACCAGATACAGAAGCGATTGAAAGAACCACGCGATCAGCAGCCAGGTAAACCCCCGACGGACGCGGTGGAGCCATTTGAGTTCCAGGTCGGTTTGCAGCGAGTCGTTGACCGGGTGGCCGCACTCGGGGCACAGGCCGGCGACCGACAGGGTGCGCAGGTTGTAACCGCAGTGGATGCAGTAATAATCGCGGCTGATGATTGGAACGGTCGTGTCCACGGCGACCATTGTATGGTTTTTGCAGGTTATATCCATAGGCCGGAAGGCGAGCTGTTAAGCAGGATAGATCAGACCCCCTATCGCGTCAGTCCCGCCGAGCCCACGAGCACCGGCGGGAGTACGTGTTTAGCGACCATGCACAACGCGCCGGCATAACCCATCGGAACCCCGAACAGTTTACCCGCCGTGGCGGGTAAACTGTTCGGGGTTCCGATTGCAGGGGTCACTAAGAGTACCTCAGAACTCAATCCGCCAAGGCCAACGGCTGGCGTTGCATACCTTGAAGGATCGGGCGGACGGTCTGGAGGCGCTGCCGACTGCGCGGTTCGTTGTCAAAAAGGGATGACGCGCTGAACAAGGCCACGCCGTGATTCCAATAGCGGGCGTATTGAAGCTGCTTGACGGTAATAGAATCGTTGTCGTGCATGTACACGCCGATACCGGGGATGACCGGCTTGCCGGGAGCGGCGTTGCGCCAGGCCTCCTGTCGGCGGCGGAAAAGGTCGGTATCTTTCGTGTAGTTCATGACAAAGGCGGCGTCGATCAGACCCGCGCGGAGCCAGCCCGGCCCGTCCTGATGGTAGCGGCGGCGGTGCTCGTCGGGATCGTGCCCGCAGGCGGCGGTGAACAGGATACGCGGCCGCGTCTGACGAACCATGCGGTGGATGTCGCGAACCAGTTGGGTCACTTGCGCGGTTCGCCAGTTCGCCCATTGGGCGCCCGCCGAGGCCGGTGTCTTGCCGCCGGAGTCGAGCTTGAACAAGGCCGTCGTCCGTTGATCACGCGGGTAATCGCTGCCCTTGGGCGATTCCTCGGAGGGGAAGCGGATGTAATCGAGATGCAGGCCGTCAATCGGGTACCCGCCCACGATCTCGGCGAATACGTTGACAAGGTATTGGCGGACTTCGGGCAGGCAGGGATTGAGACTGACGTACCAGCCGAGTGGCTGGCGGCGGCCGGACTGGTCGTACCAGAACCATTCCGGGTGACGGTTATAAAGTTGACGGGCGTCGGTCGGCGGCGAATCCCCCTTCCAAGCGGGTAGCACATTAACCCAAGCGTGCAGGGCCAGGCCGCGACGATGGGCCTCGCGGCAGGCGACCTCCAGCGGATCGAAGCCGGGATCGCCGCCCAACTCCTCGGCCCAGGGTTCGAGTTTCGAGCGATACAGAACGGTGCCGTTACCCCGTACCTGAAAGATGACCGTGTTGAAACCGGCGTCCCGGCATTGCTCCATCAGGCCGGCGATCTGACTGGGGCTGCTGAAGTTCTGGCGGACAACCCAGACGGCCCGGGCCGGCCATACATCCTCCAGCCGGGGTGGCGATGGTTCCTGCGGCCGCTGCTGGACGTGCCCCCATCCGAAGGAAGGCTTGCCGGTGTCCGGACCCGTCCCCTGTGGCGGGCAACCGACCAGCAACACAAGAGCTAGCGCGGACAACGAAGGCAGCAATCCCCACGTTGTACATGTAATGAATTTTACTCGCTGGCGATGCCGGCTGACATGATTCGTCCTGAATAGATGCATTGGCGACTCCCTTCGCGATAATGTGGTATCATAGCAGATGCCGGCCGCTGGGGAAA
>CAZXSA010000003.1:0-50721 GCA_964642815.1 uncultured Planctomycetales bacterium | reverse complement strand
GGATCACGTCACCGAACGAACTCGGCTTGATAATCAGGATGCGACGGAACGGATGCTTACTCAATTCGCGCAAGGCAGAACCTCGGTTACGGATACTATATTTACGGGCGAAATCGGTTCTCGCCAAGGAGGCATTTTATCGCAGGACAGGCCGTAAGTCGCCTGTGGTTTGTTGAGAAAAAACACTCAGGTCGCATCTAAACTTTAGTTGCATGGTGGCATGGGCAGGACTTTTTCGCGCTGTGGCACGACAAGGCAGGGAGGCATGTGCAGGCCCTGGTCACACCACGGTGGGACCAGGGTTTGCCCGTGTTTTATGACTGCCCAGCATAATACCAATAGTCCCAACCAAACCCTCAGCCCACCTTTTTGCGGATGTGCCCAACCACCTGCGGATCGGTAAACAATCGAACCAAAGAAGGAAGCGGGTGTCAGGTTCCGAATCCCCGCTCAGCGGGCGGCGGCGGTTTCTTGGGTAAGGAGTGGATCAGGGATGCCGACGCGGAGGAAGCCGGTAACGCGGGAGAAGCAGGGGAGGCAGCGGTTACAGGGTTTTTCGGCCTCGCGATAGCAGCTCCAGGTTTTCTCGAAAGGAACCTTGAGCTGCTGGCCCAGACGAATGACCTCGGCGCGGGTCAGTTCGATAAGGGGGGCTTCGACAAGCAATTCGCGGCCGGTGGGCTTGGCGTATTCGAGCATGAGGTTAAAGGTCTGCAGGAATTCACGGCGGTAGTCCGGGTATAATTCAGAGATAAGCGGGCCGGGGATACCGTGGTTTTCGCTTATTCCTATGATAATGTGCTTGGCGCCGATAGACCCAGCCCAGGCGGCGGCCAGGCTGAGCATCGAGGGGAGTAGGCCGAACGCAAAAGTTGCGGGTGTCTCCCGACCCAGGGCGGCGGCATCTTCCATCGGCAGGCGTTTGCTGACCCGGGCGTTGCCCCCGAAAGTGGTCAGGGCGGCCAATTCCGCGACAATAGTTTTCTGCACACCGGCCTCGGCGGCAAGCATTTCAAAGGCAACCAATTCGCGATCGGCGGCTCGATGGCCCCAAGCGACATGCAGCCAGGCGGGTTCGTATTGCTCGCGGGCGACGGCGGCCGCGACCGCGCTATTGAGGCCTCCGCTGACCAGGATGACGGCCCTGTCCATTCGATTGGCTCCGAGATTCGATGGCCCTGTAGCTGGCGGACGTTAGCCCTGCCCTTGGCGGGCAATAGCCCACCCTTACCGCAAACTGCCAAAGTCCAGAGGCGGGCAATAGCCCGCCCTACAGTCTGTATTTATCGGCATTTGACAGGGGGGTGAATCACTGGATTCGGGCATCCTGCGTATGGAAGGCCAGGGGGAACGGGCAACTTCCGATAACTGGCGTTTATTTGCCCGGTGCTCTACCATGCAGGGGCATGAATGGGCTGTCTCAGATTGCTTTTGTGCGGATTTTCCCGTTAGCGATACCTTTGCGCAAGGCGTTTAGCCATGCCGCTCATGTCCGCCGCATGGCGGACCCGGTAGTGGTCCAAGTTGAGTTGGCGGACCATACGGTTGGCTATGGTGAGGCTTTGGCCCGGGATTACGTGACCGGCGAGACGGCCGAAACCGTGGTGGCGAACATTCGGAATTTGATGCCGAATGTGCTGCTGGAATATCACCCCCATCTATTTGCCGAAGCTCTGGAGATGATCGAGCAGTTACCAACGGTCGATCGGGAAGGCCGCAGGATGCCGGCGGCGCGGGCGGCGGTGGAACTGGCCTTGCTGGACGCCTACAGCCGCCATTTTGGGCGGTCGCTTGGCGAGGCCATCGGCTGGCTGGGATTGGCTGGGTTGGGACCACCAGGCAGTGTTGAATCGGTGCGGTACAGCGGTGTACTTTCGGCGGATGAGGTGGGGCGATTACGTTCATCGGTACGAAAAATGCGTTGGTTCGGATTGCGGGACTTCAAGCTCAAGGTGGGTTTTGAGGATGACGTGGAACGGATTCGTACAACGGCCCAGAGTTTGGGCCGCACACTGGGCCGAACGACGACTTTACGGCTGGATGCCAATGGGGCTTGGACGCTGGAGCGGGCGGTCGAGGTGTTGCAGGCAGTGAAGGATTTGCCGATTCGATGCGTGGAACAGCCTCTGCCGGCGGACCATGATGAGCAATTACCCGCACTCCGAAAAGCGATCCCGTTCGACGTGATGGTAGATGAGTCGCTGGTGACCCTTGTTGATGGGCAACGGCTGATTGATACGGATGCGGTGGATGTATTTAATATCCGAATCAGCAAAAACGGCGGCTTGTTGACGGCCCTGAAGCTGGCCCATCTGGCGATGAAAAACAACCTCGATTATCAGTTGGGCTGCATGGTGGGGGAAACGAGCATTTTGTCGGCGGCCGGTAGGCGGTTTCTGGAAAACGTGCCCCAGGTTCTTTTCGCGGAGGGAAGTTACGGACGGTTCCTGTTGGCCGGCGATATCGTGGATCGGCCGGTGCAGTTCGGGTGTGGGGGGAAGGTGCGGCCTTTGGCGGATTTGGGTTGGGGAATCGAGGTTCGGCCGGAATACTTGGAGCGTTACGCGGTGGTTAAGATGATCGAAATTGCCTTGTAGGATAACTGTAGTTTAAAAAACCAAAGGGAGAAACAATGCCAGCGTTCATTTCAATGCCTGGAGGAACTGAGTTGTTGTTTATGGCCATTTTAGCAACGGTAGTTATTCTACCGTTCTGGATGATTTTTTCGAAGGCGGGATTTCCAGGGGCACTAGCATTGTTAATGCTGGTTCCCGTGATCAATATGGTCATGATATTTTACCTGGCCTTCGCGGATTGGCCGGCACTCAGACAGAAGCGTGAATAGTCAGTTGTTGGTTGCGTTATACTTGTCCGCTAGTTTCAGCAGGTATTAGCACCTGAACCTGTTATAAAGAATGGAACGGTGGCGATGATGTCAACAGCAGCGGTATTCTGGGATCGGGATGGGACATTGATCGAGGATCCGGGCTATTTGAACGATCCGGACCATGTTGAACTGCTGCCGGGGGCGGCGGAAGCGCTGCGGCGATTGGCGGAGGCGGGATTTGAAAATGTGGTGGTCACTAACCAATCGGGTATTGCCCGTGGTCTGCTGGACGAGGGACGACTAAAGGAAATCCATGCCCGCATGGAGCAACTATTCGCCGAGGCCGGAGCACGGATCGACGCGATTTATTACTGCCCTTACCTGGATGGTCCGGAAGCGGCGGTGGCCGAATACCGCAGGGATAGCGATTTGCGAAAACCCAAACCCGGGATGCTGATCCAGGCATCGCTGGAAAGAAAGATCGATCTGACGGCCTCATGGTCGATCGGCAATTCCTTGCGGGACGCCGAGGCGGGTCGGGCGGCGGGTTGCCGGACAATTCTTCTGGCCAATACTCCGGGGCCGACGATAAAAAGCCGAGAAGTCGACTTCGTGGCCACCTCATTGGCGGACGCCGTTGAGATCGTGCTTAAATATTCGCCTCAGAAACAATCCCAGGAGAAAATAACCATGGTGGAATCCGAGAAAAACGCGGAGACGCCGGACCTGCTTCGGGAGATTCTGAACTTTCTGCGAACGGCGGAGCGGCGAGCAAAGGCGGAGGATTTTTCGCTGACCCAATTAGCCGGCGCGATTACCCAGATGCTGGCCCTGGTGGCCTTTATCTGGGCCGTTTTTTCGATGATTCGCGGAGGGAATGGGCTGGATATGCTGTCCGGTATTCAAAAATTCCTTTTTAGCATCTTTCTGCAGTTATTTGCTTTGACATTGTTCGTTCTGGCACGGAAGAAAAATCCATGAATAGCGATTATCCATTCGCCGGGCAGGCGGAGACACGAAATTCTTATGCCGTCGGTCAATACCGCTATTTTGCTATGCCTGACGCAACATGATCCCGACGATAACGGCTCCGACCGCCGCGACCGCGAGTAGGATAGTAACCACGAAGAGCATGATGAATCGCCGATTCTGGCGGAGAATCAGATCGTTGAGCAAGGCTGTTTTTTCGTCGGCCTTGTTGTTCATTTCGTGAAGTACCTGCGACTGTCGTTCATTCGTATCGCCAAGACCTTTGATGGCCTGGCCGATTTTTTCCATATTCTGGGAGGTGACAAGGTTTTGCTCGCCGGTCATTTCAAGCTGTCGTCCGATACCGGCCAGGGTTTCGGACTGGGTTTTGGTCAGCCGGGGCAGGTCGGAGAGCGACTCGCTTAGCTGCTGCGTGCGGGCATGGTTAGCCTGGAGCTGTCCGGCGATGGATTCGAGGGTTTGGTGCTGCTGGCGGGTGACGGCGGGCAGGTCGGCCAGAGAACGATTGAGCTGCTCGATGGCCGCGCACATTCGGTCACTGCGTTCGCCTTGCTGGGCCATGTGGCTCTGGATGTCCTCAATGAGCCGGGAGACCCGCTCGTAGCCTTCCTGGAGACGGGCAATCGCCTGATCCCTTCGCCAGCGGGAAAGGGGTTTGGCCGCCCGATCACCGGTCTCGGCGGCGTTTTCGTCAAAGAATTCGGCGGGCTCGGCCAGCAAGCCGTCGTCGCCGATATCCGGCAGGTCGGATCGGCCTTGACCATGCGGTGCCTGCCCCTTCAATCGAGAAATAAAACGGTTCCAGAAATTGGGAGTTTTGGTAGGCATCGTCATCCGCTCTCCTTGTCAAAAAAGGCGGGGGGCCGCGGCCTATTGCACTGCCGGGGAGCCTGTACCCCACCAAAGGCGTCCGGCAACCGGATTTCCGGGTGATTTTATACGGAAAATCATGCAATGAACAGGCCTGCCCGGGTTTTACCTGCATCCAAGCGACTGGGCTTCCTTTTTTCAGGTTTTTCAGGCGGATTATCATAGCGGCCGGGAGCTTGTCGGAAGGTCGAAATTTATTACAATAACCGGGTTTGATTGAAAGGGGTCGACGGCGGCCCCATTTTCCATGTGTCTTGATAGCCGGTTTCCCGGCGGAGTGAGGAATTCGAGGGCATCCTGAAAACCTGAAAAACCCCTTGGCAAGAGCCCCGGCCGGTGCTCGGATGAAACCGGGAGTGTACCAGATGGTTCAAGGATGCGCTCAAAACCAGTTTTGGAGAGTCAGATGCCCAGTTATACCACCGCGGATATCCGTAACATCACCTTGGTCGGCCATCAGTCGTCGGGTAAGACCTCATTGGCCGAGGCCATTCTGCACGTGACCGGAGTCACCAACCGACTGGGGGATGTCAATGCCAAAACCAGTCACTTGGATTTCCTGGAAGAGGAAAAGAGTCGCGGTTGTTCAATTGATTCATCCCTGGCCCATGTGGCCTTTCAGGGAAAACAGATCAATCTCGTGGACACTCCGGGGGCTCCGGATTTCATCGGACCGGCCATCGCCTCATTGGCGGGAGTGGAGACGGCCATTTGCGTGATTTCCGCGACGGCGGGAATCGAGGTGAACACACGACGGATGATGGACCGGGCGAAGGATTATGGCCTGGGGCGGATGATCGTGATCAACAAGATCGACGCCAATTGCGACGTGGGCGGATTGGTCGGCAATATTCAGGAATTGTTCGGACAGGAATGCGAAGCGATGAACCTCCCGGCGGGCAAGGGTAGTAAGGTTATCGATTGCTTCGCTCAAAGCGACGGGGAATCGGACTTCGGCAGCGTGGCCGATGCCCATACCGCCCTGATCGAGCGGGTAGTGGAGGCGGACGAAGCCTTGATGGAAGAGTACCTTGAAAAGGGCGCGGTGGATGCTGGTAAGCTGGCCGGCGTCGTGGGCAAGGCCATTGCGGGTGGAACATTCGTGCCGATCCTCTTCACCAACGCGCGGGGCGAGGTGGGCGTCAGCGAACTGCTCGAGGTGATCGCCCGGTACGCCCCGTCACCCTTGGAAGGCAAGCAGCGAAGCCTGGTCAAAGGTGAGCAGGAAACGCCGATCGTTCCGGACGTTAAAGGGAAATTCATCGGACAGGTCTTCAAGGTATTTTCCGATCCCAAGAGTAACATCAAATATACCGTTTGTCGGATTCATGCGGGGAGCATCAAGTCGGATTCCCAGGTTCATGTCGGTGAGCAGCGTAAAACGCAGCGCCCGGGTCAGTTGTATGCCCTGCAGGGGGCCGATCACCAGGAAATCGAGGAAGGCATCGCCGGAGACCTGGTGGCTTTGGCCAAGTTGGATACCCAGATCGGCGACTTGATGAGCCTTGATGCGGACCTCGGAACGATCCCCATGCCTAAGTTCCCGCACCCGATGTTCGCGTTGGCCATCGAGCCGAAGAGTCGCAGTGACGGCGATAAGGTGAGCGGTGCGCTGGCCAAGTTCACCGAGGAGGATCCCTGCTTCCTGGCCGACCGGGATCCGGGAACGGGCGAGCTGGTCATTCATGGAATCGGCGACCTGCACTTGCGGTCGATTCTGTCGCGAATGGTGCAATACTTCAAACTCGAAGTGGATACCAAACCGCCGAAGATCCCCTACCGTGAGACGATCATGGGAAGCGTGAAGGACGTGGAGTACACGCACAAGAAACAGACGGGCGGGGCCGGCCAGTTCGGTAGGGTGATCATCAGCATGGAACCGAACGAACGGGGCAAGGGTTACGAGTTCATCGACGACATTTTCGGCGGGGCAATCGATCAGGCCTTCCGCCCGAGCGTGGACAAGGGGGTCCAATCCCAGATGAAGGAAGGCGTCCTGGCCGGCTATCCGGTGGTGGATGTGAAGGTGCATCTGGTGGACGGCAAGACGCACCCGGTGGACAGCAAGGATATCGCCTTCCAGATTGCCGGGCGGGAGGCATTCAAGAAGGCCTTTGCCCAGTGCAAACCCGTTCTACTGGAGCCGATAGTGCATTTGGAAGTGACCGTGCCGAACGAAAACGTGGGTGATATCCAGGGCGACTTGGCCTCGCGACGCGGTCGGCCGGAGGGTCAGGAGATGCTGCCGGGCGGGCTCAGCGTGATTCGCGGTCGCGTTCCGCTTTCGGAGATGTCCGACTATCACTCGCGCTTGTCGAGCATTACCGGTGGGCAGGGTTCCTACGCAATGGAATTCTCCCACTATGAAACGGTGCCGTCGAACCTTCAGCAGCAGATCGCCGAGGCGGCTAAAAAAGCCCGCGAGGAAGCGAAAGGCTGATAACCGGTAACAGTTTTTCAGCCCGCCGATGAGTCCCATTTAAATGCGGTGGAACTTTCCATCGGCGGATTTTGTGCGCCACGGCATCGTTACGATGCTTCAATCCAGCTATTACTCCAATGGGGTGTGTCCATGCGTTTCGGGGCATTTATTCTGTTGATTTCGGTTAATGGATTATGCTTGGCCATGGATCAGGCCGCAACCTCCCAGCCGGTTCAGGCAGGCGTTAATCTGAGCAAGTTGCGTACATTGGCGACACCGGTCATGGCCAAGGGGTTGCTTTTCCTGGCCGGAACCCAGGCGGAGGACGGCGGTTGGCCCGGATTCGGGGCGGGGTCGGACCCGGCGATTACCGCCCTTATCGCCAAGGCGTTCATGCAGGATCCCGCCCACGGTCCGCGACATCCGATCGTGCGCCGGGCGGTGCGTTTCGTACTCAAGCACCAGCAGCCGGATGGAGGTATTTATAACCCGCAAGTTGGTTATGCCAATTATACGAGCAGCATCGCCCTGATGATGCTCTCGGTCCTGGCCGATCCGGATCTGGAGCGGGAAAAGGCTCGGGTGGTCGAATACCTCAAGGGGAATCAATGGACGGAAAGTAAGGAGGATCCGGAAGGGCGACCGATCGATACCGGGCACTCATGGTATGGCGGGGCGGGTTATGGCGACGGGGCGAAGCGTCCCGACCTGTCCAACACCCAAATGATGCTGGAAGCCCTCCACGACAGCGGTTTGCCACCAAGCGATCCTGTTTACCGGCGGGCGATCAAGTTCGTCCAGAGGTGCCAGATGCTCAGCCAGAGCAACGATCAACCTTTCGCCCGCGGGGCGGAAGACGGCGGATTCATCTATTCGCCGGCGAACGACGGTGAAAGTAAGGCGGGCCAAGTCGTGGTTCAGGGGCGTAGTCTGCCGCGATCTTACGGTTCGATGACCTACGCGGGATTTAAGAGTCTTCTCTACGCCGGCGTCGAGCGAAACGATCCTCGCGTGCGCGCGGCCTGGGACTGGATTCGCCGGCATTATACGCTGGAAAGCAATCCCAATATGGTCGGGCAACAATCCAAGGAGGGGCTGTATTATTATTACCACGTGTTTGCCAGAGCTTTGCAGGCATGGGGTGAGCCTTGGGTGGTCGATCCCGATGGCAACCGACATGATTGGCGGTTTGATTTGGTCAGGCAATTGCAGGTTACGCAGCGACCTGATGGCAGTTGGATTAATACGGCCGCCCGATGGGAGGAAAACAATCCCTATCTGGTTACCGCGTATGCCCTCCTGGCCTTACAGTCAACCCTGATCGATACGCCTCCAAAAGCGACGCGGGATGAATAAAACTCGTTTTTGCAAAATATTTTTCCGACCCCCTCCCTCACACTAAAAAGACATCTTATCAATCGAAACTGCACGACATTGGTTATTGTAGCTTCATCTTATTTGCTAATAGTTATATTCGCGAGCCCAACTCAATCTTGAATGTAATCCATATCGGGTAATAACATTTTTAGGCCTAAGTACTTTTACGTAGTTTTCGTCTATATGCCTCTATATTATTCTATGGAATTGCCTCAAGGAGTTTGATTATGTTTCCCGTTTGATTACCTTAGGATTAGCCAGTAGGTGACCGAGCTGGACAGATCGTTGATGAAAAGGGCAAGTTTGCGGAAAAAACGGCGGCGCATCTCGGGGTTGTCGCCATTTTTTTGCAGGTTGACAGCGTAGGAGGAGCGTGTATGGCCACGGGGGTGATTAAATGGTTTGACACCCAAAGGGGGTTCGGGTTCATCCGCAAGGACGACGGTGGTCCGGATGTTCTCGTCCAACGCGGTTCACTCGTGGTGGGTGACGCGGAGCAGCTCCGCGAAGGGGCTTCCGTGGAGTTTGAGACCGCGCGCGGCCAGGAATGCATGCAGGCCATCGGGGTCCGATTGCTTGTCTGAGAAATAGAACAATTCCGCGGTTGATGAATCCATCTTAACACATTAGGCTTGGCCTTTTGGAATCGTCTGGGCATGTTGCGCGCCGCCATGCAGGCAGTCTGCCTTCGTTGGACGGCTCGAACTCGAAGGAGTCTATGATGGCCAAGGATAGGTTCAGGGAACGGTTGGCCCGTTTGGACGAGGAATCGCCGTTGACCGCTTTTAATGTGGCGGCGGTTGCCGAGGCCATGGATACCGTGCGTAAGCTGAAAGGGGGAGTCGCCGGTCGGCGGACCGTCCGCAAACGCGGGGGGGATTGGAAATCGTGGGATCCCGAGGTCTTCGGGGTCGATACCCTGACGGAAAGCGGTTACATAAAGAGGCTGACCGAATTGGACCGGCCGATCATTCTGCTTTCCGAGGAAGCCGAGCGCGTGGAAATAAACCTGGATCGCCAGGGCGATCCGCTTTACGGCATCTCTGATCCTTTCGATGGGAGCTGGCTGTTCAAGCGTCAACTGCCGATCTGGTGGTATACCTCCCTGGCTTTATACGCCCACGATTTTACTCCGGTCAGCGCGGCGGCCGGTGACGTGTTACAGAACAGCATCTCCTATGCCGATGAGCGGACTGCCTACGTGGCCACGATCCGAGGCGGCCAGGTTGTCAACCGACAACGTCTGGACGAGGACTATCGTTGTCGAAACGTCGGAAAACCACCAGAGGATTTACAGAACGCCTACGTTGCCTCGCACGGTCTAAAAACCGGTAAGTTCCTAAAACCCCTGCTGGAGCGATATGGAAACGTGATTTGTGCTTTCAAGTTGCTTTATCCGACGGGAGGACCGATCGGTTTCGTGGAAGTGGCCCTGGGGCGGATCGATGTCTATTTCGCGGTGAATCAGCCCTATATGGATCTCTTTTCGAGCCTGCCGATCGCCTTAAATGCCGGAGCGGTGGTGACCGACTTCGAGGGTCGGCCTTTCCGGCTGCAAAACGACGATCATCGGGCCGTCTATAACGTCGTCGCCGGACGCAATGAGCGCATTCACGCGCAAGTGATGGAAAAGCTGGCTACCTGCCGATAAAGCCCTGCGTTCCCTGGACGAATGGCTCCTTGTCTCCAGGTCAAATGGACCGTTCCGGGAAACGATGGAGGGACAACGGCCCGTCAACGGCTATAATAATCGTATGTTAAGTACCGGTTTCATTTCTTCCTCGCGTTATCTGGCGCACGATACGGGTCCGCATCATCCGGAGTGCGCTGAGCGTACGGGAGCGATCCACCACCGTTTACGTGAGCGGGGTCTGCTCGATCAGTTGGAGATTATCGAGCCAAGGCCGATCGATGAGGATCTGGTTAGGCGGGTACACGCCCCGAATTATATCGAGGAATTTCGCTATGCCTGTGCCCATGACGCGGAGTTCGTCGATTCACCGGAATGCCCGGTGGTACGGCCGAGTTTCGAGGTAGCCTTGTTGGCGGCCGGGGGAGTAATCGATGCGGTGGACGCGGTGATCGCCGGGCGGTTACGTAACGCCTTCTGTTCGGTACGACCGCCGGGGCATCACGCGGAACGATCGCACGCGATGGGGTTTTGTTTTTTCAACAACGTGGCCATCGCCGCGGAATATCTGCGTGCGCGACACGATCTGGAGCGGGTGGCGATTCTGGACTGGGACGTACACCACGGTAACGGCACGCAGCATCATTTCGAGAGCGATCCCAACGTCCTGTATGTCAGCATTCATCAGGATCCGCGGACCCTCTTTCCGGGGACCGGCTGGGCTCATGAGGTCGGCGTTGGCGAGGGGGTGGGGGCCACGTTAAACGTGCCCATGATGCCGGCCTCGGGGGATCGGGAATATCGCCAGGCTTTCGAGACAAGAATATTGCCCGCCATCAGCGTCTTTCGTCCGGAATTTTTACTGATTTCCTCAGGTTTCGACGCTCATCGCGCGGATCCCCTGGGGCATATCACGCTGAGCACGGAATGTTTCGGGTGGATGACCGTACGGGTCCGGGAACTGGCCGAAGCCGTTTGCGGCGGGCGGCTGGTCAGCGTATTGGAAGGGGGATACGATCTGCCGGCCTTGGCCGAGTCCGTGCAAACTCACCTGGAAAAGCTGATGAATGATGACGATGATTGACCTCGTTTTTCGTCTGCCCGATGCTCGGGGGTTTGATGATGGTCCGAGACGGTCACGAATCCTTCCTTTCCTCCCAATATGGAAAATTCTTACGCCTGAGGAGATATCTTGGCCGGTATTGAACCGTAGGATTATCGGATGCATTGGGGAACGGAGGATAAGACCCTTTGCCTGGATAATTCGTGCATTATTCCTCATGGTGGGAGTAAATGTTGGTTTGCGTCTGGTCGATGAATCAAGGGAATAAATCAACCTTGCCTTGGTGGTACGGAATCCGCGTGGAAATGTATCAGGAGAGGATATTTGTGTTTGCATCCGACTTATTAACCGAACCGCCCATTAGTGTTGACCCCGCGGTTTCCCTTGATGACGCGGTGGAAACGATGCGCTTTTGTCAAATACGTCATCTGATGGTGGTTCAGGATGGGAAGCTGGTTGGGTTGATCAGTGATCGGGACATTCTCCTGGCGAAGGCGGAAAGAGGGGTAGCCGTCGGAAAGGCCAGCGCAAAACACATACCGGTCAGCCAGGTCATGACCCGCAAAGTATTCTGCATCAGTCCCGACACGGATATCCAGCAGATCGCGGATCACATGCTTGCGGAAAGGATTTCGGCATTGCCGGTCATGGCCGATGGAGACCTTTATGGAGTGGTGACCAAGACAGACCTGCTGGTCTGGTATCAGGATTTATGTATTCGGATCCCGGGTCATGAATTCGCGACCATCAAGGTCCAGGATTGCATGCAGTCCGAAATCATTGCCCTGCGTAGCGGCGATCCGGTTGGTTCCGCGGTCGAAAAAATGGCTCGGGCCGGCGTGCAGCATTTGCCGGTAATCGAGAATGGCCGTTTATCCGGCATGATCAGCGATCGGGATCTACGCCGGCATTTGGGGGTTACCGTCCGTGGTGGCGTTTTTTGCGGAGCCCAATGGCCGTCGGAACAGGAAAATATGACGGCGGGTAGCATCATGACGGCTAATCCACGAACGGTCGGCCCGGAGGCACCGGTCTCTGCGGCCGTCGAAACCATGCTGCGCGGCGGGTTCAGCGCTCTGCCCGTCGTTGCCGATGATCGTGGCTTGGTTGGCATCATCACCGTAACCGATTTGATTCGCCTGATCGGCGAACTGGCTTCCGTCCCGGTCGCCTAGATACCCTTCGTTCAACGAACTCATTCCAGATACCGTGATAACTCCGATGGGTCTTTCGTTTTCTCGGTCGTTCGGATCGGCGTACGGCCGACGAAATCGCGAAGTATCCGGATACCCATCGATATCAAGGCATATCCAGGGGAAATGATTGACACATGGGGTGTTTCAACCCATTTCCTGAGCGAGCGGCAATAATGTCCCGGCCCTTGCGTTTGGTCTGGCAATGAGCGATTCGGATCAAAGCGTGGCGAGAAGACGATTCGGTTTTTCGTGCATGGTTTTTATCAGGAGAATGAGTCATGAGAAAACAATGGATTCCAGCGGGATGTATGGTAGCCATGAGCGTTCTATTGTCCTCGGCTTGGGCGCAGGAAGCGCCGGATAGGGAATCGCGGGGGAGGGATCCCATCAGAGGACCAAGGGGCGATCGGCCAGCCGGGCCGGCTATTGAAGGCGGGCTGAAATTGTTTGAAATGCTGGACGCCGACGGGGATGGAATGATCAGCAAAGAGGAATTCCAGTCTGGACCGGTGGCCGAAGGCCGACGGATGCGGGACCGTGAGCGCGATCGCGGGGAAGACCGCCCCGAACGGCCAATGCGTGACCGAGCCAGACTCGGCGGCCCGGATATCGCGGATGGTGCCCCACCCCCGGCCAAAATGGAGGAGAGGCGTATGCGTGGCCGGGAACAAGAAGGAATGGAAGATCGTCCTGGACGGCCGATGGGGCCACGAGGAGGTTTTAGCCAAGCCGAAGGCTTGCAGGGCCCACCAGCGATAGCCCGGCTGGAACAGCGCATTCGCGAAATTGTTCGTGAGGAATTGGCCAAGCTTCGAGCGCCGGGTGGTCCGTCACCGAAAGGTGCGGCATTTTGCCCCTCCGGCACGGGGCCTGCTGCCGGGATGAGACGAAACCGAATGGACGATGATCGAGTGGGTCCGCTCACCGGCAGGTTGGGACGAGGCCGGCCGCCCATGGACGGGCGGAGCCATCGATCCGGTGAATTTATGGGACCGGGCATGGCTAAAGAGGAATGCTCGCGGATCGAGGAAATCCGTCAGGCCGTCCGTATGCTGGAGAGGGCCTTGGACGCCGTGGAGGGAGGTAAGTTTTCTCCGCAAGATCGAGAGTATCCGGTGGAGCGAGAGAGACCCCAGCAACGCAGGGGTTGGCGAGAGCGGCGATTGGGGAATGGCATGCGCGGCGGTTTCCCCGGCGAAGATTTTAGGGGAGGTCCGTGGCATTGGGATGAACGTGAATAATCTCGCTGCCTGGCGGATGATCATTCGATGTCGAGCATGACCGCTCGATAAGTAAAAAGCCCGGAAAGCATGAGCTTTCCGGGCTTTTGGGTTGTTGTAAGCCCCACGAGATCAAGCGACCACATTCAGTCCACCCGCCCCCGGATCGACAAAGGGGGCTTGCTGCATACTGGCCGTCGAGCCGTTATAGGCCGCGATCCCGGTCTGCATCGAATTCGATTGCATTTGCAGGCTGTCCATATTGACGGCTATCGATGAGGAACTGAAATACAGGGAACCGCTCGCGTTCTGCTGCTGACCGGCGATCAACCCCATCAGGCCGAGTAGTCCCTTCTTTTCGTCATCGTCCTTGCTTTGCATGTATTCGAGCATGAGCATTAGCAACACGGCGCCGAGAAGCTCATTATTGCTGATGACCGCCAGGTTGTTTTGGGTTAAGGCATTTACACTTGTACTCTGCTGACTGGACGCAAGCGGCGAAACCGATTGGCTTGCGGAAGTGTTGGCCGCTCCAGAAACCTGTTGCGCGGGCATGTATCCGCCCGAAAAACCGCCCAAACCCGAAATCGTACTCATCTTCTCCCTCCCTAAAAACGTATGCACCGCTATTCCGTGATTGAAGAAAAAGGCAGAAGGAGTACCGAGTGGAAACAAAAGAGCACGGGGGATTGCGTTTCGATATAAGTGCTTGCTTAAACATTAGTTACAGGCGTGTTTGTCGGCAATGAGGTTTGTACCGTCTGTAACGGCGTGGTGTTAAACGGACGGAGCGTATTTTTATGGTTGACCTAAGCCGTGGCGGCACAATAATTTGCCTTGTCGGCGGACCACAACGTGCCGGCCGATCCGAGGGCGTCTTTCATTGACTGAATGCTGGGTAAAACATGATGGTGGCCGTGTCGTGCTGATTTGCGGTTGTATGTTCAGCGGCAAAACCGATCGGCTGATTGAATGGCTTGATCGGGCGAAGCGACTGGGCATCACGGCCAAGGCGTTTAAGCATGCCCGGGATTATCGGTATGCGGTCGGTCAACTTGTATCACATGATGGGCTTCGGGCATCGGCGGTTCCGGTTATGGATGCCGGGGGGATATGGGAACGCGCCGGCGACGCGCGCTTGATTATGATCGACGAGGCCCAGTTTTTCGGGTCGGACCTGGTGGATGTATGTCGGCGGCTGGCTGACCAGGGGCGGGAGGTTGTCGTGGCTGGCCTTGACCGTGATTCGTGGGGTTTGCCTTTCGGGCCGGTGCCGGCGCTGGTGCGGATGGCCGACGAAGTCCTATATATCCAATCCGTTTGCGCTCGCTGTGGAGAGGTGGCGGATCATACCCAACGTACCGCCCCGATCGAGGAGCGAGATATGATCGGTGGCGCGGAAAGTTACGAACCGCGTTGTGGAAAATGTTTTCAGCCTCCGCCGCTGGAACTGAGGCGTTGATCAGTTACCAACCAACAGGCCGAACAAACGGCTGCGTTCAAGGATACCGGCCTTGAAACAGCGTCCTTGGCGACAGGGGTAAGCGCCGAGGTAGGGCAGGGAAGCCTTAATGGCCGCCTTGAGGGTGTCATGGTCAAGAATGTTGACGGCATATTGTTCGGAGATATCGCAGGGCGTGCATAACCGGCCGTCGGGCATGATGTTTGGAACACCATAGGGGAAACAGCGAAACGGCTCGAAGGTGCGAATGCGCTCATAATAATGGGTTGAGCCGGCCAATTGAGGTGCCCTTCCTGAACGGCGAAGTTCAAGCAGGGTGTCGATGACCCGCATGTACGCGGGATTGTCGGCAAGGGAGGCCGGAACGTGGCCGTGCTCATTGGCCGGTACAACCTCCAACAGAAAACCGTTTTGCCCGCTGAACTCAACCATATCCGGAACGGTATCGAGGTTATTTTCGTTTATCACGCAATTAACCAGTACCCGAATCTGGTGACGACGGGGATGATGATTGAGCAGGGCGATGTTGTCGAAAACTTTCCGGGCCAGATCGACGGATACGCCCAGATTCAAGGCGTGAACCGCGACATCGGGCGAATGGATGGACATTGAAAGCGCGTCCACGTAGTCAAGTACCTCGACGCAACGGTCCAAGGCGATCAGGTTGGAGCTTAAACCGATCGAGGCGAATTCCAGCCGGCGGGCCTCGGTCAGAATATGCATGAGATGCGGATGGATCATTGGCTCACCGCCGGACAGGTAAAGCAGATCGACCGTGCGGCGGATTCGGGTCAACAACTTGGTTATGCCCGGCGGATCGAGCGGGGGGAATGCATCACGGCCGGCCCGGATCTCCTCCGCCTTGCAGCAGAAGGGGCAGCGGGCATTGCAGGAGAAGTTCGTGAACCAACAGACGGCCAGCGGCGAACCCGCGAAATGCTCGTCGAATGGTGCCCGGACGCTACCGCGAATCAGCCGCCACAAAGGTCGCGGGGACATCAGGCGGATAATATCCACGGAACGCAGATGCTCTTGGTATTCACGATTAGCGGTCACATTCTCATCTCGCTTGGCCTTATTGGAATGATAAGGGTTAAACGGCCATGTGGAAAGATGGTATGGATCCTTAGACGTATAAAGTACATAGCGGTTTTGTAAAACGCGGGACGAGGAGACGGCTTATCCAACATGTTTGTCCGCTTGCTCGCAAAGCAGGCCGAGGAACTTGAGCCAGTACTCGCTCGGTTCTTCTAATTCGTAGCGCAGGATGTCACCGACCACGACGTAATCGCCTGACTCCATGGCCGCTTTCAGGTTGTTGAGTTGATCCTTGATCATTTCCAAAATGGATATCAGGTTAAGGTCGTTGACTTTGAGCGATTCGAGATCCACTTGCAAGGCCTGTCCGCACATCAATACCGAATCCTGAACCTGCCGCCAGACCTCCAAGAAGCTTTGCAGGCGTCCCATGGCTTCGGTGTGTCGCCCCTCGGTCATCAGATCAGCCGCTTTCCGGCGGTTTTCCGCCGATTGCTCGAATAATTCGATGGCCTGGCTGAGCGTCGCCTTCACCAGCGAGGCAATGGGTTGGGTCAACAACTCAATCGAATCATAGTGTTCGGCCGGGCTGGCCAAAACCTGATCCAACTGGTTGTTCGCGACCTGCACGCCGTTGCATCGGATACCGACCACCAGACGGTTGCCGGGTTCCGTGCAGTTCTGACAGACTTCGTTGGCCAGTTCGGCCACCGTCTGCCCCGCCTTGCCTTGCGCGACATAAGGCTGATCATCAACGAATATCCGCACGATCACTCCTCGTATGCGAATTCAGTCAAAAAGGAATATCAATAAATATCGACATATTGAAGCATGGCAAACTCCATGAATCTTCTTGGCATTACGTTTACCTACGAGATCATATCCTGTCCACCCTTGAGGAATCGGACCAGAAGCCGTCGAATCTCGAATCTATTTCCAGAATTTCGTTTGATCGGGTGTTTTTCCAACTTCGAAAAGGGACGCTCGGCGCGAACGGCTTTTTGATACACCCTGTAATACCCTATGCGCAGTCATCCTCATGGTATCTTGAACAGTGGGGTTTGCATTCCCAAAATCGTCACAAGGATCGATGCTGACTGATCCGAACACAACATAATTGTTTCGCGATTTGGTCTTGAATAGATCGGGATCGGGGGCTATGCTGCGTTCCAGTTAGTCGTGGGTGGTCCGTGGCCCCTCGGAGAACGGGACAGAATCCACGAAATGGGATGAAAGCGTCCGATCGCTGCCAAAAATGGACGCGACGGAGATAAGGGGCGTTCGCCAAGCGTTTCCAACTCCGGAACCACGTTACCGTTCATCGCGGAATCAAGTGACCATTCGGGCAACTTGCCGTATCCTGCCCGAAACGAAACCGTCCATACCAACCTTAAGGAGGAAAATATGATCGAACTGGGTATGCACACCGATAACTGGCGCGTTCTTAGCGGCAGCTTCGAGACCGCCTGCGAGGCGGCCGTCAAGCACAACATCAAACACCTCGAATTCGCCGCTATTCACGGCCAGTATTTCATCAACGCCATGGGATACGACCCAGGCGTCTCACTGCAGGCGAACCCCCGGGCCTTGAAGCGTTACCTGGACGGGAAAGGCCTCCAAGTGTCCCAGATCGACGGCTCATATCCGTTAATGGGCCCGCTGGGCTCGGCTTTCGGCGTCCAGTACGTACAGCAGAGCATCCGCTTTGCCCGCGAAATCGACTGCCCCATGGTTGACACGATCGACGGGGCCTTCGAGATCGAGGGATTTTCGCGGGACGAGGTCTTCCGCATTACCTGCGACAATTACCGTCAATGTCTGCCGTGGGCCGAAGATTACGACGTTATCATCAACGTCGAGCCGCACGGCCCTTACACCACCGACGCCGACTTCATGACCCGATTATTCAAGCACTTCGACAGCCCCTATTTACGGATGAATTTCGACACCGGCAACAGCTTTATTGCCGGCCTGGATCCTTTGGAGTACCTCAAGCAGATGCGTCCGTGGGTCAGCCACCTGCACATCAAGGACGTAAGCAAGGAGTTGGCCGCCGCGGTACGCGGCGAGGAGACCGGCATTGCCTGCAGCGAGGTGCCCATTGGCGGCGGCGTGAACGCCGATAATATCCGCCGATGTCTCGCGTACCTGAAGGAAACCGATTTCGACGGCGTGGTTTCCATCGAGTGCTACGGTTCCGACGCGAATATTCGCAAGAGCGTCGAATTCCTTCGCGGGATAATTCAATAGGAGAACAAGACGCATGGGTCGCCCTGTATCGTTTGGCCTGAGTATATGTGCCGTATCCTTAAGCCTTTCGTGTACCGCCGGAAGTCGCTCGGCCGAGCGCACCGCAACCCGGCTGAACAACCCCTTCTTTGTCTTCTGTCACGATACGCACGACGCGAAGAAGCGTACCCTTACCCAACAGGCCGAAATGATCAGTGATCTTGGCTTTGATGGAGTGGGGCACCTGTGGCTCGATAACCTGCCGGAGCGTCTGGAAACGCTCGATGCCAGGAAGCTGAAACTGTTCCAGGTCTTTGTGCGCGTCAACCTTGATCTGAATCAGCCAAAGTATGATCCCCGGCTGAGCGAAGCCATCGAATTACTCAGGGGCCGCGACGTTGTACTGGGGCTGTTAATCAAAGGTGGAAAGCCATCGGACCCGGCCGGTGATGAGCGGGCCGTCGCCGTCGTGCGCGAAATCGCCGATATGGCGGATAAAGCCGGTTTGCGCGTAGCCTTGTATCCGCATACCCATGATTGGCTGGAGAAGACCAGCGACGCCGTGCGTATCGCCCGCAAGGTCGATCGTAAGAACGTCGGCGTAATGTTCAACCTATGCCACTGGCTGAAGGCGGATGATACCAGCCGGCTCCAAGAGACCCTCGAAGAGGCCCGGCCCTACTTGTTCGTCGTGGCCATCAACGGAGCCGATCCGCCGCCGGGCGAATGGGACAAGCTCATCCAACCATTAGGCAGCGGGTCGTTCGACGTGGCCGGTTTGTTGCGGATGCTGCATCGGATGGGCTACAATGGACCCATCGGGCTGATGTGTTATGGGATCGGTGGGGACGCCGAGGTGCATTTGAGAAAATCGATGGAGGCATGGAAACAACTCTCGGTGATAGTAGCCGAAAAATAACTTCTATTCAAAGTAAGAGGTCAATCATGGAATCACCCATCACTCGCCGTTCGTTTGTCAAAAGATCCGCATTAGCTTCGGCCGGGGCGGCCTTCGCTTTGGGTCACGTTGGCGCCGAAGGCCAAACGCCGACCGCAAAGAAGGAACCGGCACCCGGGAACGTCCTGCTCGAAGGCAAGCTCGGCAACATGGTGGTCAGTCGCCTTCTTTTGGGCGGCAACCTGCTCACGCATTACACCCATAGTCGCGACCTGCGCTACGTCTACGATTTGACGGAACACTATAACACGCCGGAGAAGATACTGGAGACCCTGGCGCTGGCCGAGGAGCATGGCGTCAATACCGTGATTATCCACACGGTCGAGGCGGCGCTGAAAGTGCTTCAGGAGCACCGTCGGCGGGGCGGAAAAATGCAGTGGATCATCTGTCCGACCACCCCGATCGAGCCGGATCTGGTCAAGTACGGCGAACATGTGAAGAGGTTGGTGGACGACGGAGTCGATTCCATCTACATCTGGGGTGTTCACACCGACAAGATGACCAGCCCGGAGGGCATCGATCTATTGGGTAAAACCGTCGATATGGTCAAGACGCATGGCGTCCCTTGCGGCATCGGTGGGCATGCCCTGCGCGTGGTCCAGGAGTGCGAGAAGAACAAGGTCCGCGGCGATTTCTACATCAAGACCTTGCACCATCACAAATATCGGACGGCCCCGAAACCGGGCGAGGCCCGTGACGACTTCAACGAGTTTCCCGGCTACTGGTGCGGCCTGCCCAACGAGACGGTCGAGTTCATGAAAACGGTGGAAAAGCCCTGGATCGCCTTTAAGGTGATGGCCGCCGGCGTCATTCCACCGGAAGACGCTTTCCGTTACGCATTCACTAGCGGTGCCGACTTCATCGTGGCCGGCATGTTCGATTTCGAGATCGCCAAGGATGTGGGTATCGCGAAAAAGATGTTCGCCGAGGCGAAGAACCGCCCCCGGTCGTGGCAGGCATGATGGTACGCTTCCCCAGGCGGTATGACTTGATCATTGTCGATATTCGATAGATATGATTCCCACCCCTGGAACCATACGCCGCGCCATGCGGAATCATGTTTTCCGTGATACAACGATATGTTGTTCTGTAGTGGATCGAGGCAGATGGATGATCGATACATGATGCTTTCCCCGGTACGCTTGGTCGGTCGATTCCGAGAGCGGATCAAGCCGTATCCTGTCTGGTTGCGTGTTCTACTCGCCCCGTTGGGCCTTCTGATGCTGCTGCTTTGGCCGATGCACGTTGCCTTTTCGGTTCCTTTCCTGACTCTCAGGACAATTGGATTGCATCTGCGAAACTATCCTCCCTGCCGACAGATCGCGGCGCTTTTTGAGGTGGAGCTATACCGCGATTCTCGGAAACGGATACCACATCCGTATGACCTGCTTGCCCGATCGCGATTGACGCGGCGACTGCTCGCCCTGGTGTTGTTTGTCGAATGGATAGCGCTTATAGGCATTGGGGTCAGTAGTGGATTACTATGCCTGCTGGGCGATCCACCCGCGTTTCTGCTTTCTATCTGGGCTGTTGGGTTCATGGTCATGGTTGTGGCGGGTATGCCGGCTTGGGGACTGTCTTCTTATCACGGTAGTCTTGTTGATTGCTGGAAGAAACTGAACGCTCCCTTGTGTCCTTGTTGTGGGTACAACCGCCTTTACTCTACGAGCGATCGATGTCCGGAGTGTGGTTCATTATCAGCGCCCGTTTTACCCGGCGAGGTTCCCGCGGAATGGAAGCGGTGGGACCATGTGACTGGTAACCAGGCGGTTTTCTTGCCATTCGTTCTGCTCGGTACCCTGGGGCCACTCTCTCGCTTGGTATCCGATTGGCTGCCCCTTTGGATCCTCGGTGTGTTCCTTCTGATGCTGACGGCCTCCGTAGCAGCCTTGGTGGGAATTGCCGTTTTCCATGTGCTGTTTGAGAATCGATGATTCAGGTAAAGGCCTATGTACGCGTCAGTCGCCAGGACGTGTCGCTGCCCGTACGAAAATAAATTTCGCGGCATGATTGTCCTTAATCGAATATTTGGGTCAGGTGGCGGGAGGACATAAGGTGAGGATCAATGGGTATTTTCAGGTACAGGCTCGTGTGTTTTCATCGCTCGGCGCGGCGGTCTTGTTCGTCGGGCTGACATCCTCCGGCGGGTACGCGAGTGAAGGACGGCGACCTAACGTTTTGTTCCTGGCCGTGGACGACTTGCGCCCGGAGATGGCTTGCTACGGCATGAAGCAGATGATCACGCCGCACCTGGACCGCCTGGCCGAGCGGGGCGTGCGTTTCGACCGGGCCTACTGCAATATCGCGGTCTGCGGCGCTTCGCGGGCAAGTCTGATGACCGGACTTCGTCCGACACCGACCCGTTTTACCTCGTATCAAACCCGGGCCGACGAGGATGCTCCGCACGTGCTCTCGCTGCCGATGATCTTCAAGCAACACGGTTATCACACGCAAAGCAATGGCAAGGTGTACCACCATCAGAACGACGATGCGAATGCGTGGAGCGAGCCGTCGTGGCGGCCGGAGACATCGAGCGTCTGGTGGGCGCTGGCCGAAAACCGCGCCTTGGCCGATGGGAAGCATCGCGGCCCGGCTTATGAGGCGGCCGATGTTCCTGATGAGCAGTACCCGGACCACCAGATTTGCGACAAGACCTTGGCCGATCTGCGGCGACTGGCTGGACAAGACAAGCCTTTTTTTCTGGCCTGCGGTTTCTATCGGCCGCATCTGCCTTTTGTTGCCCCGCGGAAATACTGGGACCTTTATCCCACGGACCAGGTTCGCCTGCCGGCCAACATGTATTTCCCTCACGATCTACCCGTGGCCTTTCAGTACCTGTGGGGTGAGTTGCGTAACTATCATGGCATTCCTCAGGAGGGGCCCGTGTCGGAAGCGACCGCCCGGCAACTGATTCGGGGCTACCATGCGAGCGTCAGTTTTGTCGACGCGCAGATTGGACGATTGCTGGATGCTTTGGACGAATTGGGTATCGCCGAGCGCACGATCATCGTGCTCTGGGGAGACCACGGTTGGCAGTTGGGCGAGCATGGTTTTTGGTGTAAGCATACAAACTTCGAGGTCGCCTCGCGTGCCCCGTTGCTGATCGTCGCTCCTGGGATCAAAGGTGGACGGGTGAGCGCAAGACTGGTCGAGTATATCGACATTTACCCGACCCTCTGCGACCTGGCCGGTCTGCCCCTCCCCGATCATCCGCAAGGCAAAAGCATGCGTCCGGTGTTATTGGATGTCCACGCCGAGCACAAGGAAGCCGTCTTCACTCGTCATGGTGGGGGCGACGCGGTACGAACCGATCGATACCGTTATAAAGAGATGCGAGCCGAAGGCGGAAAGGGGGATGTGCTGGGCGTCGGCCTTTTCGATCTCGAAAAGGATCCGGACGAAAACCGCAACGTGGCGGAAGACCCGACGTATGGCGACATCCGTCGGAAGCTGAAAGCGATACTCGATACAAAACGCGTCGATTTCGGATCGCGATAGAGGCAAGCGGGCGCCGCACCCGTCGTGTATACCCGCACAAGAGACGCCTCGTTATTCAACGGTGACGCTCTTGGCCAGATTTCGGGGTTTGTCCACGTTGCAGCCGCGCATGACGGCCGCATGATAGGCGAGCAGTTGCAGCGGAACGACGGTCAGGATGGGTTGCAGCGGTTCGGGTACGTCCGGGACGTAAAACACGTGTTCGGCCACTTTGGAGATAAAGGTGTCACCTTCGGTGGCGACGGCCAGGATTTTTCCGCCTCGGCTGCGAACCTCCTCGATATTGCCGAGCACTTTTTCATACTGATTACCACGGGTGGCGATGAAAACCACGGGCATCCCTTCGTTAATCAGGGCGATCGGACCGTGTTTCATTTCAGCCGCGGGCATTCCCTCGGCGTGAATGTAGCTGATTTCCTTGAGCTTGAGGGCCCCCTCCAAAGCGGTCGGGTAGTTATAGCCGCGCCCGAGGAAGAGCCAGTTGTCGCGATCGACGAATTGCTCGACGGCTGTCCGGATCGTATCGGATTGTTCAAGCACTCGGGTGACCCGATCGGGAATGGTGGCCAGGTGAGAAATTAAAATCTGCGCCTCGGTTTGGGAAAGAAAACGTTTGCGACCAAGTTGGATGGCCATCATGGTTAGCACGGCCACCTGCGAAGTGAAAGCCTTGGTGCTGGCCACCCCGATTTCCGGACCGCAATGCAAATAAACGCCGGCGTCCGCTTCCCGGGCAATGGTGCTGCCCACCGAGTTAACCACGCCGAGGACCATGGCTCCTTTTTCGCGAGCCTCGCGCAAGGCGGCCAGGGTGTCCGCGGTCTCACCGGACTGACTGATGGCGATGACCACGGTCCCGAAATCGACCAATGGGTTTCGATAGCGAAATTCGCTGGCATACTCGGTTTCCGCCGGCAGTTTGGCGATGTCCTCGAACAGGTATTCGCCGACCAGCCCGGCATGCCAGGCGGTACCCTGGGCGGTAAAGATGATCCGCTTGGCCCTCGCCAGATCCCGAGCGAACTGGGCGATGCCGCCGAGATGGATGGTCCCCTCGCGTTCGTTCAGGCGGCCACGCAGTGTGGTGGCTAGGGATTGCGGTTGCTCGTGTATTTCCTTGAGCATGAAATGCTCGTGACCGTTCAGCTCGATCTGGTCGAGCGAAAATTCGACTTCATGCACCTCCTTGTTCACCGGCAGAGCGTCGAGGGTCATGGTCCGGAACCCCTCCCGGGTCACGACGGACATCTCGCCGTCCGAAAGATAAATAACCTGGGTGGTGTGCTCGACGATGGCCGACGCATCCGAGGCGATGAGATATTCGTTGTCGCCAATGCCGAGAATCAATGGGCTGCCCTTGCGGGCGACCACGATGCGATCCGGCTCATCAGCGCAGACGACCGCGATGCCATACGTGCCCTGCACCTGCATCAGGGCGTTGCGCACGGCCTGCTCGAGGTCGCCCTCATAAAAGTGCCCGATCAACAGGGCCAGGATTTCGGTATCCGTCTCCGTGCGGCAGGTAATATTCTGCTGGGCCAGGAACGTGCTCAGGGCTCGATAGTTTTCAATGATTCCATTGTGTACCAGGGCGATGCGTCCGTTGTCGCTCACATGAGGGTGCGCGTTGTGCTCGGTAGGGGCCCCATGCGTGGCCCAGCGGGTGTGGGCGATGCCAAGGTTGGCGTCGGCTCCTTCGGTTCCGAGCTTGGCTTCAAGGGCGGTAATCCGTCCCACCGATCGGGTAATGCTCAGGCCGCGATCGTCGAGCACGGCCAAGCCGGCCGAGTCGTAACCGCGATACTCAAGACGTTTCAAGCCCTCGATCAGGATCGGCCGAGCTTTCTTAAGTCCGATATACCCTACGATTCCACACATGGAAACACCTCGATCGTCGAAAATCCCGCCGGGGAGTGTATCTACAGCCTCATTGAATTATCGGCAGGACTAGGTACGCAATCAACTTGCGGTATCTCGTCCGCTCTTTTATGTATTTGCACTCGGAGACGTTGAGTTCTATAATTTAGTTTTGTATATTTAAAGTAAGGCACAAAACGGATTTGCCGGGAAGCCAATAAACAGAGGTTAGTCATGCGTGGAGAAACGCAATGAAATCATTCCGGCTATATCGGCCTGCGTGTCCGAATTGCATATCCCAGTCCACATCGGTAGACGCTTGGCGATTATCAAATCTGTGGCGCCTTCCTTTGGCCTTCATCAGCGGCGTCATTCTATTCCCCTGTTGCAGAATCGGATACCGATGTGGTACTTGTTCATTCAATTTTTTGTCCTCTACACTTTGAGAGGAGCTGCGACACCGTGAATGATCTGTAAGAATCACGTCGCCCGCAGCGGTGGTTTAACCGATTCGATGGTTTTCACTTATCTTGGGCTGACGGTCAGGTCCATCGCCTCCAGTAAAGCGTCGAGGTAAGCCAGGCCGATCTGACGCTTGCCCGCAAGGAATTCGTACACGGCGGATTCGGGAATGGTATCACAGTAAACCCGCGCTTCTTTCCATAACCGATGTCCGGATATGCCTCGGCGATTGATCTCCGCCAGGATGGCGGCACGAAGCGGACTCTCCCGCAGCTTGACGATCCTGCCATCGACATTTCGTACCACCCGGTTGCATGGCCCAACACGCTCGGGCATGTCCGACGTATCGACAGGCTCCTCCGTTCGACTTGCCAGCCGGGTCAATTCGGCGGCAGTTGAACGGCGGATTTTCTTCGCGGACTTACGCACCATGTGCCGATCACGCAATTTCCGATTCATAGCGTCTCCTTTCAGCCGGTGTTGCCCGCCGAGCCCCAATAATCCGTGTGACAAGGCCACTATGATCTTGCCTTTCTGTCCATGAAATCACCAATACGATGTCCCGATTAGCTGGATGGGAAGCTGTGGTAATAAAGCGATCTTCATCATCGCTGTGCTCGTCGTCGTATTCTTCCAGGTGGAGACGATCTGCATCGTTATCCATTGAGTACCTCAGCCGCTTGGTCGAACGTAATACCATGCTTGTGCAAGTTTGCTTCTGCCTTAAGCTCATCCCATTCAAATCGATCATGCCACTGCATCAGGCAATCCCCAATCAAACATATCCTGATTATACTACCGTTATCAGTAGTCGTCAATCTGCTGGACGAAGAGGTCGCCGATTTGGCGGTATCATACTTGTTATATCGGGAGCGCACATCCCTTTCCGAATACGAGAGGGAATCCGTTATATCGACTTTTCCCGCATAAACGGCTAGATTAGCAAGGTAACGCCGCATGGGCATGTGTTTGTTCTGAGGTAAAAACGCTTGTTTTCAGGAAGTGTACAGGATCGTGGCCATCTGATGACCGAACAGCGGAACGAACGCAGTCGAGCGATCGATTGCATGTCGATTTCCGAGGGGTTCGATCTGATGAACGCCGAGGACCGGGCTATCGCCTTGGCCGTGGCCCAGGCCAAACCCGATATTGTGCGGGCGATTGAGCTGGTGGTGGATGCCTTTCGGGTGGATGGTCGGTTAATTTATATCGGGGCGGGGACCAGTGGCCGGCTGGGCGTGATCGACGCCTCAGAATGTCCACCGACGTTCCTGGTTCCTCCCGAG
The DNA here is from genome assembly GCA_964642815.1 of uncultured Planctomycetales bacterium. Lineage (GTDB taxonomy): Bacteria > Planctomycetota > Phycisphaerae > UBA1845 > PWPN01 > JAAYCU01. Next base: position 24,336 of record CAZXSA010000003.1, on the reverse strand, counting down.
ATGGTTCAGGGGATCATCGCTGGCGGGCCGGAGGCCATGTTTTGTAGCCAGGAATTCGCCGAGGACAGCGCTCAGGCAGGGGCCGATGAAATGGACCGCCGGACGGTGGGGTCGAGCGACATCGTCTTCGGTATCGCCACGGGTGGGACCACGCCGTTTGTCCATGGTGCTCTGGGACGAGCCAAGCAGCGGGGGGCGAAGACGGTTTTTCTGGCCTGTGTTCCGCGCGAACAGGTTGAGGATCGGGCGGATGTCTCCATCCGCGTATTGACCGGCCCGGAGGTCATTACCGGCTCAACGCGGCTGAAAGCCGGTCTGGCCACCAAGATGGTGCTCAATATGGTCACCACTCTGGCGATGGTCCAGATCGGCAAGGTTTACGAAAACCTCATGGTGGACGTCAATGCCAAGGCCTGCAGCAAGCTGGTGGACCGTGCCTTACGTATTATTGGCATTCTTACAAACTTGGATCGCCAGACGGCCCTGGAACTTTTGAATCGTGCCGGTGGACACGTCAAGACGGCCTTGGTCATGCACCGCCGGCAAGTGGATCGAGCCGTCGCGGAGGACATGTTGAACCGCCATCGAGGCCATGTACGCGGCGTTTTGGAATTACCACCCGATGACTCGGCCAACACATGATCGACCGATTCGCCTGACGTATCTGATAACCGACCTCGAAATCGGCGGTGTGCCTCTGCATTTATATCGAATGGTTACACATCTGCCGCGTCATGAACTGCAAGCGCGAGTGATCAGCCTGGCCGATGAAGGCCCGGTCGGCCGCAAACTTCGCCAGGCGGGGGTGCCGGTCCATGCCTGCGGGGCCACCTCCGCGACCGATTTCCGTGCATTGCTACGCTTATGGCGATTATTACGAGCAAACCCGCCGGATGTACTACATTCCCTCCTGTTTCACGCCAACATGGCGGCCCGTATCGTCGGCCCCTTGGCCGGTATCCCTTGCCATAGGATCGTCGGGGAGATTCAGACGGTTGAGATCGAGCGGCCGTGGCATCTGGTCTTGGATAACCTGACTTGTCGGTGGTCGCGATGCGAAGTCGGTAATTCGTCTTCCGTCGTGGACCATCTAAATCATGTGGCTCACGTGCCTCGCTCGCGGCTGGTATTAATTCGTGGCGGCGTGGACGTGGAGGCCTTTGCTTCCGCGAAGCCGGTTGATCGCGGGATTTTGGGTTGCCAACCCGATGAGAAAGTCATCATTTGGACCGGTCGCTTGGATCCCGTGAAAGGCTTTGAGCAAATGCTGGCTAGCGTGGCTAAAGTGACGGAATTCCGCCGCGTTCGTTTTCTGGTAGTCGGGCAGGGTGACTATCGGATGGCTATCGAGGAATTAATCAAACAGCACCATCTGGAGGACCGTGTTCTGCTTTTAGGACAGCGGGACGATGTTCCCCAATTATTGCAGATTGCCGATTTGTTCCTATTTGGTTCGCGAACCGAGGGCTCACCCAACGCCCTGCTGGAGGCGATGGCCGCTGGATTACCGATCGTGGCTACCAATGTCCCCGGCTGCCGCGATCTAGTTAAACATGAGCAGACCGGATTGCTGGTGCCCCTCGATTCGCCGCAGTCCATGGCCGAGGCGGTCTGTCGTTTGCTCGACGACCCGCTTATGTCCCGGCAATTGGGTCGAAACGCTCAGCAATGGGCCATGCAAAACGCCAACATCGACCACATGAGTCAGCCGTGGTTGGCTCTATACAGAACTCTTTTGAGCCCTTCACCGTTGAAATAGACCGCGGAATCCAAAAAATTCCAACCGGCTGGTCGATATTTTAGTTGCAGCTTCTATCTTTATGGTTTATAGTTAAGGCATAGGGCTAGAGTGGCTTATCCGGTTTCAATTTGTGCCCCTTGGGGCCGTTGCGAGGGCATATCATGACCCAGCAGTTCCCCTCGTCGAATCAAATCGCGGACCTGACACGGATTTATATCGTGGACGATCACGGATTAGTCCGCGATGGCATCGCCAGTATTCTTGAGCATGAGCCGGATTTTCGCGTCATTGGATCAGCGGCCAGCGCGGACGAAGCCATGGGCCCGATTATTGAGCACAGACCCGATATTGTGCTGATGGATATCGACATGCCCGGGGTCAGTTGTTTCGATGCTATCCAGATTATTCGCTCGCGTGCCGAGCATACCCGGGTGATTCTGGTGACGGCGCATGAGCATGATGAATACCTGGAACAGGCCTTGAAGGTTAAGGCCAACGGGTATGTTCTGAAAAACGAGGGGATGGTTGCATTGGTAAAGGCTATACGCGATGTCATGAAAGGCCGTTTGCATTTTTCGCCGGAAATCATGAACCGCTTGGTGGTTCAGGAAGGACAGGATCTCCGGCTGGAAAATCCACCCAAGAGTCGGCTGAGCATGTTAAGTCCCCGCGAGCGTGAACTATTGCGTGTTCTGGCTAAGGGGCTAAGCTTGAAAGAAGCCGCCTCGGTGTTGGGAATCAGCTATAAAACCGCGGATAAACAAAAAGCCTCCATCATGGCGAAGCTTGACATTCATGATCGTGTTGAACTAGCCCGCTATGCCATTCGGGAGGGCATGATTCAACCGTAGGATAATTTGCCCGACGAGATTGCCCGCTGCTCTTCGTTTGTCCTTACGAGCTGGCTTGAAGGTAGGTGCCCGCCATCCAGGTGACTGCGGCCACTAAGAAGGTGGCGATGGCGACATATCCAATGAGGTCTTTGATCCCACGCCCGAGTCGGGCAAAAGGCAAATCGACGATCGTCAGTATTTGAATCAGCAACTTGGATGCAATCCTTACCAGATAATTCGGTAGGGAGCGTAGTCGATTTCGTCGAACAGGCTCGGAATGCTCCGCCGAAACCGTGGAAGGGTCTTCTATCGTCTTTTCCGGGGCCTGCTCGACGACGGCGTCTGGTTCTTCGGACAAAGTAGTTTCTTCGCGGGCCTTGGATTCGGTGGGACTGGCTTGCGGAAGTTCCTCCGAGATCGCTTCCTCAATTACTGATTCGACATCCGGTGCGGACGTCGCTTCCGCCTCCAAGCTTTCTCGCGGATCGATGGTGTCGACGACGGAATCCTGGTGGGGGGGGACCGACGCCGTCGAGGCGGGTGCGGCATTCTGGATTTCGGCGACCTCGGACTTTGATACCGGGGCCGGTTGCGGCTCCGCCTCTTTTTCTTCGGGCACCGACAAATCGATTTCGCCGTCGGTGGCCTCGGCCAACATGGCCTCAAGATCGGCCAACTGCGCATCCACTTGATCCAGGGTATTTTCCACATCAATGGCCGAGGCAGCTTTGTCCGGGCTTGCTGCCGTGGTTTTGCCTGGAACGACGCCTTTTACCTCGGAAGAGGAATTCCGGGTGGTGTTGGAGTCTTTCTTCCCCCCTTTGGCGGAGCGATCGTCTTCGGCGACGATTTTGCTCAGAAATGCGTCCACCTCCTCGGAACTCATGTTGCCGATGGAAACGCCTTCCGTAATGATGTCGTCTTTCATTCCTTGGGCCATACAAGTACACTTCCCGCCACTGGTCCGGAAATACCCCCTGCAGGCAGCATCGACCAAAGAGACGGGGGACTTCATTGCAACCGCTCCAAACCTTCCCCATAATATGCAAATGTCCCTGCCGAGATTCTTTATCGAGGGCTTACATGTCGGCCGCGTGGATTTACCCGTATCGGAGGCCGAACATGCCCGTCGTGTCCGTCGGTTATCGGTCGGTGAACCGGTCGTGCTCTTTGACGGACGCGGTGGCGAAGGTTCAGGTTCTATTATTCGTAGCTCGCCCGCCGGTGTCGAGGTGGTCGTGGAAAAACTCGTCCGTTATCCGCGACCGCGCCCCGCGCTTACGCTGGCGGTAGCCCTGCCTAAAGGAGCACGACAGGATGCGCTTGTTTCCCAATGCACGGAATTAGGCGCGGCTGGGTTGCGACCAATATCCACCGAAAGATCCGTCAGTCAGGCAAGCGAGCATAAACTCGAAAAATGGCGAAAGGCGACTATCGAGGCGGCAAAGCAATCCCAGCAAGCCTGGTTACCAGCCCTGGCGGGTATCGAAAAGCTTCCGGAATTATTGCGGAACGTTGTGTCCCCTTGCCCGGCGCCTCCGGAGAAATCCGCGGCCGTTCCCGAGGGGCAAGGCGAAATCACCGATGTATGGCGAGAACCATTCGATCGAATCCTTTTGGCCGCGATCGCATTGACGGATCAGTCCCCGACCTCCACATGTATCGTGGACTTGTTGGCCGGATTAAAAGCGTGCCGCAATGTCTTGGCTTTTATCGGTCCGGAAGGCGGATGGACGGACGAGGAAACCCGCTGGATACTGGAAACAGGAGCCGTGCCTGTTTCTCTTGGCCCGAATATTCTGAGGATTGAAACCGCGGCCATCGCCCTAGCCTCTTTTTTTCATGGCCTTGCCTCGAATGAAACTGTCGAAGCCCCTCTCGACGAAGTGGAGTATTAAATGCCCAAACAGAACCGCCATCGGCCCATTATTATGGCGATTGAAACCTCTTGCGACGAGACTTCCGCCGCGCTGATGGCGGGAGGACATGAGGTGCTATCCAATATTGTAGCCACGCAATTTGACGTGCATGCCAAGTATGGTGGTGTCGTACCTGAACTGGCCTCCCGAGCCCATATCGAAAATATCGACGGCGTGCTCCAGGAAGCCTTGAGGCAAGCCGGCCTCGCTCCCGCCCAGATCGACGCTATCGCGGTTACTTCCCGACCCGGTTTGGTGGGGTCATTGTTGATCGGGCTGACTGCGGCCAAAACACTGTCTCTGGCCTGGGGTAAGCCACTCTTGGCGGTTAATCACTTGCATGCTCACGCCTGCAGTGCGGCCATCGACCTGGACGAGGGCACCATACCCTGGCCCGCCGTTGCTCTCGTGGTGAGCGGGGGGCATACGTCCCTGATGCTGGTTCACGATCCGCTGGATATCCGGTTACTGGGGAGCACGATCGACGATGCGGCCGGCGAGGCCTTTGACAAGGTCGCGAGTATCCTGAATCTGGGCTTTCCGGGCGGCCCGGCCATTCAACGGGCGGCGGAACAGGGGAACTGCTCCGCCTGGGATTTTCCCCGTACCATGCTCGATCGCGATTCACTGGATTTCAGTTTCAGTGGGATCAAAACCGCGGTTCTCTACCATGTACACGGGCCAGGCAAAACCACCGGGGGCCTGGAGAAGCTTACTCCGAAAGATCTGGCGGATATCGCGGCCAGTTTCGAGCAGGCGGTGGTGGACGTTCTGGTGGCCAAAACCATACTGGCCGTTGAGAAAACCGCCACGCATACGGTGATGGTCGGTGGGGGGGTGGCGGCCAATCAGCGATTACGCCGCGTGCTGTCCGAGGCCTGTCACCGTCGGAACATCAACCTGCTCCTGACCCCCATGCGCTATTGCACGGACAACGGGGCCATGATCGCGGCGATGGGCACACATCTGTACGAGGCCGGCCGATTCGCTGACTTGTCCATCGAGCCGATGGCCACGGCCATGGAATAGCAATCCCTAAATGCGAAAGACGACTTGCGATGTCGCATCGAGATTCCCATCTCGATACCACTTTCCGCGGGATTCCAATCCCGGAGGCAAGGATGCGAACGGATTCGCTTACCCATGAGTGCAAGCAGGGATGTTTACGTCGGCGTTGTCAGGGTAAAGAAAGTTCAATCGGTGGATCTCCGGCAATGACGATCCTTGCCGGCCCGGAAATCATCCCGGCAAGTCGTCGTAACGGCCGCAGGTTCCCCATTTTTTGTTGATTGACGGATCCGATGATCTGCCCCGGCTTGAAACCGGCTTTTTCCGCTTCCGAGCCGCTCTCCACCATTAATACCACGATCCCCTCCGCTTTTTCGGGTAATTGTGGAAAACGTTGTCGCGATGCATCCCCCATCTCCGTCAAGAGTAGGCCGCGCCATGCGAAATCCGGTTCAAAATGGAGACCTTTGGGAACCTCGCGACGTGCTAATGAAAGGCTGACATTGACCTTTCGGCCGTCTCGAATAACCCAGATATCCACCTCACGGCCGATCGGCGTAGCCCCAACCTGACGGATAAGATGATCGCCGTTCACGATGGTTTGACCATCAAAGGCAACGACGCAGTCACCTGGTCGTAGATTAGCCGCCGCCGCCGGAGTGTCCGGACTAACCTCTTTAATCCAGGCACCTTGGCGCGTGGGGGTTTCCGGGGTGGATCCATGCCCCGGCCCGGTAAGTTCCAAACTGACTCCAAGATAACCGTAGGCTACTCGTTCGCCGCGGGCGAGTTTACTGATGATGTCCTTCGTGCGGTTATCGATGGCGATGGCGTAACCGATACCCTGGCTGCCGCCGGACCGCGTGGAAATGGCCGTGGTGATCCCGATGACCTCGCCCTTGATGTTCAGTAGCGGCCCGCCGCTATTGCCGGGGTTGATCGGGGCGTCGGTTTGGATCAGATTACCGTAATAGCGTTGATCCAGCGGGTCGAGTTGTTGGGTTAAAACCTGGCCAAGCGCGCTGATAATCCCAAAGGACATGGACGGCCGGCCGTTCCCTTCATGAGCGGATCCAAATGGAAAGCCCAGCACGATAGCGATGTAACCCTGGCGAACCTCGGCCAGATCACCCAGACGCACCGGTTTCAAGTGATCGGCCTCGATTCGCAGGACGGCCAGATCGCTCCGCGGGTCCGTGGTGATACCCTCTACGGGATAACTGTCGCCATTCGCCAGGATACATTCGATATCCGCCGGATCGGCGTCATGGACGACATGTTCATTTGTCAAAATCAGACCCGATGCGTCGATGATCATTCCACTGCCAACAGAAGGAACAATTTGTTCCAAGGGCAGGCCGGCGGGTGGCGTCTCCCCGGGATTCCTTGAGGATTCGCCGTTCTGAGAGGCCAAGTTGACGCGGCGGTTGGCCCTCACCGCAACAATGGACGGGCGAACTTCGTCGGCAACACCGGCCAGAGTCCTCTGTAGCAATTCGAGTTGGGCCACATCGTCCGAGGCCGCCTGGGCAATACAGGGAACCAACAGGCCGGCTAATAGTGCAATAAACACCCTTCTCGGGAGTATCCAATACCGCCCATTCATGCCACCCCATGATCGCCGACGCTCGCCGGAAAGCGATTGCTTAATCGGGTTTCCGAAAAAATCGGCGAGGCTGTTCCCAGAGTAAACCGGCCTTGGGGTATTTTTCGTTGATATATTCGACGCTTTCATCCACACTGTCCGTCACCTTGAAGAGGTTTACATCCTCGGGGCTGATGGTTCGGTATTTTTCAAGCAGCCCCTTATGAATCCATTGTACCAGGGGTTCCCAGAATTCACTCCCGAATAATATCAGCGGCGATGGGGTGGTGCGCTCCGTCTGGACCAAGGTAAACATCTCAAAAAGCTCGTCCAGCGTGCCGAACCCTCCCGGGAAGCAGACGACCGCCACGGCGTATTTCACGAACATGACCTTGCGGGCAAAAAAATAGTCGAAATTAAGCCCGATGGTGACGTAGGGATTGGGCTTCTGCTCGTAAGGAAGAACAATATTGAGGCCCACACTCGTCCCACCGGCTTCGAATGCGCCTTTATTGGCCGCCTCCATGATCCCCGGTCCACCCCCCGTAACCACGGAAAAACCGTTGTTGGCCAATTTTCCGCCCAATTCGACCGCCCGGATATATGCTTCCTCGTCGGGTTTGGTCCGGGCCGACCCGAACACCGAGACCGCCGGACTGATTCCGCTCATGGCGTCAAAACCGTCCACGAATTCCGCCATGATCCGAAAAATCCGCCAAGGTTCATCGGTGGAGGGCATGGCCATTACCTGGTTTCGCTTCATCCGATCACCTCACTTAAAGCCGGTAGTTTAACAAGGTTGGCGGAGGGGGGCGAGAGGTGGGAAACCAAGATCGGGGGAGGCCTGGAGGTTTACTTCGGATTCCGTGACGGGTCAATAGAATAGTTTTTGAGCTTCGGAGAATTACCGTTCGACGTTTTTGCGGGTAGGGTGCTGCTCAGAGTATCTCCGGAACGAACATCAAGCCATGGCGTCCGAGTGGAATACCTTTGGTTTTTGATTACGACATGATGCTGACGGGTACCGCGGTTGCCGCCGGAACAAGTTTGACCTCGTGGTAGACCCCTTCGCGATCTTTTTCCAGGGTAATGACGCACTTGATTCCATCGATCACTTCGGTGGCCGTCAAAAGTGGCTTCCCGTTCATGTAAGCTTGTTCCGGGGCGACAAAGAAAACATCGTTTTTCATTCTTCTCATGAGATCGCCTCCTGGGCTCTCGGCCCTGTATGGATGAACGGTGCGGTTTAATTCATATCATCCAGCCGCACATCCCCCTTTGCGCGGATTCGATCTCAATTCAAAATGCGGGAAAACACCCTTAACTTTTGCCATTACATATAAAACATCGATAACCGCCTTGGATATGTCCTCATCCTTTATTCTTTCACTATAAAGGCTAAATTGTCAAGTCGGTCCTTGGATAAAACCATCGAAAAATCGCGATAATTTCTCTTCAAAACAAAAAATATAAAAATCGCGAGAAATGTTAATCTGGGTAACGCCGCGTTTCTACATGCTGTCTACCCATTCTACATTTACGATCGAGGTCTTCTATGGTAGAGCCCCATCCGGTTCCGCCATCTTGACCGGGGGATCGTTTTTACGAATGACTTGGCGAAGATCCTGCAAGAGGTCTTCAAGATTGCCCTCGCAATGCTTGCGGGCAAAATGCTCAAGGCTTACCGGTGGAGGGTTTTTTTGACAATCGCCGCACATCCCACGTGAAAGTAAAACAGCAAATGTTTCTGGACAAGCCCAGAGCATATCCCTAACGGTGGTGGTTCCATCAATAGATAACATGACCATTTATAGTCTCCCCTTCGTTTGTTGGGTAGGGGGGGATGATGATTATTTTTTTGCCGCATGGGTTTCGAACGCACACGGTCGGGTTGGCGAACAGGCTGTGCGTTCGCGGCTCATTTATTGGGTGGGAAGGTATTGGGGCAACGGCAAATCATGGCTGATTATTTCTTGAGTGGACTGGTGGTGAATATCAGAATAGCCCCACCGGTAATGGTTTCCATGGCTACCACGAGCTGATAGACCATCACGGAATAGCGCGTGGCGATAAAATGAGCGGTTTTTGTGATCGCCTGGATCGGGATACCCAGGAAGAATCCGTAAATGCACATAAAGGAAACGACCGCCCAGACGCATAAGCCAATGCATTTCAAGATGGTCTTGATGATCAGGGTTGCCTGCAAATCGATCTGGGCCCATACCCGGATGGCATACCAGATGTGCTTAAAGGGATAAAGCAGATAGGCGAAGGGGCCCTCGTGGGTCACGAAAATCAATAAATAAACCAGGATAATAGTAAAAAATATGCATAAAGGCAGTTCGCAATCAAAAAAAAGCTTGTCCGCCTTGGGAGATATATTGCCGATCGATTGCCTGATGTATCCGTGAAAATCGAAGAGCCAGGCAAGTCGTCTCCGTATTTCGTTACCCAGCGAGGTTCTGTATAAAACCTGAATTCCCACCAGAATGATCACCACCTGCCCAAAACGGTTGATGGCCGTGATCGCATCGTCACCCAACGATGGGAACATGGCGCGGATCATGGGCAGGTTATTAAAAAAATCTTCCATTCAGGAACCCCAGTTCAACCAACAGAACGTTAGTAAATGTGTCGTCCGACAACAACGACCAATATGTTATACTTACTCTCTCATGTAAGACGCATGAGGTCAAGCAAGGTTTCATCGAAATCAGGTTTTTTTGACTATTTTTTTGAGAAAGCCCGCTTCGTTAAGCGCCAATTGTAATATTGCATATTCAAGACACGGATCGTGTTCGCCCACGCAATCCGTGCCTTGAATAGCCTTCCAATCAATTGTCGCCATACCACTTAGGCCGGTTTGTTGGCCCAGAGTTCTCTTCTATGGCTGGCTCAAACGATGTACTCGTTTAATATATTCTCAAGCATTTCCTGGCGGCCACTTTGAATCCGTGGTTCGCCGTTTTTCAGGGTAAAAGCTTCCATCTGCTCGAACGTGGCCCGACCTTTTTCGATCTTCTTGCCAAAAGGCGTGTTCCAGCCCTTGTAGCGGTCCCGAATGAATCTCTCCAAAGGTTTGTCCTTTAGCATTCTGGCGGCCGCCTTAAGCCCCCGGGCGAAAGCATCCATTCCGCCGATATGGGCGTGGAACAGATCGACCGGATCGATGGATTGCCGCCGCACCTTGGCATCGAAGTTCAGGCCACCGGTTTTGAAGCCGCCGGCTCGAAGGATGATGTACATCCCCAACGTTGTGTCATACAGGTCGGTGGGGAACTGGTCGGTATCCCATCCAAGTAACAAGTCACCCCGGTTGGCATCCACCGAGCCGAGAATACCATTGGCCGCCGCATACTCCAGTTCGTGCAAAAAGGTATGGCCGGCCAGGGTGGCATGGTTGGCCTCGATATTCATCTTGAAATGCGGTACGAGATCGTACTTCTGCAAAAAAGCATGGCAACTGGCCGCGTCAAAGTCGTACTGGTGCTTGGTCGGCTCTTTGGGTTTGGGTTCGATGTAAAACTGCCCGCCAAATCGGATCTTTTTCTTATAATCAACCGCCATGTGCAGCAGGCAGGCCAGATGATCCAACTCGCGTCCCATGTCCGTATTCAATAATGTATCATAGCCCTCGCGGCCGCCCCAGAAGACATACCCCGCGCCGCCGAGGTACTTGGTGACCTCCATGGCCTTTTTGACCTGGCTGCCCGCATAGGCGAAAACCGCCGGAGACGGGTTGGTTCCGGCCCCGGCCATGAACCGCCGGTGCGAAAAGAGATTGCTCGTCCCCCAAAGCAGTTTAACACCGGTATCATTCTGCAACTTTTTGGCCAGGCCGACGATCTGGTCCAGTCGCCGGTTGGTCTCCGCCAACTTGCTTGCTTCCGGGGCGATATCCCGATCATGAAAGCACCAGAATTCGACACCGAGTTTGGTAAAGAATTCGAAGGCCGCCAGCATCGTCTCCTCCGCCGCTTTCATCGGATCATCCGATTGATTGTAGCGACGGATGATTGTCCCAGGACCAAACGGGTCCGCCCCCAGGCCCTTGAAACTATGCCAATAGCAGACCGAGAATCGCAAGTGATCGCGCATTTTCTTGCCCAGCACCTTTTCGTCGGGGTTGTAGTGCTTAAAGGCTAAAGGATTTCGAGAGCGTGGGCCCTCAAATTTGATCGTCTTCACTTCCGGAAAATACTGTGGCATATCGAATGACTCCTATGCTGTAAATTGTCAACAATATCCTACACGGGGGGAAATTATAGCCGCCAAAAGGAAAGTGCTCAAATCTCCCGGTCAGGATGAAGCCGCGATCTGGGGGTACGGCACAAAGGTTATTTTCGGATGGGCTGCTCACGCAACCGCCACCCCCGGATGTCGCATAAGATTTTCAAACACCGTCAACAAAAGGGGTGAGATGCCGGAGAGCGATTAACAGGCCGGTGTCTTCCAGCCTGGGTCGATCATCGTGGTGGCTGTTAAAAACCGTGTCGTGCCAGCCCTCGATGTTCAGATCGCCATGATAACCCATCCGACGCAGTTCCTTTATCAAAAGACCCCAATCGCAATCACCCAGCCCGGGGAAACAATGCTCGATCGCCCCCCAATGATAGATGCCGTACTGTTCCAGGACATGTCGGTAAACATGAGCATCCTTGGCGTGGACATGGTAAACTCTTTGACCCCAATGACGGATATTCATAATCGGGTCGATGAATTGACCCACCAGGTGCGAGGGATCCCACTCCAGCCCCAAGGCGGCGGAGGGGACGGCCTCGAAGCAGCGTTCCCACATCAACGGCGTGCAGATGCAGTTGATCCCGCCGAACGGGCCGTGGAAACGGCCCATGGGGCAATGCTCGAAGGCAATACGAATACCGTGGTCTTCCGCGAAGCGGGCATGCTCGCTCCAGATGGCTTGGAACGGTTTAACCGACTGCTCGAGGTCCTCGTTGAGTACCCGTCCGGCGAAACCGGCCACGACGGGCACATCCATGAAACGGGCCAGGGTGATGACGTTGCGCACGTACTCGGCATGTTTGCGGGCGATCCGGGGATCGGCGTCCATGTGATTGACGTAGAACCCGCCGATGCAACTGATACGGATATCCTCACGGGCATAAGCGTTTTTCACCCGCTCGGCCTGTTCCTGCCAGCCGTCATGTCCTGGCACGAAAGTATCGTCCGGCCCCGCCAGCAATTCCACGCTGCCGAAGCCATGCTGCTTCATGAAACCGATACGTTCCGGATCAAATTTGCTCAAGAAACCGACACGCATAGACAACCTCGCTTACGCGTCAGGCTGGCAGACACGATTTTCAGTATATATTCTTACAGTAGCCCTGACGGTCAAAGGTGATTAGAATGTTTCCCCCGAGGAAATGCAATGCCCCAATGTGACCGTATATTCGTGGACGTGGACACCCAGTTCGACTTCATGGACCCCGCCGGACGGCTCTATGTTGCCGGCGCGGAGCAGACCATCCCTGCCCTGAAACAATTATTTACCTTTGCGGGCGCTAAGCAAATACCCGTGCTCAGTTCGACCGACGACCATCCTCCGAATGATCCCGAATTCGAGCGGTTCCCGCCGCATTGTCTGCGGAACAGTCCGGGGCAGAAAAAGATTCCCTGCACGCTGCTACCTCGCCATCGATTCGTTTCGACCGAAGAGATTCCGCTTGAATCGTTGATCCGTTGGTTGGATGAATATCAACAGCTTATCTTTCCCAAGGAAACGCTGGATGCCTTTGACAATCCGTCCTTCGCCGCCCTGGTGGACCATTTGGATGTCGGCGAATACGTTGTTTTCGGCGTGGCCACCGATTATTGTGTGCTGCTGGCGGCCAGGGGTTTATTGAAACGCGGCCGGCGTGTTTGTCTGGTGCGCGATGCTATTCGGCCGGTCGATCCACGTTCCGGAGCCGAGGCCTGCCGCGAACTGACCGATCTCGGCGTGCATTGGTCAACTACCGCCGAGGTGACGGGGGGGCAAACGTGAAAATCGCCTTGATCCAATTGAATTTCGTAGTCGGCGACGTTCAGGGTAACACCGAGAAAATCGTTGCCGCAATCGGGCAGGCCGCCGCCGCCGGAGCCTCTCTTGCGGTTTTTTCCGAATTGGCCGTCGTGGGCTATCCACCCCGCGATCTGCTCCTCAAGCCGGAATTTGTTCGAGCCAACGTAAAAGCTGTTCAGCGAATCGCCGAATCCTGCCGCGGAATCGCCGCTCTGGTTGGTTTTGTCGAGGAAAATCACGAGCCACAGGGCAGAAGCCTGCGTAACGCCGTCGCCTATTGTGCCGGCGGTTGCGTGCGGCAGGTCCGTCACAAGTCGCTCCTGCCCACCTACGATGTCTTCGACGAGGAACGCTATTTCGAGCCCGGTCCGCAAGTGACCCTGATCGAACATGAAGGCCAGCCCCTTGGCGTCAGTATTTGTGAGGATCTCTGGAACGACGAGCAGCTCATCGGTCGGCGGTTGTACCATCAGGATCCCGTCGGCCAGCTTGCCGCCGCCGGGGCCGCCATGATTATCAATGTCAGCGCTTCGCCTTTCGGCTATGGGAAACACGATTTTCGCATCCGTCTGTTTGGGAACCAGGCTCGCCGGCACCGACGGCCTATCTTGTTTGTCAATCAGGTCGGCGGCAACGACGAGTTGGTTTTCGACGGTGCTTCCGCCGTCTTCAATGAACAGGGGCAGGTCATCGCCCAGGCCAAAGCGTTTCAGGAGGACATGCTTCTGATCGATCTGGATGCAGCCGACTCCCTACGCCTCGAACCCTATTGCGCGGATATCGCCCATATCCATGACGCCCTGGTACTGGGCACGCGGGATTATGTGAATAAATGTGGTTTTCAAAAGGTGGTCCTGGGCCTGTCCGGCGGGGTGGATTCCGCGGTCACCGCGGCGCTCGCCGCCGCCGCTCTCAGCCCCGAAGCCGTCACCGGCGTGGCCATGCCTTCACGTTACAGCAGCGCGCACAGCCTGTCCGATGCCGAGGCCCTCGCTCGAAATCTGGGTATCCAATACAAAGTCATCCCGATCAGTCCGATTCATGACGCTTTCGAGGAATACCTGAAGCCGAATTTCGCGGATCGCCCGCCCGACATCACCGAGGAGAACATCCAGGCCCGTATCCGCGGCGTTTTGCTGATGGCCTTGTCCAACAAGTTCGGTTGGTTGCTTTTGACCACCGGAAACAAGAGCGAATTGGCCGTCGGTTACTGCACGCTTTACGGCGACATGTGCGGCGGGTTGGCGGTTATCGGCGATGTGCCCAAAACCATGGTTTATCGCCTGGCTTGCCATATCAACGAGCGGGCCGGCCGGGAAATTATCCCGGCGGGCACGATTACCAAGCCGCCGTCCGCCGAGCTGCGTCCCGATCAGACCGATCAGGACAGCTTGCCACCCTACGAAATATTGGATCAAATCCTGGAGCAATATATTGCAGAGGAGAAAAGTGCCGGTGAGATTGTTGCCGCCGGCTTTGATGCCGAGACGGTCCACAAGGTGATCCGCCTTGTGGATGTAAGTGAATACAAGCGTAAGCAGGCCGCGTTATGTCTGAAAGTTACCAGCCGGGCCTTCGGTGTCGGGCGACGCATGCCCATCGCGGCCCGGTTTCGTTATGAATGAGTGACGGGAGATCGAGATGAGCGAGTTTATCGATGAGCCGACGGGTCGGTGCGATACCGACGCGGTCCATTGCGGCGAGCGGCGCTGGCTGGGCAGTCTCACCACGCCGATCGCCCTGACCAGCACCTTTGTTTTCAAGGACATGGATGAAGTGCGGGCCTTTGGTCTGGGCCAGTCCGATCATTACGAGTACGGCCGCTACGGCAACCCCACCCGCGAGGCCGCCGAACGCAAGCTGGCCGCCCTGGAGCACGCCGAACGCTGCATCCTTTTCGACAGCGGAATGAGCGCAGTGTCGGCCACCCTCATGGCTTTGTGCAGCAATGGTCAGCACCTGGTCATCACCGACGACGCCTACAAACAAACCCTCAACATCGTCAATAACATTTTGCCTCGTTTCGGCATTCAGACCTCGGTTGTCCCCATGGGCGATTACCGGGCGATGGCCGAGGCCATTCGAGATAACACCGTCCTGATCTTCACTGAATCGCCGACCAATCCTTACCTGAATATCGCCGACGTCGAGCAGTTTGTCGGTCTTGCCCGAAAGCACAAGGTGCTCGGCGTTATCGACAGCACCTTCGCCACGCCCTACAACCAGCGGCCGCTCGAGCAAGGCGTGGATATCGTCATCCACAGCACCACCAAATATCTGGGTGGCCACAACGACATCCTCGGCGGAGCGGTCTTCGGGAAATCCAGTCTGATCGATCCCATCTACCAGTGGCGTAGGGCCACCGGTGGCGTCATCGACCCCATGAGTTGCTACCTGCTCATACGTGGGCTCAAGACTTTCGGCCTGCGGGTTGACCGATTGAATCGCACGGCCATGCGGGTCGCCGAATTCCTTGAACAGCATCCCAAGGTTCGCAAGGTCTATTATCCAGGGCTACCCAGCCATCGGCATTACGAGATTGCCCGCCGCCAGATGCGCGGTTTCGGCGCGGTGGTCACTTTTGAAATCAATGGAAATCTGGACGACACGATGGCATTTATCAACGGCCTCAAACTCTGCCTGCTCGGCCCCAGTCTCGGCGGACCGGAGACGCTGATTACCCACCCGGCCTTGATGAGCTATTACCGCGAAACCCGCGAGGAACGTTATCGGCTGGGCATTATTGACGAATTGGTCCGCCTTTCCGTCGGTCTGGAGGATCCAGAGGACATTCTCGCCGATCTCCAGCGAGGATTGGATAGGATAGGTTGACTGATGCTGATAGGAAATTTGATTCCGCGAGGGGCGGCAGCGTGGCCCCGGGGGTGGGGGGGCAAGCCGTATAGCTGATACCCGCACGAACAACAGCGTTCCCTTTGAACCCCTACGAGATCGTGGCCGAAATACCGAGTCTTTGAGCACCGGTTGGCAAGAGAAACCGGAATCGGCTGACGGGTCGGTCGGTTCCCGTTGAACTTTTCCGAATCATCCTACCGGCTTCCCGGGCCTGCGGGTCGGCACCGGATATGCTGTCTTCACTTCGCGGCCGCGGCTTTGGCCGCGTGTTGCCCGTACTGCCGGTCGTACCCCATGATGTGATTCTTGAGCCAATCTTCGAGGAAGGACATGACTTCGATCGTAACCGAGGCCTCGCCGCTATCCACGCGTTTCTTGAGCGTCGCGGCCTTGTTCGCCAACGCCTGATGGAGCCCCCTGTGTTCCTCCAGGCCGGTGAATCCAATGGATTGCATGAACTCTTCTTCCTGCTTGAAGTGCGTGGTCGTGTAGGTCACGAGCTTCGTCAACAGAGACGCCAGAATCATCCTCCCCTGACGATTGATCATCGCTTGGTGCAGTTCGTTCACCATGCCGATCAGTTTCTGATGCTGTCTGTCCATCTCTGGCACATTCACGCTCAGGTTAGCGGACCAGTTGATAAGGGCCATCCGTTACTCCTTCGTCGAGAATTGAATCGTAACCATACCCATTCACGCGGACACGGCTTTGCCCGCTCCGCCGCATGTCGAGCTCGAGGGTTTGATCGTCCAATCGGAGCGTTGACATGAGCGGAACCCTGCCCCGGCTCGCACGCTGGCAAGCAACCGGGATCGTTATGGGACGCGGCACAGTGCGGTGCTTCGGACATCAGGTCAGGTTACATATCGATGGTGTACAGCGATGAACATCGAGCGGGGACGGGTGGACAACTCGCCCATAACCAGCACACGTTTAACCGCCATCGATCATCGTGTACGTGGGGCGGGTAAACTCGCCATCGATCATCGCGCCCTCCCCATCGCTGCGCGATGGTGGGCCACCCGGTCATGCTGGACCGAGATTCCTATCTCGGTCCTCCCGGATGGGGATTCCCATCCTCGTGCCGAATGGGAACTGATTCCCATCGGGCATGGCGCGAGGATTCTCGCACCAGTTTCGGGGCATTTTTCGGCGATTGGGCGATCATTCAAGAGTTCAATCAATGGTTAGCGCACCGGGGCAGCGTCTCAGGCGGCTTAGGATTGCGCCAGACGGCCCCCGAGCGACAATCAACCCTGCTCGCCGCGGCATGAACGCGGTTTTGTGAGGGACGGGGCTATCACGTTAATCCTTACCGGTTTGCCATTCCACCCGCGGGGCGTCGCCCCAGAGGAGTTCGAGGTCGTAATAGCGACGGTGCTCGGCGTCGAACATGTGGACGACCACGTCCACATAATCGGCGAGTACCCAAGTCGCCGTCTCATAGCCGCTCAGCCCGAACCGATCCTGGCCGGCCTCTTCGCAGTAGGTGTCGATCCGGTCGATGACGGCCCGGGCCTGGCGATCGGAGGTGCCGGTGCCGATCACGAAAAAATCCGCGATTGAAGTCAGCCCACGCAAGTCAAGGATCACCACGTCCTCGGCGCGATGTTCCTCCGCGATACGGGCGACGGCTTTGGCGAATTCAATGCCTTCCACCGAGGGTTTTTTCTTTTTATCGGCTTTCATGATACTCAAATAATTCCCTTACCACCGGCCTAAAAAAGGCGCAGGCCCATCTTCATGGGGCTGCGCCTCGAAAGCAAGACGATCAGCATGTGAGAAACGTTCTCTACTCAACGTCGCTCAATTATAGGCCGGCAATCAATTCGCACAACTGTTTGCCGAGCGCGCCGCTGATCCGAGCCAAGGCCCAGACGCTGGCGGCGTTCTTGCCCAGTTCCACCTGCGAAAGTTGCGAGGTGGTCAGGTCCGAACGCTCGGAAAGCTGGCGAAGGGTCAGGCTCTGTTTCAGCCGTTCCTGCCGGATCCGCTGCCCGATGAGGCGGTTCAACTCGCCCTCGTTCGTG
This sequence comes from uncultured Planctomycetales bacterium, assembly GCA_964642815.1. Classification (GTDB taxonomy): domain Bacteria; phylum Planctomycetota; class Phycisphaerae; order UBA1845; family PWPN01; genus JAAYCU01. The sequence goes on along the minus strand of CAZXSA010000003.1, from coordinate 6,342 downwards.
TAGATCAGTCCCAGTTCCTGGGAGACCCGCTCGACGGCGGCGAGAAGCTGTTCCTCGCGGAAGGGCTTGGTAATATAGTCCCGGGCGCCCAGCCGCATGGTTTCCGCGGCGGTCTGGATGTCCGGATAAGCGGTCATAACCAAGACCGCAATCCGCGGGTCTTCCGCCTTGACCTTCTCCACCACTTCCAGGCCATTCATGTCCGGCATCTTGATGTCGACGAGGGCGACATCGAAGGGATTCTTCCGGACGGCTTGAACCGCCTGGCGCGGCTGAGAGTAAGACTGCACATGGTAGTCATGCTCTTTAAGAATCATGCCCACCGTTTTGCAGACTTGCGGATCATCGTCCACTACCAGTACTCTGATGTGATGTCTGACGGCCATAGTTTTCTCTTCCTAAAATGAACTCGGGGTTTAGTCCACTTACAGCCCCATTGTAGTCGAACTTTCCGGGCGAAGCAAGTGGGGATGTACCTGAAAATAGTGACAATTTAAGATAGTGAAAGTTTTGCTTTTCAAAAAGAGTTTCGTGATTGCAATAAAAGTGAGGCAGTAATTCATGAGACACCATCTCGCCATTATTTATCGGCCGTTTTTCGGGCTTATTCTAAACGGACGGAAGACTATCGAATGCCGTTTGGGACGGGCGGGAGTCCTGCCTCACGGGGTGTTAGCAACGGGTGACCTGATCTGGTTCAAGGAATCCGCCGGTCCGGTCCGGATGGTGGCCACCGCCCGGTCGGTACGATTCTTTGATTCGTTGACTACTCATGCGATCGATTTGATTCGCGACAGGTATGACGAGCATATCCTGGCCCCCCGGTCTTTCTGGCGGGTGAATCGGCACGCTCAGGTGGCGACGTTGGCCTGGTTGGATGAGATATGCGAAGTCGGGCCGTTTCAGGTGGCCCAACAAGACCAACGGGCATGGGTGGTGCTGGATGGGCCACCCGTACCGGAATCGAAAAGCGGGAAGCGCGAAACCGATGACCATCGAAAACATTGAACTTCACCGCCGGATGAAAGAGGGGTGCATTCGAGGAAAGGTGGCATGGGGAATGCCGACTTATTGGGGAATAGTCGTGCTCCAATCCGCACCCACGGGCAAACCCTCGTCCCGCGGCGGCGGGGCAAGGGCCTGCCCATACCACCTCGCTGATATTCATATCCCTGACCTTGGAGTGCGTACATACTTTCCGGCTTGTCGAGGGAAATTGTCGGACTACAATTTTTTCGAGGCAGTTCACCGGTTATTGGGAGATGAGGATTCGACTTAAGGAGAAACATTCATGGTATTGACCTTATCCACCATGATGCCGTTGGGGACATTGGCCCCGGATTTCGCGTTGCCGGATACCGAGGGACGGATGGTACGGTTGGCGGATTTTAGGGATACCTCGGCTCTGTTGGTGATTTTCATGTGTAATCACTGTCCGTACGTGAAGCATGTCCGCAGGGGATTGGCGGACCTTGGCCGTGCGTTACAGGCGAAAGGGGTGGCGGTCGTGGGCATCAACGCGAATGACGCGGAAGCCTATCCCGATGACCGCCCCGAGAAAATGCGCTCGGAGGCGGCGGAGGCGGGTTACACGTTTCCGTACCTTTATGACGAAACGCAGGAGGTCGCCAGGGCCTATACCGCGGCTTGTACCCCGGATTTCTTCCTCTTTGACGCGGATCGGCGGCTGGTCTATCGAGGCCAGATGGATGATAGCCGGCCGGGCAATGACGAGCCGGTGACCGGGAAAGATCTGCGGATCGCGGTGGATGCTTTACTAGCCGGTGGGCCGGTACCGACCGAGCAGAAGCCGAGCATGGGTTGCAATATCAAATGGCGTCCGGGCAACGAACCGGATTATTTCAAGTGAAAGACTTACTCGGGCGCGGTGACGGTTGTATAGCGGCCGAGGCTATAGTAACGATTGTTTTTCGATAGAAAGCCGGTGCCCGGGGCGATGTTGCGCTGCTCGCCCGCGTAGGTTTCGGTATGTCGTTCGCTCCAACTGACGGCGTGACCGTCGCAGAAAGACACATTGGTCTTGCCCCGGTGGCGATAGCCCTGGGTACCGGCGGATCGACCGTCGAAGTCGTCTCCGCCGTTGTCAGGGTCATGCCATGGCGCGCGCATGAATTTATTGGCCCCGGAAACATATTCGCCATCGCCGAATAATGCGCATTCAACCGGGCGTATCACTTCGCTGACCTTCGCGGGCGCTTCGCGAAACTCGCCCTGGCCGTGACCGATGTAGCTCGTGTTGTAGTTGTAGCCGGTGTATTTTTCCGTAGGCTGACCGGTGGAGGAGGTGGCGCTGCCGGGCGCGTTGGCCGCGCCTTCAAACTCAGGGCATTGCTGAATCTGGTCCGCTCCGGTTCGTCCCCAAAGGAGGCCGGGTTGGGTGGAGTATTTTTTGGTGGTTTTATTGGTGATCGTGGCAAAATCCCATTTGTAATGTATGGACAAATTGTCTTTACGAACCAGGTATTGAGCGATCGGGTAGCGTTCCTGGTTGCTATATGTGTAGGTCTGGGCGGCGACGGCCATTTGGTGCAGGTTGCTCATGCAAAGAGCGGCCCGGGCGCCGCGGCGAGCGTTACCCAGGGCCGGGAGCAGAATGGATACGAGGAGGGCCAGTATGCTGACGGAGACCATGACCTCGATCAGGGTGAAGGCGCGAGGGGGGCGTTTGTAGCGGCGGGGAGAGTCGGCCCTTGCCGGCGATTCGATGCGTTGTTCCCTCGCTCTCGCTTCGGAATGGTATACCCTCGCTGGCGCTTTGGGCTGGTGGTCCCTTGCTTGCGCTGCGGGCTGGTATACCCTTGCTTGCGCTGCGGGCTGGTATACCCTTGCTTGCGCTTCGGGCTGGCGTGAGGAGACGTGATGGGCGGTTGTTAAGAGCATGGGGTTTCCGCAAATCACGGGTTATCCAAGCAATTCCAGTCGAACAGAACATCGGGCCCGCTATAACATCTTTGAAAATAACCAAAATCCTCCTGATCGACGTCCCCGTCTTGGTCGAGGTCGGCACGGAGGCATGGATCGCAATCCTCCACTTGCGGATCGCAATGTTTTCCGGGGGGCCCGATGGATGGGGCGGTCCGGCATCGCTCGAAAATCTCGAAATCGTCGCCGTCCACGTCGGAATCGCAATCGAAATCCGGTATGCGGACGGGCAGCACGATGGCAAAGGCGTCAATTTCGGGGGTCATTCCTTCCTGCGACCAGTACGAAACACGGACGTACTGAATCCACGGTAAGGAAGGATTCAGGTTGCCAAGATCGAAGCCCGCGCCGCCGGCGGAGTAGCCGAATTTTATCGCCATCTGAGCGACGGTTTTGCCTAGAAAATCGGCCGGCTCAAGATTTGGATTCACTGGATACGTAGCGACGGTCGGAGCGCCCCACCAATAATTCGCTTCCAAGGCGGGATCGGGATTTTCGGGATCATAGATTCGCCCCAGGGTGGGAGCCCAATCGTCAGCGTACGGGCCGTCAGTGAAGGTGTACCAGATGATCCCATCCTGACTGACCGAGACGAGGCCACGTTCGGCGAGGATGTTTGTGGACTGTATGGTTGCGCTATTGGGGTCTTCGTTAAGCCAATACTGGCCGCCCCCGATTTCCTGACTACTGTTGCCGAAAACAATAAAGTCAACACCGCAAGGATTGAGTGGATTGTTCTCGACCGGTCGGTCGAACATGATGGTCAGCGAGGTGTCCCGGCCGATACGGTAAATTTCGTCCGGCATCCAGGGGCCGAAAACCGGCAGGACGGCCACGATGTCTTCCCACATATATAAAGGATCACCGGTGGTATCGATGGTCGGCCGGCCGAGAACCGTTGTCGGATTGTTCCAACTGCTGGATTTCGAGTTGTCGTAGGCAATAACCGCGGAGGCGTAGTCGCCGGCGATGGTCTCGGCGGAATAAGCAAGTAATACCGACGCGGATAGAAGACCGAGCAGGGTAAGCCGAGATATATGGAATCCAAACTGCCGGCGATAACGGTTTATGGAATTCATCGCATCTCCCGTGAAGTGCGAAAAAGAATAACACTTCCGTTTTTCCGGGCCGGGCATGGGCAAATCCCGCTGAGATTTGCCCATGCCATCACCCGAATAGCTGTTATCCTCTAACTCGGATACGCCGCGCCATGAACAGGCCGCAAGCCAGCAGGGCCATCGCGGCCGGTTCCGGCAGGGGCGTCCCCGCGCGGCCATAAATCCACCCGTCACTGTAACCATTGGCGACCACGCGATTGGCCACGCCATACATGGGGGATACCCATGACTCGTTCAACCCGTCCTTGACCCAGTAATGCCACCAGTCATTGCCGCCACCGTAGCCGCTGTTGTCATAACCGGCGTAACTGATACCGTCGATGTAGGTGCCGAACCCGAAGTTTTCGCGAATCGTTGTCAACGTCGTTTGCTGTTCGATGATGTCAAGCAGTCCCAGGCCGGTTGTCGTGCCGTCAAAATGTACCAGAAAGTCAAACACCGCGCCTTCCTTGAACTCCAGATAAAGACTCGCGGAATTAGCTCCGCTACCCACCTCGATCGTCCCGGCCAATGTCGAATGACTGAACGAGACACTTGCCGCTCCAAACACCAGAACGGCCAACCACCTTGCTCTAAACATTTCGCACTCCTTCTCTTCCACGGCGGCCGACCTCGAGCCGCCTTGCCATAAAAAAATCCCAGCACCCGCAAGACACGGATACTGGGATGGTTTTCCGCCAAAACGACAAGGGATCCGACATACCGGCGCGAGTGGCGACGGCGAAGCGGATCCCGGGCAGACAAACGTTCAGTACCCATGCCCGGGGCACTTACACGACGAACACGCTTGCGGGCAGGTCTTCTGGCTTACGGAGGGTAGGATCGGTTTGTTGATTCATGCCGATCCGGTGTTCAGCCGCGCCTTCTCATCCGTCGATCCGATGGGATCGGGTGGACAATGGCTGTTGCGGCCGATACCTCCGATTACAGCGGCGGGTCCGCGGTGGTTTTTCACCACCTTCCCATTTCATTCCGCGAGGCGGAAACCTGCAATCGTGACCTATTTACTTGTGAACCGCCCATATCATAACGGACCCGGCAGGCAATGCAAGGGGGCTGCATTATTTTTTTACACCGAAGCGGTCCATATTAAGGTGTTATTAGCATTGGCGGGGCATTCGGGGTTGGCGGAAAGCCGCCTCTCGTATGCACAATGAAATGCTCTGTGTCTTGTCTATACCGCCGGAGGCTTCTATAGTAGGCTCTTTCGTCCAAAACGAGACGTTTTGCGGGAAAGCGTGATTATTGAGCAAGCGTATCACCATTATGGGGTCGACCGGTTCGATCGGAACGAACACGCTGGAAGTGGTGCGCGCGTTGGGGGCGGACTACCGGGTGGTGGGGCTGGCCGCCCGGCGGCGATGGGCGGAACTGGAGGCCCAGTGTCGGGTGGCGGAACCGCAAACGGTAGCGGTGGCGGAGGAGGAAAGTGCCGAGCAGTTGCGGCGGATATTGAACGGCCGAGTGGAGGTATTGACGGGGCCGGAGGGCCTGGTCGAGCTGGCCGGTCATCGGGACAGCGATTTCGTGGTGGCGGCCATCGTGGGCGCGGCGGGACTGGCCTCGACGATCGCGGCGGTTGAAGCCGGTCGGCAGGTTGGGCTGGCCAACAAGGAAGCCCTGGTGATGGCCGGCTCGCTGATCGTGCCGTTGGCCGAGCGTACCGGGGCCCGATTACTACCGATCGACAGCGAGCATTCGGCGATTTTCCAAGCTATGTCGGCCGGTTCGGCCGATGAAGTACGGAAAATCTACCTGACGGCCAGTGGGGGGCCGTTCCGGACCTGGCCAATGGAGAAAATCGCGGCGGCGACACCGGCTGACGCTCTGCATCATCCGACGTGGGATATGGGGCCTAAAATAACGGTGGACTCAGCCACGATGGTGAACAAGGCGATGGAAATCATCGAGGCCCACTGGCTGTTCGGCGTACGAGTGGATGCGATTGAAGTATTGATTCATCCGGAGTCGATCATTCATTCGATGGTCGAATTCCGTGACGGGTCGGTTATTGCCCAGATGGGGCAGCCGGATATGCGCACGCCGATTCAGTATGCCCTGACGTACCCTCGACGGATGCGGGGTTGTGCGCGGGAATTGGATTTTTCCGCGATCGGCCGGTTGCATTTCGAGCCGCCGGATATGAATCGTTTCCCGGCGTTGCGGCTGGGTTATGATGTGGCTCGGGCGGGGGGAACGGCGGGGGCGGTGTTTAACGCGGCGAACGAGGCGGCGGTGGAAGCGTTCCTGCAAGGGCGTATTCTTTTAGGTCGCATCGTGG
>CAZXSA010000002.1:0-60367 GCA_964642815.1 uncultured Planctomycetales bacterium | reverse complement strand
GGCCAATATCGCCCAGGATGCGGCCGGGTATCTCACCTATGGGCCGTATCTTAATACCTTGCCCGCGAATACCTACCAGGTTACCTGGCGAATGGCGATCGATAATAACACGTCCGACAACAATACAGTTGTTACGCTGGATATCCGCGACTCCACGGCCGGGGTGATCCGGGCCTCGCGTGCCGTTACCCGGCGGGAGTTTACCGCGGCCAATATGTATCAGGATTTCACGCTGACGTTGACTTATACGAATCCCGGCAATTCGCTGGAATTCCGCACCTACTGGCACGACAACTCCTACTTGAAACTGGATTGCATCGATGTGCGCAGACAAAAAGCACCCGTGATATGCGAAGTCAGTCCGGACCCGGATTCGGCCTACACGGGCAGCGAGTATGTTCGGCAGTTGAGTTTCTGCAACAGCCCCAGCCCGGCACCCACCTGGTCGGTGGTCAGCGGACCTAGCGGGGTGCAAGTGGACAGTACCGGACGGGTCTACGGTTGGATGCCGACGGCCGCGGGGACGTTTACCATCGTGGTCCGAACCTCCAACATTATGGGTAGTGATGACGAATCCTGGCAGGTGCAGGTTCAGGCATTGCCGGCCGGTACGATTGCCATGTTTCCTTTCAACTCCGGTAGCGAAGGCTGGACGCTGGCGACATGGAAAGCCGGCCAGTACGACCTGGGGACGATGACCTGGGATTCAACCAATGGCAATCCTGGAGGAAACGTCAGATCCACCGGAAGCGGGAGCACCAACGGTACCGACAGTTGCACCCGCGAAGGCGGTTTGATGGCCAAGGCGATCTCGACGGCGAACTATGAAGACATCCATATCGCCTATGACGTGGTCGCCGCCTTGAATACCCCGCCGTCTTCCGGTTGCACGGGTAACTGTACAAGCACGATCCTGGAAGGTGGTTGCGAGGACAAACTGGCCGTCTATTACAGCACGGCCGGCACCTCCGGGCCGTGGACCTTGGCCCAGGTGCTCACCGAGGGCGTCGATCTGCCGAGTGTCTGGACGAACAAGCTGATTAGTCTGTCTGGCGTCTCGGCGGTACAGGACAACGCGAACTTCGCGGTCCGGTTTATCTGGCAATTCAACACCGCGACGGATACCGGACGCATCGACAATGTTAAGATCCTGGGTACTCTGGTGGGAGGGCTTCCGCCGGTCAAGGCGAGCAATCCGAACCCCGCCCACCAGAGTACCGGGGTGGACCGCGACGCTGACCTGAGTTGGACCGCCGGGGACGGAGCCGTTTCCCACGATGTGTATTTCGGCACCACGAACCCGCCGATCTTCCAAGTCAACCAGGCGGGTACGACTTTCGATCCCGGTCAAATGAATCGAGCCCAAACCTACTACTGGCGGATCGATGAGCGAAACGATACGACGGTAACCACCGGTGATGTTTGGCAATTCGCCGTGCGAGCCGCCCCGGGTGATTTCGACGCCGACGGTGACGTGGATTTGACCGACTTTGGCTATCTTCAAGGTTGTTACAGCGGCAGCGGCGTAGCCCCGGCTACCGGTTGCACGTCCGCCAACCTCGACAGCGACAACGACGTGGATCAGACCGATTTTGACATATTCAAGACTTGCTTCAGTGGCACGGATCGACTACCCGGCTGCTGAAAAATGATTCACAAAAACCCCCATAATAGGTTATAATAGGCACAATCGGGCAGCATAGTCGTGGGCGAACAGTTCACCCGGAAAAAGGTTGTCTCATTGTGCAGGGAAAAGATCATGAAACGCATCAAACTTATGGGTGGTTGCGCGTTGGTAGGTCTGTTGTGTACGGTAAGCTCTTCGGCTCTCGCCGTTACCTTGGGGATTAGTGCTGACGGGCGATTTTTCACCATCGAGGGGGTGCCCACCTACCTGAACGGGGTCAGTTATTACGGGGCCCAGTCGATCACGACGGCCAGCTACGTGACCTCGGACCTGAACGACATGGTGGCCGACGGTTTCAACTGGATTCGCGTCTGGGGACATTGGGCGACGCCCAACGGCGAGGACGTGTCCGTGCTGACCGATAACGGCACCGTTCGCGAGCCGTACATGACCCGTTTGAAAACCTTGATTACCGAGTGCAACGCACGCGGGATCATCGTGGACGTGAGCCTGAATCGCGACGCTAATAATACCTGGGTGGGAGCTACGACCCTGGCCCAGCATTTGGCTTGCGTGCAGACCCTGGCCAATCACCTGCTTCCCTACCGCAACGTCTATATCGATATTTCCAACGAACGAGATGTGATGGACGGCCGCTATGTCAGCCTGTCGGAATGCGGACAGTTGATCAACGCGATCAAGGCCATCGATCCGAGCCGGCTTTGCACGGCTTCAAGCACGCCGACCTCTCAAAGTGATCTGGCCGCCTATCGGAATACCGGCAAGATGGATTTTATCTGTCCGCACCTTTGCCGGGACTCGGGCTGCGCCGCCCAGACCATCGGGAAGGTCAATGAATTCAACACGTGGATGACCAACCTGGGCTGGCGGATTCCGATTCACCTGCAGGAGCCGTTCCGTCGGGGTTATACCACGTACAACCCGGTGGAGGACGACTTCCTTCGCGACTGCAACGGGGGCAAGCTGGCCGGGGCCGCCGGCTGGTGCCTGCATAACGGCTCGAACGCCAATGATACCCCGCCGCACCGTTCGTTTCAGATGACCAACAGCGACGGTCGGCTTTACGCTCAGTGGGACAGCGTGGAAACGAACGTGACCAACTGGGTCAGCCCGCACATTTCCGGAAATGACCTGAAAAAGCTGCGTTATCAGCCGGAATACGACGAGCAACTGTCCAAGCAGATCGGCCGGCGGGACGGTTCGACCCGTTCGGCCAACGTGGCCCAGGACGCGGCCGGCTATCTGACCTTCGGGCCGTACATCACCCGTCTGCCGGCGGATACCTACCAGGCCACCTGGCGGATGGCGATCGACAACGTAACCGCGAACAATGAGGCGGTGGTGACGATCGACGTGTATACGATTGACACGAACACGGTGTTGGCCACCCGGACCATCACCCGGCAGGAATTCGCCCAAGCCAATGTTTTTCAGGACTTCACCCTGAACTTTACCTACAGCACGCCCGGCAATCGGTTGGAGTGGCGAACGAACTGGTTCGATAACAGCTACTTGAAGGTGGATTATATCGAGGTCAGCGCTCAGCAGACGCCGATCGCACCGGTCATTTGCGAGGTTTCGCCAGACCCGGATATGGCTACGGTCGGTGGGGAATACACCAAGCAACTCAATCTTTGCGTGGGTTATCCAGCCCCGACTTGGTCGGTCGTCAGCGGGCCGAGCGGCGTGCAGGTCAGCAGTACGGGTTATGTCTACGGCTGGACGCCGACTTCGGGACAGGCCGGCCAGACCTTGACCATCACTATTCGGGCGACCAATAGCCAAGGCCATGATGATGAATCCTGGCAGGTGACGGTCCAATCCGTGCTCGCGCCTTTCTTCGAGGATACCCTGATCAATAACAGCAAAATCAGCGGTTCGTACGGAAGTGGAACGTTCTCCGCCGCCGGCTACACGCTATCACATTCCGGCGGATACGACCAATACAACACCACCGAGCCGCGCAGTATCGACTTTGTCTGGTACGATAAAACCGGCACCTGGACCACCGGCTCGATCGAGTTTGACGTGAGTGGGCTTTATCCTTCCAGCGGATGCACGAAAAACGAGCTCATGCTGGCCTGCGACAGCACCGGGATCAATCCCGCGACCGATCCGGATGATTTCTACAGCAGCCCCTATCAGGCCATAACTCGAAAAAGTTACGACGACACCTATGGCAATACGGATCGGATGAAGATGACCGTTGTTGGCGGCAGCGCCACTTTCGAGGAGCGTTCCAATGTGTTGAGCTGGAGTGGAACCACGACCTATCGATTCCGTATGACTTGGAACGGTTCGCAGGTTCGCTGGTGGCGAGGCACGCCGGGTCAGGTTCTGACGGAAATCAACCCGCCTTCACCGATGGCCGTGGGCACCTGGTCGCCGCAGAAATTGCACATTCAGTTGGGGGCGACCTTCCGGGCGGGAGTTCGTGGTGTCCAGGAAAGCGGCGGGGAACCGGGCACCTGCTACTCGCTGCTGCGGATATACACGCAGGATCTGGGCAATGCGGCCACGCCCGGCAGTGGTGGTACTCCCGTCGCTCCGGTCATCGCCGAGGTTACCCCCGATCCGGACACGGCCTCGGTGGGAACCGCATACACCAAACAGTTGAGTCTGACCCAAGGAACCACGCCGGTTACCTGGTCGGTGGTCAGCGGGCCGAGCGGCATACAGGTCAGCAGCAGCGGATATGTCTCCGGCTGGACGCCTTCGGCGACCGGAACGTTTACCATCGTGATACGGGCCACGAACTCCGCCGGTAGCGACGACGAGTCCTGGCAGGTTCAGGCATTCTCATCGCCCACCGCGACTATTGCCACTTTCCCCTTCACCTCCGACGCTCAGAGTTGGACCCTGGCGACCTGGAAGGCCGGCCAGTATGAATTGGGAACGATGATCTGGGACTCCGCCAGCGGTAACCCCGGAGGAAATCTCAAATCCACGGGCAGCGGGAGCACCAACACGAATGACAACTGTACCCGCGAGGGTGGGTTGGCCACCCGACAGATATCCACGGCCGGCTATAACAATATCCAGATCGAGTATGACGTGATCGCCGCCCTGAATACCGCGCCCCCCAGCGGATGCGCCGGCGGCTGCCCCACGACCATTCTGGAAGGAAGCTGCGAGGATAAACTTGCCGTCTATTACAGCACGGCCGGCACATCCGGCCCATGGACGCTGGTCCAGGAACTGAACGAGGGCGACGACCTTCCTGCATCCTGGACCCACAAGGTGATTAGTCTGGCCAGCGTGTCCGCGGCCAACAACAATGCGAATTTCGCCGTTCGATTTATCTGGCAGTTCAATACCACGGCGGATATCGGACGGATCGACAACGTGACCATCAAGGGGTCTTCCCTGAGCACGAATCAAGCGCCGAGCGTCAACGCTGGTCCGGATCAGACGATCACCTTGCCGAGCGGCGCCAACCTCGACGGCACGGTCACCGACGACGGCCTGCCCAACCCACCGGCCACGGTGACGGTCAGTTGGACCAAGCAGAGCGGGCCGGGCACCGTGACATTCGGCAACGCCAACGCCGTGGATACAACGGCCTCGTTCAGTACGTCGGGTACCTATGTTCTGCGGCTGACGGCCAGCGATTCGGCGTTAAGTGCATACGATGAGGTCACGATCACGGTCAGTCCGGCGCCGCCGGGCAAGGCCACTAGTCCCAGTCCTACGAATGGAGCGACCGGAGTCAGCATTTCGACAACATTAAGCTGGACGGCCGGTAGCGGAGCGACCTCGCACAAGGTCTATTTCGGTACGACCAATCCACCGGCCTACAAGACCGAGCAATCGGGTACAACCTACAACCCCGGTACCCTGGCGAACGGCACGACTTACTATTGGCGGATCGACGAGGTCAACGCCGGTGGAACCACCACAGGCGATGTGTGGAGCTTCACCACCATCGTGGCCGCCCCGGGCAAGGCGACCAATCCGACTCCGGCCAATGGCGCCACGGGCGTAAGTACCTCCTCCACCCTGAGTTGGACGGCCGGCAGCGGAGCGACCTCGCACAAGGTCCACTTCGGGACCGTCAATCCGCCGCCGTACCTGACCACTCAGGCGACGACCACCTATAATCCGGGCAGCCTGGAACGCTCAACCACGTATTATTGGCGAATCGACGAGGTCAATACCAACGGCACGACCACCGGCGACGTGTGGAGTTTCGTGACCATCGGCATCGCCGGAGATTTCGATTCCGACGGCGACGTGGATTTGACCGACTTCGGTTACCTGCAGCGATGTTATAGCGGTACCGACATACCGCCGACCACGGGCTGCGAGAATGCCGATCTTGACGGCGATAATGACGTGGATCAAACCGATTTCGAGGAGTTCAAGAATTGCCTCGGCGGGGCCAACCGGCCGCCAGGTTGTTGAATTTCTTAGGATTAGAATAATCAAGCCAAGCGCAACGTCGGCGTTCTAATGCGACCGTGATGAGTGGCATCGGATGATGCTTATGTCCGTGACGCGGATGGGGTGTTACCTTGAGTGCGACGATGAAAAAACGCATATTGATTCTGCTGGTGGCGGTTTTATGTGGTGGGCAAAATTGCTCAAACAATGGAGGCACTCAGTCCGTTGATAGCGGTTCCGATGACGGTGCTGATTCCGGCGGCCTTCTCTGCATGGACACCTGTGATTGGGCGGGTGACGGCGTGTGCGATGATGGCGGGCCTGGCGCGGAATACGATGTATGTGCCTATGGCACGGATTGCGCGGACTGTGGACCGCGGGAGGACGAAAGCGGCGACGATGCTTCCGATGAGCCCGCGGGTAATCCGATCGATCTGACCGAGGGGAAAGTGCTCGTTTCCGACGGCGGCGTGACGATCGAGGTGCAACCGAACAGCGGTTACGGCACGTTCAGGGTGATCGAACTGCTGACTTCCGAGAAAGATAAAATCGGACAACGAGACGAGCAGGGGTACTTCGTCTCTCCGGTTTACGATATTCGGACGGATGGATTCGAGCGAGGGATGCTGACCGCGCCGATCAAGGTTGACCTGGTTGTCGATTTGAGCTCCATGAATCCGCCGATCGACGAGCATCTGTTTTATGTGGAAACCTATGATGAGACCGCCAAAGAATGGGTGGACGTGGACAGCGGTTATGCCCCCGATTTCGACGAAGGGACGCAAACGGTTTCATTCCTGACGACGCATTTCTCGAAATACCGGGTGCGCGACGTCGGCCTGGTGTATGAATCGGAGTGGGGTTTCCTGGACATTTACTCGAACAGTCGGTTGACCAAGCATATATACCCCACGGATTACTGCGATATTGTTTACTACCTCAATGCCGAGTTCGGGCAGGAATCACGGCACGCGATTCCGACGGATGCAACCTGGCAGTCCGTGGGCAGCGGATCGTACAGCGATCCAGAGGTGCCCGATTATATCGAGGATGTGGCTAAGGCGATCAAAGGCGCCTATGAATATCTGGCCGCCTTGAAAGCGTCGGACGGAGCAAAAGTCTTCGGCCGGCCCGGGAAGTTTACGTGTCAGGTGGTTGGTTTCAGGAAGAGCGCGCGGGGCAACGTGGGCGGCGATTACAGCTTTGTCACGGGCAACATTCGAATCGTACCCGGACTGGCCAAATGGTCCACGGATATGCAGACCACCATCGGGCACGAACTGGCCCATCTGTTCTGCGATCACAAATACTACACGGTGGCGGGGGCCATGGCCAACGAGTGGTATTTCGAGGCGATCGCCAACTTGTACGCGGCCCGGGCTTTCGGCCTGGATGCGACCCAGACGGCCGCCTGTTTTGGGGAATTACTGAGCCCGCAATACCTGGGCGGCCCGTTGAACGCCGCGGATGAGGGGAGCATGTACGCGGCCGCCGATTTTCTGGCGTGGATTGAGCGGAAGACCGCGCGGCCGTTGGCCTCTGATGCCTTGAAGGCCGACAAGGCGGATGACCTGGAGGCGTTACGGAGCGTAACGCCGTCGAACACGAATTTGCCTGATTTGTTCACCGAATACGTGCGGCAGGTGTTCGTGGGAAACAATCTTTTGCGCAGCAATGCCCAGCCGGTTGTGTTGGAGATCACCGACGCCAATCCGGGATGGGAATATGCGTCCTCGCGCGCTCATTTGTCGGCGGAATTGGTGATGGCTCGTGGGCAGATGTCGGTGGATGGGTTGCTGGTGGTCGCCCCCGTGGATGCGTTGGACTCGGCCCTGCAATCGTTTTCCTACGCCACGGCGTCCATTCAGCAGAACACGGTGGCGGATGTGCAGGCCTATCTGGAGAAACAGGTGGCCGCCGGTCGGCCGGTCACCGTCCCGCATTTCGGCAAGCAAGGCACGCCCGGAGTAACCTCCTCTTTGTTCTTGCAGGTCGTCGCGAACCGGAATACGAGCCCCGAGTATGTTATGGGATCGGATCACCAGGTGGTTCCCGACGCCGTGACCTTCAAGTACATGTATTATCTGCTGCAACCTCCGGTGGTTGACGCGAGCGCATCGTCTACCGCCTCGGTGACCTGGAGCTATGCGGTGCCGGATTTGAAGGTCTGGAATATCGGGACGACGGACACATCGTCGTATATCGAGGGCGACTTCCTCATCAAGGGTTTCAATGTTTACGAGAACGGCGTGAAGTTGAACGCCGCCTTAGTCGATCCAACGCAGCGATCATATTCGCCGGTCACTAAGCCCTGCGGCGTGGCCGTGACGGTGGTGGATCTTTACGGGAACGAATGGCCTCAAGCCGCCGGCGTCAGTATTCCCTGCGAGGAGACGATCGGAAAATGGACCCTGGCGGAACGTAAAGTTGTTCGTAACGATTGGGAAAGCGGCGGCGCAGTGGCGAACGAGTACACTTTTACCTGTCAGGAGACGAGTGCGACAAGCTTTTTCACCAGCATCGTGGAAAAAGGTCATGAGGACAGTTCATTCATGAAGGCGACACATGGCTGGAGCGGCCTGGGGACCGCCACGTTGACGCCGGGTCAGTCGATACAAATCACGCTGAGTAATACCGACGTAACCAGCAAATTATATCAATCCAATGTGGTTCCACAGACGATTTTTCAATCGGCCGACCTGGTCTTGACGCAAACGGCTTCCGGCCAGACGAGCACGACGTTTAGCCTGGTGGTACCCGAATATATGGGGGAAGACATGGTTTTCCAGATCTTCGTTCAGGATAACGGTTCCCTGTGGGGATTCGGCTCGGGTTCCTACAATATGGCGGAGATACAATATCGTTACAGTTATTCGCCGTAACCGTTGTTCCCATCGCCCGCAGTCGCCGCCGGTGAATCATCCGTGTTTTCGTCGTGAACGCGCGGGGGAATACCGGCCGGTGACATCAGGTAACAAAAACCGGGCCGCCCGCATGTTGTCGCGGACGGCCCGGTGTTTTTCACGCCACGCTTGTCGTGCCTCCTCGCGAAGACATTCGCGTGGAGGAATGTTGGCTTATCATCCTTGACGCCGCCGGCGGGAAACCCGCAGCAACGACAGACCGGTCAGCATCATGGCCAGTTGGCTGGTGCCCAGCAGACCGCACTTGTTGCCGTTGGATTCTTCCTCTTCCTCGTCCGGAACAGGCTGCCCCGGCTCTTCCTCGCAGGCATCGCCCACGCCGTCGAGGTCCGCGTCGGCCTGGTCGGGGTTGATCGCCTCCACGCAATTATCGACGCAATCGGGCACGCCGTCGCCGTCGGTATCCGTTTCGGCCTCTCCGCATCCGCAGGCGCCCGCCTCGGTCTTATTCGCATCCTCGGGGCACTCGTCGAGACAATCGGGCGTGCCGTCCTCGTCGGCATCGGTATCCGCCACTCCACAACCACAAAGGCCCGCCTCGGTCTTGGCGGGATCATCGATGCACCCGTCGAGGCAGTCGGCCGTGCCGTCCTCATCGGTGTCGGTGTCCGCCAGGCCGCAGCCGCAAGCGCCTTCATTTTCCGCCTTGGCGGCGTCCTCGGGGCAGGCGTCGCTGACATCGCCCACGCCGTCCTTGTCGGTGTCTTTCTGGTCCGCGTTGGCTACGTTCGGAGCGTTATCGCAGGCGTCGCCCACGCCGTCCTTGTCGGTGTCTTTCTGGTCCTTATTAGCTACATTCTTGCAGTTATCCACATAATCCGAAATCCCGTCCTTGTCGGCATCGGGGGGCAAGCTTCCGCCGCCGCCTGCCGGAATCGGCTCGCAGGCGTCGGTGGCTTCATTGCAAATCTGGCCCGGACAAGGATCACCGCCCGCTACGCATGCCCCGGCGTTACAGACCTCTGCGCCGTTGCAGAAGACTCCGTCGTCGCAGGAATTGGTGTCATCATTTGTGTTTTGGCACGTCCCGGCGTTGCAGACATCGTCCGTGCAGGGGTTGCCGTCGTCGCAATCGGCGTCGGCCAGGCAGTCCACGCAAGCGTCCGTCGCCTCGTCGCAAAGTTGACCCGGACACGGATCGGCGCCCGCTTCGCATGTCCCGGCGTTACAGGTCTCGGCACCGTCGCAGAAGTTACCGTCATCGCAATCGCCGTCCACCAGGCAGTCCACGCAGGCATCGTTATCCTCGTCGCAGAACTGGCCCGGACACGGATCGGCGCCGGCTTCGCACACGCCGGCGTTACAAGCCTCCGCTCCGTCACAGTAATCGCCGTTATCGCAGGAGTTGGCGTCGTTGTTAGTGTTTTCGCACGTGCCCGCATTGCAGACATCATCCGTACAGGGATTACTGTCATCGCAGTCGTCATCGTTCGCGCACCCGGCTACCGTGATCGCGTTTGCAAGAGTGCGTGAACCGTAGTCGCCGGTACAACCATCTCCCTCATACGCTCGAATATCCAGACTGTATATTCCGACGGCCGCCGGCGCGCTAATCTGGAAAGACTCCGAACCTGTCCAGCTACTGGTGTATGTGTCATGGTTTGGGGTGTTCACGCAATTCCATGCGTAACCCGCAAACCGCCATCTGGTGCTATGCCAATCGTCGGGAGAATAGCCGCTAAGCGAGACATTCACGCTGACGGTGATTGTCGCTCCCGGTTGGACCGTGACCGCGGCGCCGCCATCAACGGTAACCGAATTGACCGTGATGGTCGCCAAGGCCGACCCCGCTCCTGCAAAAAGGGCAACGAGGATCGCCAAGACCGTAACTTTGCTACGACAGCAAGAAACATTCTTCGACATGGAAAACCCCTCCTCAATATAAACTCGTGTTCAGACCCCGATGATCTGGCTAACACACAGTTTATTCCTGCCCCTGTCCCATAGCAAGAAAAATCTTTGCATGTATCTCGTTTTCGTCGGATTTCATCAGTCATAGTCTGATAACCGTGTTGGTCAACTATCGTTGATCGACGCGAATGTTCGCCAGGGTATGTTTTATCGGAATATCCAGATTGCGCAAGAAGATCGAAGAAATACGCTCGCATGTCGCGGAGAACCTCCTCGTGTCGGCCGCTTACGGAACGATGCTCAGTTGATTGATCTGCGCATGAAAAACCGGGCCGCCCGCTTGGTTGCGGACGGCCCGGTGTTTTGTAGGCTACGCCAGCCGTGCCTCCTCAAAAAGACATTCACACGGAGGCGCGTCGGCTTGTTATCCCTGACGCCGCCGGCGGGAAACCCGCAGCAACGACAGACCGGTCAGCATCATGGCCAGTTGGCTGGTGCCCAGCAGACCGCACTTGTTGCCGTTGGATTCTTCCTCTTCCTCGTCCGGAACAGGCTGCCCCGGCTCTTCCTCGCAGGCATCGCCCACGCCGTCGAGGTCCGCGTCGGCCTGGTCGGGGTTGATCGCCTCCACGCAATTATCGACGCAATCGGGCACGCCGTCGCCGTCGGTATCCGTTTCGGCCTCTCCGCATCCGCAGGCGCCCGCCTCGGTCTTATTCGCATCCTCGGGGCACTCGTCGAGACAATCGGGCGTGCCGTCCTCGTCGGCATCGGTATCCGCCACTCCACAACCACAAAGGCCCGCCTCGGTCTTGGCGGGATCATCGATGCACCCGTCGAGGCAGTCGGCCGTGCCGTCCTCATCGGTGTCGGTGTCCGCCAGGCCGCAGCCGCAAGCGCCTTCATTTTCCGCCTTGGCGGCGTCCTCGGGGCAGGCGTCGCTGACATCGCCCACGCCGTCCTTGTCGGTGTCTTTCTGGTCCGCGTTGGCTACGTTCGGAGCGTTATCACAGGCGTCGCCCACGCCGTCCTTGTCCGCATCGGCCTGGTTGGCGTTAATCACCGTCTTGCAGTTGTCCACATAATCCGAAATCCCGTCCTTGTCGGTATCGGGGGGCAAGCTTCCGCCGCCGGGCGCCGGAATCGGCTCGCAGGCGTCGGTGGCTTCATTGCAAATCTCGCCCGGACACGGATCATCGCTCACGCAAACGCCGTTGACGCAGGCCTCGTTGATGGTGCAGAACAAATCATCATCGCAATCGCCGTCCACCAGGCAGTCCACGCAGGCATCGTTATCCTCGTCGCAGAACTGGCCCGGACACGGATCGGCGCCGGCTTCGCACACGCCGGCGTTACAAGCCTCCGCTCCGTCACAGTAATCGCCGTTATCGCAGGAGTTGGCGTCGTTGTTAGTGTTTTCGCACGTGCCCGCATTGCAGACATCATCCGTACAGGGATTACTGTCATCGCAGTCGTCATCGTTCGCGCACCCGGCCACGGTGATCGCGTTTGACAGAGTACTTTCCGTGAAACCCGGTGTATATGGAGCCTGCACAACACATCCATCGAATCGATACGTTCGGATACCCAAGTTATAGGTGCCGAGTCCCACCGGTGCGGTAATATCAAACGATTCGGTAAAGGTGCCATTTGTTTGATGGTTCGGAGTATCCACGCAAGTCCAAGGTCCATCTCCAATCCGATATTGAGTGCTGCTCCACCAATACTCACTATTCAGCGTGACGTTCACGCTTACGGAAACCGTGGCCCCCGGAGTTACCGTGGTCGCGATATCACCATTAACGTTAATCCAGTTGATTGTTCTGGCGGCCGAAGCCGAGCCCGCCCCTGCGAGAACAGTCACTAGAACAGCCAAAGCCGCCGCCTTGTTTCGCCAACGAGACATGTTTTGTGACATGATAAATCCTCCTGAATGGAAAATAGTGTTCAGACCCCAATGATCTGTTTATAGGACAGTCTAACTCTGCCCCTGTAAAATGGCAACAATAATCTCCTGGAGAATCTTATTCCTATTTGAGGATTTCACCAGCCATAGTCCGATAATAATGCGTATCATTGTTTGGATGCATTTTGAAATGATGTAAGATCATACCCTGCAATATCATGAATCAAGATTTAAACCGATGGAATCAGTTGGTTTTCGGAGGTATCGAAAATCGCAAAAGAACTGCTGTATCATCTTTCCAGTCAATATGTTAAAGCAGAAGACAAGCGTCCTCTGGTATTATCCATTGGTTATGACGGAATGGTTACTGGTGGTCATGTGATCGATAGGAAGTCATTGTTAAGTTTGGATATATAACGAAGAGACTGTCCAGCCGTTATTTCGTCTCCGTATCTCTCAACTCAGGTCGGGGGTTGGTTTATCCACGACAGGAAGCACAGAACGCCGCCACCTGGTCATCCGAAAACGCGACGCTGAATGTGCTGGCACCGCAGCGACAGCAGCACAACGGTTCCAGATCCTTGTTGAGGGCGTTCCAATATATGGTATGTATCCTCGCGGCGGAGCGGCGAAGCACATGGCACTGTACCGCCAAGGCTGGGCAGTTGATTCGTACCAAGGCCAAAGGTTTCAGGTCGATATGACAGGTATAACGCTCCTCCAGTTCGGCCAGTTTTCGGCGCAATTCCAATTGCACGGCTTTCGCCTTGGCTTCCCGCTGGGCCGGATCATCCTCTGGGACGCGTCGGGTCCGCATCCTCGATTTCGCCGGCCGAGGGAGCGGCTGTCGGGGTTGGTGTTACGCGAATACTTACGGGGATTCCGCCGCTTGTTCGCCCGGCGGGATGTAGCGTGTCGGATAGTGTATCGATCATCCACATATTCGGCGGTCCAGCAGGACAGGGACCGATGCGGTCAATACGGAGCGTTCGGGAAATCGCGTTTCCAGTGACGGACCAGATCGTCCAGAGTGCCCTTGAACCAGTAGATTTTTCCGCGGACGGCCCGCTTCGCGTGCGGTGGCAGGCCGCCGATGTTGACGATGCTGTGCAGGCAGTCGGCCGGATGGTGATTGGTTACGTGCGAGGTCCGCTCCCAATAGAGGCCGCAAATCCAGGTCTTGTCCCGGTTCACCCGCGTGACCAAGCCGCTATCGATCGGCGCGGCCATTTCCGCGTTGTACGGACCCACCAAGGGCATCTTTTCGAGGCGGCTTTCGGTCAACGTTTCATCGATTTTAACACCCAGAGGCGTGCGGGCCCCGACCGTCTCCTTTTTAGCCGGCAACGGTTCCCACTTGCCGCCGCGCAGCACGTAGCTCAGACTGCTTTTCGGTACATTGTTTTTTTCCTGCTCCGCCCATAGATCGTATTCGCTGAAGGCCGGGGTCTTGGCCATCGCATGTCGCCAGACGTCGTTGGTTTCGCCGCTCATGCGAAAACACTGCTGAACGCCGTAAAACTCGTTCAAGCCTTTGTCGCGCGTTTCGACGATCAGGAGAACATCGATCCCATCGGCGACGGGGACGAGATAAAACGTCCATTGCTGCGGCACCCACCCCTCGCGATTGTCGAGGTTTTTCACGTATCGGGTGACATAGGGCCGACCGGCGAATGTCTTTTCCAGTTGTTCCACGGCAGCCGGGTCCACGCCGGCCTCGGCGAGGCCGGGCGGGATCGGGCCGTTAAACATCGGTTCATGTTCATGGAAGCGATAGCCGATGCGATTATTCGGCATTCGACTGTTGGCTATTGTGGCAAAGTTATCTTGATCGATCAGGTTGACCCGGATGGGCGAACACGAAGCGCAGATTAATGCCGAAACCATTCCTGTCACCCATGCCGGAACGAGGTATTGGTCGCGTATCATTTTGATTTCTCCTTTATAACCACCTTTGACCAACATACTCGAAAAACCAACTCCTTGCGAGTGGCCGGGGACGTTATTGGCGATCCATGTCATCAGGGGTATGATGGCCGGTTGGATCATCGGAAAAATGGATCAATCGAAATATATGCCTGCATAAAAAGGATACGCCATGTCACGTTATCTGATTCTCATCGCCTCGGTGTTTATGGTTCTCTCTTTTAGCGCGGTGAACAAAGCCCATGCCGAGATGAAGGACGGCCGAGTCATCCGTCTGGGCTTGATCGGACTGGACACCTCGCATGTCATCCGATTTACCGACTGGCTTAACGATCCGAAAAACGAGAGCGGTTGCCGGGTCGTCGCGGGCTTTCCGGGCGGCTCGCCGGATGTCAAGGAGTCGGCCTCGCGGGTCGAGCATTACACGAATGAGTTGCGCGATAAATACGGCCTGGAAATCGTCGGCAGTATCGAGGAGCTTTGCGCGAAGGTGGATGGCGTTTTGCTGACCAGCGTTGACGGCCGTCCGCACCTAGAGCAGGCGAGGAAAGTCTTTGCCGCCGGCAAACCCGTTTTCATCGACAAGCCGATCGCCGGCAATCTGGCCGACGCCGTCGCCATCTTCCGGCTGGCCAGGGAGGCGGGCGTGCCTTGCTGGTCCTCGTCGAGTTATCGCTATTCAAAGAACATGCTCGAGGTTGTTGGCGGCAAGGTGGGCAAGGTGCTCGGCTGCATCGCCTACGGTCCGTGCTACCGCGAAGCGCATCATCCGGATCTCTACTGGTACGGAATCCACACCGCCGAGACGATATACGCACTCATGGGGCCGGGGTGCGTTTCCGTGACCCGCACGGCCGGGGCGGATACCGATGTCGTGGTGGGTAAATGGAAGGATGGTCGGTTGGGCGTCTTTCGCGGCGGGAGCGAGGGTACGAATAAGGGCAACTTGAAATCAGGCTTTGTCGTTTTCGGCAGCGAGGGTGTCTACCACGGCGAACCTGACGCCTACGAGGGTCTGCTTCGCGAGATCGTGAAGTTCTTCAAGACCGGCCGTCCGCCCCTCGACCCGGCGGAAACCATCGAGCTTTTCGCCTTCATGTCCGCCGCCGACGAATCCAAGGCCAAGGGCGGGATCCCTGTCGAATTGCAGCCGTTGATCGAAAGAGCCTCGAAGGGAAAAGAGTGAAAGTCAGACAATCACGGTAACACGATACCGATTCCCTTGGCGTTCGGTCTTCTCAACGGAGCGAAGGATTTTGATTGCGTAAGTCACGCGTCATATCCTTAGGATGACGCTCTTACCGAGGAAGACATCCGGGCGTGCCTTGCGTTGGCTGGTGATGGCTTGAACCAGCAGGATTATCTTGCCTTGACGGCGTAATCACCTCCAATAATCCCGCACACGCGGAATATTCACGGATTTCTTTGCCGGCAAGCCGGTTCAACGTGAATGAAAAGCCGCAACGATACATGAAAGGAGCCGCGTGGGTATATTTCTCCTTTTTGGAAGGCGAAATGGCCTTGACTTTCACCTTCCTGGAAGGCGAAAATAGCAAGCATCATGGAACCAGACCTGCAATCCTATCGGCAATATCTGACCGAGAAACTGGCCGACTCGTTGAGCGTTCCGCTGCCGGTCGCGACCGAGCGGCGTGTGCATGGAGTAGTGAACTTGCCCCGGAAGGCAACCGCGGTGATTGGCATGCGCCGGTCGGGTAAGACCACTTTTCTGCATCAGCTTCGGCGTGAACGGATAAACCGCCGGATACCCCAGGAACGCTTGCCGTACATTAATTTCGAGGACGAGCGTCTGGCCGGCTTGGAAGCCAGTCATCTGCATATACTCATCGAGGAGTACTACCGCCAGTTTCCGGCATTGCGGGGGCGCCATACGGTAACTTGGTGCTTTGACGAGATTCAGGTTGTCCCCGGATGGGAGCGGTTTATACGCCGGTTGCTGGATACCGAGCAGGTGGAGGTGTTCCTGAGCGGTTCGTCGGCGGCTCTGCTAAGTCGCGAGTTGGCCACGGCGATGCGCGGGCGGTCCTGGGAGGTTGTGATACATCCATTCAGTTTCGAGGAGTATTTGCGCCACCACGGATATGAAATGCCTCATTCCGGCAAGACCCTTACCGCCCGTCGGCGCTCGGCGCTGGAGAGGTCGCTATTGGATTATCTGGACACGGGCGGATTTCCCGAAGTGCAGGGGCTGGATTTGCTCACCCGTACACAATTGCTCAGCGAATACGTGGATATCGCGATTTTGCGGGACGTGGTCGAGCGGCATGGGGTTACGAATATTACCGGTCTTCGCTGGCTGGTCCGGCATCTCCTGGGCAACCCGTGCGGATCGTTCAGCGTGGAGAAGTTCTACGCCGGCCTCAAGTCGCAGGGAATCGCCATCTCCCGCGACACCGTACACCATCTGGTCGGGTATCTTGAGGATTGCTTTCTGATTCGTACCGCATGGGTGGAGGCATCCTCCGCGCGCCGGCGAATGGTCAACCCGCGCAAGACATTCCCGGCGGATCAAGGTCTGATCCCCGTGTTCGATCGTAGCGGGCGGGCGAATCGAGGGCACGCACTGGAAACGGCGGTCCGGGTGGAGCTGGAGCGACGACGATTCGATGTTACCTACGTGCGGACAGCGGAGGGGTACGAGGTGGATTTCCTTGCACGTCGGCCGGGCGAAATACCGCGGATCATTCAAGTCTGCGCGGCCTTGGACAACCCCGAAACCCGCCGGCGGGAAATCCGCGCCCTGCTGTCCGCGGCCACCGAGCATCCCAAGGCAAAATTGCACTTGGTCACACTGTTCCCGGATAATGCGCGCGATCTCCCCGAGCAGATATGTGTTCACTCGGCCGCCTTGTGGCTTCTGGGAGATGACGAATAGAAACCATGCCGATGGACCGGCCAAAGCGCCGCCGTTGGCAGCGCACTCCAAAGTCTTATTCCGAATATCACGTACACCCATAGGGTCACGGCCCACCGGTACTCCGTGGTGTATCATTCACCCTAGGCGCAAGGGGGCGGGTACTATAAAGTGGTTGGCCAGGGCCCGGCAGCGGTGTCGGGTAAGTATCCGCCGAATATCCTATGCAAACTTGGTTTTCTTGTGATCGGGAGGCATCCCCATGCGGCAGGGCCTTATCGCCAAACGAAATGACGTGTGTTTCTTGATGACCGTTGCAGGCATCTTCATTTTTCTAACATGTGGCCTACCCGTTCTGCGAGCGGAATCGGCGGCCGTCGTGGTGATATCCCTGGAAAACGAATTCGCCCGCTGGGAAGTCGGCTCCGATGGGCGCAATCTTCATTGGCTCGACAAGAAAACCGGTACGGATTATGCCCAACCCGGCACCCCGTTCGCGTCAATCAAGATCGGCGGCCAGGAGCGTCCGGCTACCAAGGCCGTTCCCGACGGCGATCACGTCAAGTTGGAATTCGATCAAACTCCGGCCGTTGCGATCCTCAAGGCCGTCGCGGAAAAACGTTTTTTCACCGTCGAGGTGGTTTCCCTCGAGGGAGAACAAGTCGAGTGCTTCACGCTTGTGGATATCCCGCTGACCCTTAAGGGTGCCGCGAACGAGCCATTCGCGGCCTGTGCTCTCGCCCTCAATCTGCAAACCAATGTCATCGATATCCCTTCGCCAAGTCAGCGGCTGCGGGCCTTCTGCTATCCGCGGTTCGGTTTTCGCGGCGCGAAGGTCGCCTTGCTCGCTTGCCCCTCGGAAACGCTCCGGGCCGTGATGAAAGAAACTATCGAGGCCGCGCCGGAACTGCCGCAGACGCAACTCGGTGGGCCCTGGGCCCTCGACGCGCCGATCAATCGCGGATCGTATCTGTTCAATTTTGGGGATATGTCCGAGGAGACCGTCGACGAGTGGATCAACCTGGCCAAGGAACTGGGCATCAACCAGATCGATTTTCATGGCGGCGTATCCTTCCGCTTCGGCGACATCGTGCCGAACCCGAAGACGTATCCGCGCGGGCTGGACAGCCTGCGGGCGGTGATCGATCGACTGCATGCCGCCGGCATCGCCGCCGGCCTGCACACCTACGCCTTCTTCATCGATAAACGCGCGAAGTGGGTCACGCCCATCCCCGATCCGAGGCTGGCCAAGGATGCTACGTTCACCCTGGAACTACCGCTGGACGAAAAGGAAACGACCGTTCGGGTGCTCGAATCCACCGAGAAGCAGTCCACGGTGACCGATTTCTTTATTCGCAACAGCGTGACCGTGCAAATCGATAACGAATTGATTACCTACAGCGGCCTGTCGAAAACCCCGCCCTATGCGTTTACCGAATGTCAGCGCGGAGCATGGGGCACCCAGCCCGCCGCGCACGCCGCCGGGGCCAAGGTTCATCACCTCAAGGAGTGTTTTGGTCTCTTCGTGCCCGACGGCGATTCGACGCTTTACGCCGAAGTGGCGGCTTGCACGGCCGAGGCCTACAACACCTGCGGATTCGATATGATTTACCTCGATGCCCTTGACGGCCAAGACATTGTCGGCGGATGGGAAAACGGCTGGCACTATGGGTCCAAATTTGTTTTCGAGATCTGCAAGCGGCTGAAAAAACCGGCCGTCTTCGAAATGAGCACCTTCCATCATCATCTGTGGTACGTGCGTTCGCGGATGGGTGCGTGGGACCATCCGAATCGTGGTCACAAGCGTTTTGTCGATATGCACTGCCAGGCTAACGCCGCCCTGAAACGTCAGTTCATGCCCGGCCATCTGGGCTGGTGGGCCTTTAAGACCTTTGAGAATATCCAGGACGAGCCGACTTTCTCGGACGACATCGAATACCTTTGCGGTAAATGTATTGGTACCGATGTCGGCCTGTCGATCATGGGAGTGAATCCGGCCAAGATTAAAACAAACGCCGCGGTGAAACGGCTTTCCGGGATCATGCGTCAATACGAGACCCTGCGTCATAAGAATTATTTCGACGCCTCGATCAAGGCCAAACTGGCCGAGCCCGGACGCGAGTTCACTTTGGAGCAGCACAGCGAGGCGGAGTGGCGTTTGCGCCCCGTCGAGGTCATCAAACACAAGGTCCAGGGTATTGACGGATGGAGCAATGTCTGGTCGATCAATAATGCCTACGCCGCCCAAACCCCGAGGATTCGCATCGAGGCCCTCTATTCGGCCGGCTCCTATGACGCGGAAGCCAATGTCGTTCTTGCGGATTTTGCCGAGCCTGGCCGATTCGCCGACCGGGCCACGGCCAAGGGGGTCAGCGGCGATTTGCAGTTTAGCACTGAACAGGTCAAGACCGGTTCAGGCAGCGGCCTGTTCACCGCCGCCAACGAGGCGAATGTCAAACCCACCGCGGCCTGGGCCAAGGCGGGCCTCGCCTTCGATCCGCTGGTTAATATCAAGGAAAAGCAAGCCCTGGGGCTTTGGGTATACGGTGACGGGCGCGGCGAGGTGCTTAACGTGCAAGTTCGTAGTCCGGAGGAGTTCACCACGCGAGGCATCGGGGATCATTATGTGAACGTGGATTTTACCGGTTGGCGTTATTTCAATATCATCGAAATGGAGGGCGATCGCTACGCCGACTATCAATGGCCTTATGGCGGGCCCTACGCCAGCCTCCGGGAAAATGTCGATTACGCGAACCTGAAAACCCTTTCGCTCTGGTACAACAATCTGCCGGCGGACGGGAAAGTAGCCTGCTACCTCAGCCCCATCAAGGCCATGCCCTTGGTGAAGATCAAGATCAAGAATCCCACGCTGGCTATCGGCGGAAAGAAGATCGCTTTCCCCGTCGAAATGGAAACCGGCGGTTATCTGGAATACGTCTCGCCCACGGACTGCAAGCTATATAACGCGGCCGGCGAACTGGTCGGCGAGATTCAGCCGCAAGGTGATCCGCTACAGATTCAACCGGGGGCCAACCCGATTACCTTTACCTGCGACGGACCGATCGACCATGCCGTCCGGGCTCGGGTCACGGTTATCTGTCAGGGCGATCCGCTGTAAACTTCGCGGACGCTATTTCGCGATGAAGTCAAACACGCGGACCTTGGCCCAGCTCGATCGATATTTTTGCACGTAATGCTCGTGGATGGGATGTTTTTCGTACGCGTCATGGCCGGCCTTGTCGTCAAAGTAGACCACCAAGCCGATGTCATAGTCGGTCACGTTGACATCTCGGACCGCCCGCTCGTCGCGCCGGCCGCTTTCGATCTTCCGGACGGACGGAATTTTCGACAACTGCTCGATGCTGTCGGTGGCCAGTGCATCCATTTCCGAGGGCGGGGTGCCCTCCTTGAAACTGAAAAACACGGCGTGGACATAGCGTGGCCGGGCGCAGCCGGTGGCAAGCATGGTCAGAGAAAACAGGGACAACAACAAGACTTTCAACATTGAGTGTTTCACGATTTTCCTCCTTGCGGCCAAACGCCGTTTGTTCAGGACCGAAGGGTTGGGCTTACGGTCTCGCGTAAGATAAATTCCCGGCTAAATCATAAGAGATTGGTTGAGTTTAACAAGGAGGGGGGTATAATCATGGGCGTAGGGATATAGAAACACTCCAGGCCAACCTACCTGAGATCAGCACCGCACGGCCTGCCGCCTTCAACATGCGGTCCGAACGACGCCGGTTTATAAAGGCCGGTTGGGATAGGCCGGACATCATGACTTGAGGATATGGGGTAGAAGCGAGGGGTCAATACTTGCCGAAATCCGGTGCCGCCGATAAATACGTTCGGTGACAGAGGATATGCTCATGGCGGATAAAACACAACCGGCCGGCATCGATCGAGCGCGCCAACTCAATCGCCGTTGCCGGCAGTGCGGCAAGACCATCCGGTTGCCCGATCGATTCGTCGGCATACCGGTCAAATGCCCGGGGTGTGGTTCGACCATTCAACCGGAGCCAGGTGAGGGTTTGCCCACGATCGTGTACCCCGAGCGACCGCATCGCGTGGCCGCCACCATCGGCTGGTCCGCATCCCTGGCCTTGCACATCCTGCTCCTGACCTTGTTCGCGGGGGCCACTTGGCTGTCCGGGTTGGGCATGGGCGGCGGTGAGAAGGAAGTGGGCATCGTGATCGAGCCGCCGGGGACGAACATCGAGACCGGCCGAGCCGATCTTACCGGTTTCCAGCCGGACGCGCCGGAGCTGGCGTTGACCGACAAGCGGGATGCCGCCGTGGTCGAGCCGATTCTCGATCTCGGATTGGGGCCGGTTGAGGCTACGGCCAAGGAAAGGCTGCTCGGGGTTGATCTGGTGCTGGGCGATTCATCCGCCCAGTCAATGACCGACTGGTCGGCGTTCGCCGGCAGTGGCGGTGGGGAAGGTGGCGGGACGGCCAGCTTCTTCGGAATTGCCGCGCGCGGCGGCACTTTCGTTTACGTCGTGGATTGCTCCGGAAGCATGACCGGCGACAAGATGCGGGCGGCGGCTGACGAACTGATCCGCTCGCTGACCGCCCTCGATCGGGAAAAACAGTTTTTTATCATCTTCTTCAACGACAATCATCGACCCATGCCCGCCGACAAACCGGCCAAGGCCACCGAGCCCAATAAAAGAAATCTGATCGAATGGGTGAATCATAACGCCCTGCCCGGCGGCGGTACGGACCCGCGCTCCGCGATGTTGTTGGCTTTATCGCTTCAGCCCGATGCGATCTGGCTGCTCTCCGACGGGCTCTTCGACGAAAACGCCTGCGAGGTCATCCGGGCCGCCAATCCCGGAGGCCGTGTCGTGGTGCATACGATCGCCTTTTTTGAAAATATCGGCGAGCCCGTACTCAAGCGGATCGCCGAGGAAAATCGCGGTATTTACCGTTTCGTCTCCCCGGTCGAAGCCGGACTCGCTCCGCCCGGTCGAGGTCGCTCCCGCTGAAACCGTTTAACAGGAGTCTCGTCCATGCGTTCCAGGTGTCAACAACCGTTCGGTCATGCCAAGTTGTGGTTTATGCTCGCCGTCGGCCTCGTGGCGATTTTCCTCGTGGTCTCCGGCACCCGCGCTCAGCCCGAAACCGGAGCGGCGAGTCAGACGGCCGAGGCCCGGCCAATCACCTTGATGAGCACGATCCATGACGGCGGCGTGGTGGGTTACATCATCATCTTGATGTCCCTGGTCTCCGTCGCGCTGATCATCGAGCATTTCATTTCCATCCGCCGCGAGGAGCTGATCCCCGCGGCCCTGATCCAGCGGCTGGAGGAACACCTGCACAACAAGGACTATTCCCAGGCCCAGCAGGATTGCGCCGAGGACGGCTCGTTTCTCGCCCTGGTGGTCGGCGCGGGCCTTAATCAGATCGGCTCGATGTTCGGCTTCTTCGATATGCAGAATTCCATGCAAGAGGTGAGCGAACGCCAGCTATCCAAACTCTATCGCAAGCTGGATTACCTCGCCTTCATCGCCGCGACCGCCCCGATGCTCGGGTTGCTGGGTACGGTGACGGGGATGATCCGCTCCTTTAACAAGATTTCCATGACCGAGGGGATGGCCCGGCCGTCCGATCTTGCCCAGGGTATTTCCGAGGCCTTGGTGACCACCTGCATGGGGCTGGTGGTGGCCATTCCCACGATGTTCTTTGTGTCTTTCTTTCGGAACCGGATCGAC
This sequence comes from uncultured Planctomycetales bacterium, assembly GCA_964642815.1. GTDB lineage: Bacteria > Planctomycetota > Phycisphaerae > UBA1845 > PWPN01 > JAAYCU01. The sequence goes on along the minus strand of CAZXSA010000002.1, from coordinate 37,140 downwards.
GGTTATGTGGCCGAGGCCGAGGTTGTCGTCGAGAAGCTGACCGGCCGATTCCGCAAGGGCACGGCGTAAAGCGGAGGCCGCGATGCGTCTACACAAGGTCATACGTTCCTACGGTTGCGAGATCAACGTGGCCCCGTTGATCGATGTGATCTTTCTGCTCATTATTTTCTTCATGACCGTCTCGCAGATCTCGCGCGTCGAGGTGGAAAAGATGACCTTGCCCGATGCGGTCCGAGGCGAGGCTTCCGGCCCCGCTCGCCAGTTGACGATCAATGTGCATCCCGACGGACGGATCGTCGCGCATGGGTATGACCAGAATGTGAACTCGCTTCGGCAGCTTCTAGCCGCCGAAAAAGACCGGCCGAACCTTGGTGAACTGTCCATCCTGCTAAGGGTGGATCGGGATACGCCATGGGAAAAGGTCGGGCCGGTCATGAGCATGTGTGCGGCCGGTGGGATCGACCGGGTCAAAATCGCCGTGTTGGAGGCGGAGGAAAACGCACCGATGTACTGAGCGTGTATCCTAAGAATGCATCCTAAAACCGGTGTGGCACCGGCGTCTCGCCGGTGCTCTTCAGCTCGGAAGGGTCGACGCTATGGGGTTTAAGGATGTACTCTAAAACCAGATTAGCGCCCGCCACGGCGGGGCGCAGCAAAGCGGCAAGAGAGTATTATGCGGTTGACGCATCAAAAACGTGAAGTGGGCAAGCCGACGCTGAACATGGCTTCCATGATCGACGTGGTCTTTCTCTTGTTGATCTTTTTCATGTGCACGTCGGCGTTCAAGGCCCCGGAGCGTAACCTGCCGAGCCCGTTGCCCCGGGTGGGCGGTCCGCGCATGGCCGTTGAGGAATTCGAGCCCGTGCGAATCGTCGTCCAACCAGTCGGCGATGGCGTGCTGATAAGCTGCGACGGCCAACCTTGCACGAGCTTTGCCCAGCTCCGCGAACAACTCGAGGCCCGGCGACGGATCGCCGACCTGCCGGTAATCATCGAGGGCCGCCGGGGCGTGCGTTTTCGCCACATGGTGGCCGCTCTGGATACCTGTTATCAGGCCGACCTCCGCCGGGCGGCGTTTTCCGCTCGCGGTATTGGAAATGAGCCATGATGGCGCGGACGATCATTTTGCTGGCCTGTTTCGCGGCCTGCGGGTTGGCCCACCCGACCTATGCCGATGAATCGATCGCCGGCGATATCGGGCGGTTGCTCGAGGAAGCCGTCGCCGCGCCGACCGAGGCCCTGGCGGAGAAGAAGCTGGTCGAGGCCGAGGAGCAGTACAAAGCCGCCCGGCGCAAGCTCGAACGGATGGAACTCGACTTTCTTGCCGCGGACCTTGAACGTACCCGCGGACGCATCCATCTGGTGGCCTGGCAACGCGATGCAACCCAGGTTGCCCGACGCGCCGAGGCCGCCCGTCATCTGGAACAGGCCTTGACGATCTATCAGCGGCTGGCGACCGAGGCCGACGCGCAGGCCGCCCAGATGGAATTGCGTCAAAACCGCGAGGCCCTTGAGAAAAATACGAAATATCAGGAAGTCAACGGTTATGTTTCCCGGGCACATTACGCGCTGGCTTGGGTTTCGTACCACCTTGGTCTGCTTGCCGATAACCCTGACCGATCGACCCGTTTCGAGCAGGCCGTCGAGCGTTTTTCAAGGTTTACGTCCGGCGACTACCGGAATCATCCCGTGCTCGCCGATTGTTTTTTGGGCCAAGCCCTGTGCCAGTATGAGCTGGGGCACGACGATCAGGTGATTGCGCTGCTGCGGCCCGCCACGCCGGATAACACCCCACCCGTCACCTTCAAACGCATGACCTATCTGCGTTTGAAGGCTTATCTCCGCATGCATCGTTATCGAGAACTGCACGAGACCGCCGATCGTTATTTCGCCGACCGCCCGCGCGAGCAACGACTGGATGAAGTCGAGCTGGGCATGGCCGTCGAATGGGCCCGGGGTCTGGCCGCCCTGGCCGGTGATCCGAAAAGTAACCCCTATCATGCCCGATATCGCGAGCGTTTGGATCAGGTGGCGGCCATGGTGCAACCTTACGGCGAATCCTGGCAGCGTGAAATCATCCAGGTCTCCGGCGGACAGGCGGGCAACGAGGGCCTGCGCTGTCTGGAGGTCGCCCGAAAAGCTTTCGGTGAGGGGCGATACGCGGATGCGCTTACTCAGGCGGAAAACGGCCTTAATCTGCTTGGGCAACAGCAACCGGCCGGCGACATGCTGGCGGCCGATCTGCGTTACCTCCGGGCGGCGGCGGCCTGGAATCTTCAACAATGGCTCGTCGCGCATCGGTTGGCCGACGATTTCCTTCGCCACCACGCATCCGATCGGCGTTGCGAAACATTGTTGACTCACGCCTTTGAGGCCGGTGTCAAGGCCCTCAAAGCCGAGCCTGCTCTCTCGCCTGAAACCTTTCTCGCCTTCCTTGATTACGCGGAGAAAACTTTCGCCAACCATCCGATGGTCAGCCGGTTTGCCTGGGAGCGAGCCAACCTGTTCCATGAAGCGGGCCGTTATCGCGAGGCCGAGGAAATCCTTGGACGTATCCCGGCCGACTCGCCCATTTATCGCCGGGCGCAATATGGACTGGCGGTGATCGCCCTGCGTCAAGCCGATGACCTTGGGAAAGAGGTTAAAAACGCAAATGATGAACGGTCTCTGGTCGAGTTGTTGAATCGTTCGGCCGCCGCGATCCGGCGTTATATGCTCGCGGCGACGACCGAACTGCCCGCTGATGCTTACACCGAAGCCCGGAGCGTGGTGGATATAGCCTTGCGGACGGCCACCCGCTATCTCGAACCGGCCAAGCCTGACATGCCCGCTGTTCAGGCCTTAATCAACGATAGCGAAACCCTGCTCAAGATATTGCGTGAGCCGAACCATGCCGCCGATCAGCGATTGGTATTGACTCTGGGAATACAATGGCTGGACGGCCGTATCGAATCGGCCAATAAGTCTTTGGACAATCTGCTGAGTCGGCCAGGGGGCCGCGCCGCCGCGTGCCCTCATCTGGCGGTGATGGCCGACATTCTCGAACGGCATTATGACCGGCGAATCGCCGACGGAAATGAAACCGGCGCGCGGCAACTGGTTGAGCCGCTGGTACGCACGTATACCGTGTTGCTCGAAAACGCAAGTCAGGCTTCCGTTGCCGTGGACCGCGGGCAGGAAATCACCCTGCGGCGTCGTTTGGCGCAAAATCTCCTCCGCCTTGGACGCGATCGCGAGGCCCTTGCACAATATGAGTGGCTGTTCCGCCAGGTGCCGGATCATCTGCCCTTGGAGAAGGCCGGCGACATTCTTCAGGGCCTGGGCCATTGTTATGAAACCGTTGGTCGATACGATCAGGCTCTGGATCAATGGCGCACTCTCGCTCAAGGGCTTAAGGAAAACACCGACGATTGGTTTGAAGCCCAGTATCGCATGATCCGTTGCCACCAGCGCGCCGGACGACTTGAACACGCGCAAAAACTCCTGACTTTGCTTCGCCTGCGCTACCCGAGGATTGAATCGGCGAACTGGCGAAAACAATTGGATGCCCTCGACCGGGAACTGACGCTTGCTCAACGTCCGACATCGGGGCCGGTCAAGGATACGTCGCCATGATCGAGTGGACTTTCTTCTACAAGCTGCTCGGCATTCCGGAACGGTTCACCGAACCGACCCATTATCATTTGCTCGGACTCGATCCGAAAAACTGCTCGCCGGATGCCGTCGATATAGCCTTGGAGGAGCGTCGCAAACGGCTGCGCCAGAACATTCCCGGGCCGCAGTTTATTCCGCTGGTGATGAAATTCGAGCAGGACCAACTCGTGACCGCCGCCGAGGTGCTGCGCGACCCGCGTCGACGGGAAGCTTACAACGCCTATCTCCATGAAATTATCCGACAGCGCAAGGCCCGCCTCAAGGCCGAGCAGGATCGACAGCGGATCATGCAGGTCGCCCGCTCGGCTATTCAGGTCGCCCTTAATCCCGACGGAACCCTCGATGAATCGAAACGCCCGCCCCTCGCTCAAAAGCTGGGCGAACTCGGTGTCCCGCCGACCGAGATTGAACAGGCTTTAGCCGGAATCCCTCTGCCCGACAGCGGCGCTGCCAGGCCGCCGGTCGATGGGGCGGCGTTTTTTGGTGACGTGGTGGACCTGACGATTCACGAAGGGCTGCTGCTGCATGGCGACGAGCAACGCTTACTACAATTGGCCGCCAAACTGCGCATTCCTCGCGAGCAGGCGGCGGCCGTGATCGAGCAGCGCCTGGCCGCCCTGAACGCCTGCCGCGGCGTATACCATCTGTCATTTCTCAAAAACTGGTTTGCCCAACTGCTGCACACCCGCTTTCCCGGCCGCGCCCCCACGCCGTCGGAGCGAGCCGACCTGATTTTTCTGGCTACCTCCCACGGCCTGTCCGAGCGCCTGGCGACGGAACTCATCAATAACCATGTCGCCCGCTTCGCCGATCAGGAGCGGGAAACCCCGGAGTGGATCGCCGGTTCCGACACGGAACCCATTGATCTAAACGACCCTTCACTTGATGCCCTCGATGCCCCATGCGATATCGTCACGGATATCGGGGAGAAACTGGAGGTACGCGATGAGCGCATTTGGCCGCGGCGCTTGCTACCAACCGCGACCTTCTGGAATGTTGCTATTCCAACCGCCGCGGTTGTTCTTTTTTCCTTGTTCTTCTTTGCCCGTCGCGGTGGCGATTCGTCCGTAGCGAAACCCGATGTCCCTGACCATCCACCGGCGCCGATGGTCGAATCGCCTTCGCCGTCAACACCGGACCCGATCGGCGAGGCGATTGTTGCTCAACCAGCGACCGCCCCGGCGCCGCCCTCGCCCGCGATAGCCCTCAACCCACCCGCGATAACCGATGTTGTTCCTGTTGCGGATTTGCCGAGCAATCCCGTGTCGCAACCGTCCACGCCGCCGGCTTCCCCGGTAACGAAAACAGTTGCAGGATGGCCCGAAGCCAGTCTGGCGGGGCGTTTGCGTCGATCTTTCGCATCGCCCCGCGCCCCCATGGAAGCCTTGCTCGGTGATACGGCCTTGGCCTTGTCGGCCTGTTCCGTGCGCGCCCGCGAGTTATGTGGACAGACCGATGGTAGCGGCCTCGAATTGATTAATCTTCTGGGACGTCCCTCCGCGCCGGCCCTGCTGGCCGACGAAGTGAGTATTTCCATCCGCTCCCCGACTCAACCGGCACAAACGACGACGACCAGTTTTCAGATCAAGCGACTGGAAACCCTGAAAGCCGACTGCCATTCCGCGGTTCCCGGCATTCGCTACCGGGCTATCGAGGAACTGCACATCCTGAACACGCCGGCGGCGGTCCAGGCCCTGTTGGACGTACTGGACGATCGATGTCGCCGTGATACCTCCACCTGCTCGCGGATTATCCGTACGCTGTCCGAAATGACCGACCCGGATATTCCGCGTCGGCTAATTGAAATATTGGGCAAGGCCAACTCACGGGTGTCATTCTTGATCTCGCAGGCCCTTATCGCCCAGAGTGATGTTTATGTGCCCATGAACCTTGCCGACGTGCGCCTCCGCCTGCGTAATACCCGCCGCGAGCGGCAGGAGTGCGTGCAATGGTGGCGGGAAAAACTGCGGCAAGGCGTGCTCCGCTGGAACTATCGCCAGGCCGCCGCATCGGCGGGACAGAGTGCCTCGTTGTCCGCGGCCTGGGATCCGAATGACCATCTGCCTTCCCGATTGATCGCCGCCGCCATCCGCCATGCCCGCCTGACCGCGCAGGCTTTAGAGTCATTTCACTGGACCGGGTCCGGCCAGCCCGTATCTGGCAATCCCGCGCCGCGCACGGTACTGTCGGTCGGTCCGGATCTCGAGCACGATCTGCTGGATGCCTTGGATAGTGTCGGCCACGAACTCAGCCGACTGGTCCGTGAGCACTCCTTGGGCAAGGATTTCGCGGTCAGGGCGGATATCATCGAACTCGAAAAGAAGACGCGGATCGCGGCCAGCGCAACCGCTTTACAACGCGCGGTCGTCGCCCTGCAAACCGAAGGTGCCTTGCTGGAACTCCTGATCGAGCAAAGCGGCGGCACCGGTCTGACCCGACTGGTTGATGCCCGAATGGAAAAGGAAAAACGCCTGGCGAGCCCGGTCAATGTGCTCGACGAATTGCGCGAAAGCGCTCTTTACAATCTCGGCCTGTGGGAAATGCTCAACGATTTAAACTCCGGGCCGGTCGCGCCATCCGTCCGACAAAACCTCGACGATCATGAGGAGGTTACGTCGTCATGAGATACGTCATGATTCTGGTTTTGTTTCTTGGAGTGATCGGCGATCCGCGTTCCTGCCCGGCGCCCGCGCCGGCCAGCCAGCCAGCCTCGGCTCCCGCTCCGACCGATGAAATGGCCGATCTGTGTCGGACCGTGCTGGCGGACCCGCTCGATGCCGCGGCCATGGTCCGTCTTGTAGAGCTTCGCCTCCTCGAACAACGAAACCGCCGGGCGGCGTTCGACGCCCTGATCCAGGCGTTGCAGAGCAGCCTCGAAGGCAATCGCGCGGCGGCGCACATGGCCATCCTCAAGGTCCGGGAGGTTCCGGAAGTGGAGAAGCTGGCCGAATCCATGCTTGGCATTTCCCTAAACGATTTGGCCAAATCGAGAAACGCGGAGGAGCCATTCACTCTTTGTCGAAGCTGCGGGGATACCGGTCTGGCCGATTGCAGCCATTGTCGCGGGACGGGCATCGTCAACTGCTCGACCTGCAAAGGGCGGGGCGTTCTGCGCGGCCGCGAGGCCGGTCGTGATCCCGCCGATCGTTCCCTTACCATCGCGCCTTGTCCCGATTGCAACGCCGGCGGAGCGATGGTCTGCACGCACTGCGCGGGAAGGGGGACGGTTCCCTGTCGAACCTGTTCGCGCGAATCCGATCCCCGTCCTGGCGCCGCGCTGTTTGACGAGCCGATGCTGGGAAACATTCGGAAATTGATCGCTCAGGCCCGCTATCTGCGCGACGGGGGTATCGATCTGTTTTCCCCGGATGCACTGACCTGCGCGCCGCGCATGGTGCGTTGAACGATCCGGCTCAATACTTGTCCCGCAGGGCCACGAATTCGTCCAGCAGGGCCATGAAGTTGTCGTAGCGCGTGCCCTTGGCGATGGAGTGGCTGGGGCCGAGGATGAATCCACCGCCGGGCGCGCCGCGATCCATGGCCCGGCGCACTTCCTTGCGCACGTCGTCCGGTGTGCCTCCAATTAGAACTTCCAAGGCCACCCCGCCCCAGAAGCACAAGCGGTCGCCGTAGAGGGCCTTGAGCTTGCCCACTTCCATGCCGGCCGTCGTCTGCAGCGACTGGTAGCAGTCGATCCCGGCCTCGATGAGCATGTCCATCAGGGGGATATTCATACCGCAGTTGTGAAAAATGACCTGATCCACGTGTTTTTTGACGCTGGCGATGCGCTCCCGCAGATAGGGAAAACCCATCTCCCGGAACATCGTCGGACTGATCAACGGCCCATTGGTGCCGGCCATGTCCTCCTCCATCAAGGCCCCGGCCGCCCCCGGGCGAATATAATCCGGGTCACGCCGATTCTGGACCATTACCGAGCGGCGATTGGCCGCGTGGATGACCTCCGGCTGCGTCGCGTACATCAGCAACCCGTTTTCCATTCCGTCGATCAACGTCAGGGCCGTCGTCCCTCCCGTCGTGGTGGCCACATAACGATCCTGTCCCAGTTGCTCGATCACGTAATCCGTCACCTCGAAACAGGACGGGTCAAAAGGCTCGTCCTCGACCGGTCCCTCGAAATCCGCCGGGGTGTAGGTTTTCTTGCCGATGTTCGGATCATGAACGCAGGTGATGTCGTTGACTTCCGGAACCGCCTGCCAGATCCGGCCGAGGCGGTCTTCCCAACAATTCTCGCTGATCTTGCGCGGCGGGTCGGGATCGTAATCGCGTGGGGGCAGCCAGCAAGCCTCCTTGGGTAGAATGATGTCCGCGCAATCGATCTTGCGATAAAACTCCACGGTGTCCTTTTTCAGGCTTTCCGCGAGTTCGTCGCGGCGGCCTTCCCATAAGGCCACGCGATGAGCGATCTTGTTACGCACGAAGGTCGGCCGTCCGAGGACCGCCTCGATCGTATCATGATCGACGGTATAGAAGCCGAGCGGCACCTGATCGACCGGTTGGCGGGCGATGGCCGCCCGGACCCGTTCCTTTGAATTCATGCACGAATCTCCCCGGATACACACATTCCGCGAAAACCAGCGTATATGGCGTTTTCCGCGACCCTGTCATAAACACTGATTTCAAGATTATAACCGCTTTCTTCGTGCCGGGCACGTTGGACGTGGCCGCCACGCTCCTATTCTGCGTAACAGCCTATGTTCCAGTTACTGCGTGCGGCTGATGGGGGTATCGTGACCTTCCTTGCCTGGGCGTTGTTCGACGGCCTGCTCCATCCGGCGGAGCCTCCGACGGTCACATAGTTCGTTGGCAAGGACGGGGATCCTCGCGTAGAGACGCCGAGGCGCTGAGTTCAATGTGCATGAAAGGGTGGTCGTGTTGCTGGGCATGTTGCGTGAAGCCTATGCGGCGCGAGAGACGACCACTCAGCCGGCGGAGACGGGTGTGGTCTTTAGGCCGGCGTATGCCAGATAGCGGCCGTCTTCTTATAAACCGCGTTGCCGACGAATCTGGTCCAGGGGAATATCTCCGGTTTCGTTTGATTGCGATTCCAGAAAGGACGAGAAATCTTTATCGTAGCCCAAAGCGGCGACTTCCCGGTCGAAGTCGTCCGCGGATTCGAGAATAAAATCTTCCCCGCGAGCCGAGTGAATGAGAACCGGCTCGGACTTGGCCAAGGCGAGCACTTCGCCAAAAGTAAAACGCCCAACGGCGAACGAGCGGGAGTCTACGCTCAGGTCGTTCGCCGTTGTCGTCGTATTTACCGGCCGCTTGGGTCGGCTTAGCCTGTCACGCAGGCTTATTCACTGCTGTGCCCCTCATGGGGTTCAATCGTCCATCCTTGTTCGATTCTTTTCTTTATTCTTTTTATTTCCCCCTTTCCCTGTCGCATCCATTTCAGGACGTTACAGGATATCACATACTATCGGCCCACGTCCGTCGGGCCGTTACGGTCTTTCTTTCCCCACCGACTACCGCTCTACCGGAGGAGCACGTTCTCCCTCTCCGGAGAAATCGCTCAACCGTATCATGAACGGAGGCGCGCCATAAAGCGTCTCCGTGAGAGCCCTCAATTTGAGATGGCGTCCCTGGCGCGGGGGAAAGGCCGGCTCGCCAACGGATTCCTGCTCCTCTTGCTCGTCGCTGCGCTCGAGGGCCTGTTCCCGCGTCTCGCCGATAATTTCGGGCATGAACGCCATCGTTGCACTCCTCATGAACATAACAAATCACGAGCGTGCTCCAAAACCACGCGATGCGTCTTATTGCGATGTCGTTGTCACCCAATCACGTGTCGTCGATCTGCCAGTACGGCGACGTGCATTTCCACTACAACAGTATACGTCATAAACCCTCGCGGGGCAAGGAAAATCCGGAAATATTGACAATGGGGTAGGCCGGCTGAAAAGCGTTTCCCCGATAAATTCACTCGTGGTGAGGGAAGCCGCGATGAATTTCATTATTAACGGACGGGCGGTGGCTGGAAGGATGGTTGTGTCGGAAGAGCGTCATTGGTGGGTCGGGTTTCCACCGACTGCTGGGTAAAGACGATCAATTCATCGTCCGGTTCATGCGGGTGAAAACCTTCCAGTTGGAAAAGGACACGTTCAGGCATTCGCGGCAAATGGGCCCGAAGTCGATCAAAGTTTTTCGTGTGCATGATCATGTAGACTGGTTCAGGTTGTTGCAGTCGTTTTTCGATACGCTCGGCCACCTCCCATTTCAAATCGTCGGGAATCTCCGTGCGGTCTTCACGGTATTGCGAGATTTCCATTTCGTTCATGATCCGCTGCATGTGCAAACCGCTGTAATAACCGATGCTGGCGTCGGGACGGCCGTCCACCCAGATGATTTCGTCGGCGGGATCGGCGCCGTTTTCCTTGAGTTTTTCGGCTAGGGCGTTGGCCTCCGCGTTGGCGTTGATCACCAGGGCGGAGGTCGGCCAGACGAAGCATATGATCAGCAGAACGCTCGCCTGAAGAAAGGCAAACGCGAGGGTCCGTTGCATGCGGGCGAAAGCCCGGCAGGCGAACGACCAGAGTAGCCAGCTACCCAAGGCCACGGGGACATACATCGTGATAAATCCTGGGTATTTTATATAGATGTATACACCACCGGCCACAATGCCGGCCAACAAGGCGATGACAAGGAGATAACCAGTCAGTACGGCCATGCGTCTGGATAGTGTTATCGGTCCGAAAAACAGACGATCGACGACCGGGGCCAGCAGGAGCCAGTAGGCCGGCAATACGCCGATCAGGTAATGCGGCTGTCGGAATTCGGACCTGCTGATGATGATGGTGCCGATCACGGCCCAGGTAAAGGCAAAGGCGATGCCCGGCCGCTGGGCGCGATAGCGTTTCATGAACGTAGCGCCCACCGCTTCGGGGATGGAGAGCGTATAAGGCGCGCACATGCCGAGGATCAGCGGCAGATAGTATAAGGCTGATTTGCTATGGGCGCGCAGGCCGCCGGTATAGCGGTCGAGGAATTCGGTTTCCCACAGTTCGGCGGCCGTGTCAACCGTGCAATAGGCATAGATCCACCATGAACACCCCAGAATGAGAAAAAGAATAATGCCGGGAACAAGCCAGAGTTGGCCGAGATTTTTCCATTGAAGGATGAAAGACTCTCTCAAGCCGGAGGTGCCTTCAGCCTTATTCAGCAAGGGAAGCGTAATAAACCAATAAACGGCCAGGGGCAGGCCGATGAGCGCGCCGGGCAACGGGGCCTTGGACATCCAGGCGGCCGAGAAGGCCACGAAGTACAAAACCATGAATATTTTGCTGCGCGGCTCGTGCATGGCTCCGCGCCAGAAGCAGGCGAAGGCCAGGCAGATAAACAAGGTCATGGTTATGTCAACCAATGCATTGCGGGCGAAGAAAATCAAACCCACCGTGCCGGCGCTTAGGAAACCGGTGATCAATCCGACGCGATGGCCCCACATCATGCGGCCGAGCCAGAACATCACCCAGACCGTGAGAAAGCCGGCTATGGCGGAAGGAAGTCGGGCGGCGAATTCGGAAACATGCTGACCGCCGGCGGGATCGACGATCAGGGAAGCCAACGCAATCAGCCATGTGCCCATGGGCGGCTTGCGAATCCAGGGGGTACCTTCAAAGAGGGGGATGAGCCAATTTCCGGTTTTGAAGGCTTCACGGGCTTGCAGAGCGTTGATGCATTCGTGATCGCCCATCGGGGGGCCTTCGGCTAGGCCCATTAGGCAAGTGGCCAGGGCAAAAATGGCCAGCAGGATAACGCCCAGGCTTTTCTGTTCAGCGGGTTGAATTAGCGATGGGGTGACGGTCTCCGAACTGATCGCGGAAGTATTCGTTTCAGAAATAGTGCTCACATCGTTTTCTAAACTGGGAAGGTAATAGCATAGTCCTTGGTTCCGGGGAGACTCGGCCGCCCCTTGCTCCCGACGATACCGTGTGGAACCAGCATTATCGAGAGGCGAACCTGATTATGCGGCATGAAGAAGAATTTATCCATTAAACCCAGTACGAATCCCACAGGGGTTTGTTGCCATTCGTTTCCTTCAATATAGTGAAATAATTAAACCGATAATGATCGATTAGGATATATTCTTATCCCTGATAATCGGGATGGATTGGAGAAGGATTTTAATGGGTAAAAAACAGCCAGGTGTTGCATTTGTAACTCTATATTTGAAAATAACTTATATAATGGAATAGTTTTTGGCGCAGTCTGTCGATAACTTGAATCGACATATAGCGTAATCTAAATTGTCGGGAAAAGACGATTTGTTGTTTGGCGTGGCGTATGATTGTCTTGGGGCCACGATCAGACGGATCAGGATGATGGAAAAACGCCGTATAAGCATAAACCGGTTTGAAGGGCCTTCGGTAACGCTGAGAACGCATGGAACTCGACCAGCCGCCAGTGCTCCACGGGTGTCCGATTGTATTTTTAGCGGCCGTATCCTCCTTGCGCTGGTTGTCGTGGCGGGATTTGCCTTACCCGCCTTCGGGCAGGCCAATTCTTCCAAGTTGGGTTCTAACCCTCCACTTAGGCCATTGGGTCTGCCTCGTCAGGGATTGTCGCGCGAAGCCTACATGCGCAGCACGGGAATGATGGATCCGGCGCTGACGAATACGCCGTTGAACAGGATTGGAATAGCCTCCAGCATGGATGGGTTGGGGTTGTCCCGCGAGTTTTCCAGCGGTTATCACACTTGGTTCCAACCGGAAGTGGTCATCCGACGGCAGAAGGCCGGTGGTGAAAACGACGGGGAGGACGAAGGTTTGGACGCCATGGCTGGCCAGCGCTCCCTCAACGAAATGGCCGAGCACTACATGTCCTCGCGGATGCAGTTGTATTTCACCGACGGGTGGCGTTATTTCCAGGACGGAGATTACCGCCGAGCGTATGAGATGTTCAGCCTTGCCGACCGGATTTCCTCAAGCGAACCGGAGCAGCGGGCGTTAGTGAAGTTGTCGCAGTTGCACGCCGCCATGGCCCAGGAGCAGTATTCGGTGGCCGCTCATGCGTTGTTGTGGTTGCTGCGCCCCGATCTGAAAACCCAACGGCTGGTGGATCCATTGTTTCTCTTGCGTATCGATGATTTGCCCGGCCGTTATGTCAGCCGAGATAAATTCGAGGAGGATATCCAAAGAATCGTGGCGGTGGCCCGGCAGAGTGCGGAGGAGGTGTCCCAGAGACGGACGCCGGGGTTGAGCGATCGTGAGCAGCGACGGATGGCCGCCCAGATCGTGGCTCCGGTGCGGGCTTTGGCCGCCACCATGCTCTGGTATCGCAGTCGCAACGAAGGCGAGTTTTACGCCCGGAGCCAACTGGCCGGTGATGACGCGGTGCAGCCTTGGTCTAATCTGCCCGAATTGATGAAACTGGCGATGGAGGAGGACCGTCGACAACCGGGGGCCATGTCCTCGGGATTCCTGCCGCCACGGGGCCGGACGGAGATCATGATGCCTTGGCATCCATCACCCGAAAGCGGCTCGTCCGAGCGATAGTGGGTGAAGGTTCCTTCGTGGGGCGATCGAAACGTCGTATCCGCGGCGAAGTGGAGAGTTGATGAGCGGATCTTTTTTTGAATCATTATGGCAATGGCGGCTTCGGCACCGGGTATTCGTTTCGTTCTGCGCCCACGCGGTGTTGTTCAGTATCGCCCTGTTGATTTCCTTCTTTCTCCGGTACAACCTCCGCCCCAATTTAAAATGGTTTCTTTATGAGTACCTGACCTACCTACCCTTGACGCTGGTTGTCAAGCTGTCGGTTTTCGGGGCCATGAAGCTGTATCGCGACTCCTGGCGTTACGTGGGGTTGCGCGATCTGTTCGGTATTTTCAAGGCCACGCATATTAGTATCATTCTGTGTATCGCCGCGGTGTTCGCGAGCCGGCCGATTTGGATTATCTTTGTCGAGGAAAGCGGCTACTGGATTCCGGAAACAATCTTTTTATACGACTGGGTCTTTACCATCGCCACCATCTCGGGAGCCCGGATCGCTTATCGGTTCTACAACGAGGAGCTCCGTCCGCTGGAGGGAGCCAAGCGCAGCCGGTTGCTGATCGTCGGAGCGGGCGACGCGGGGGATTCCATTCTTCGCGAAATCGTGCGGACCAGCGAGGGCCGTTACCGGGTGATGGGTTTTCTGGACGACGATCCCGGCCGACAGAGCGTGCGCATCCGGGGTATTGACGTATTGGGCACGACCGAGCGGATGCGGGAGATCTGCGAGGAGCAGGACATTGACGAGGTGCTGATCGCGGTCCCCTCGGCGCCGCAGCGCTGGGTACGGCGGCTGATCGAGCAATGCCAGGGTCTGAACCTGCAGTTTCGCACGGTGCCGGCGGTGAGCGACCTGATTGAGGGTCGGGTGCAGGTCAGCCAGATTCGTCCGGTGGACATCGAGGACTTGCTGGGCCGCGAGGCGGTGACTCTGGATACCGAGGCGATCGGGCAATACATCCGTGGCAAGGTGGTCATGGTGACCGGGGCGGGCGGCTCGATCGGTTCGGAGATGTGTCGGCAAATCGCTCAATTTGGTCCGAAGAAGCTGTTGCTGGTCGAGCGGATGGAGAACGCCCTGTTTGAGATTAACCGCGAACTGGAGCGGGAATTTCCGAACCTGTCCCGCGAGCCTTATGTGGCGGATATCAGCGATGGGCCTCGTCTGGATCGGATTCTGGAGCAGGAGAAACCCAGCGCGATTTTTCATGCGGCGGCGCACAAACACGTTCCCATGATGGAATGGAACCCCGGCGAGGCGCTGAAGAACAATATCGTGGGCACGCGCACGCTGGCCGATCTGGCCGCCCGGCACGATGTCGAGAAATTCGTGATGATCTCGACGGACAAGGCGGTGAACCCGACCAGCGTCATGGGCTGCAGCAAGCGGGTGGCGGAAATGTACGTTCAGCAGTTAAGCGGCCGCATCCGCAGCCGGACGGAATTCGTAACCGTCCGCTTCGGAAACGTGCTGGGCAGCAACGGCAGCGTCGTGCCGATTTTCAAGGAACAGATCGCCCGGGGCGGGCCGGTGACTGTTACCCATCCGGACATGACCCGTTATTTCATGACGATTCCGGAGGCTTCGCAGCTTGTGCTGCAGGCCGGGGCGATGGGCCGCGGCGGAGAGATTTTTCTGCTGGACATGGGTGAACCCGTCAAAATCGTCGATCTGGCCCGCGATCTCATTACCCTCAGCGGATTACGCCCGGGCGAGGATATCGAAATCCGTTTTAGCGGAATTCGACCTGGCGAAAAGCTCTTCGAGGAACTTTCCATTACCGGAGAGGATGTCAGTCGCACCAGTCACAGCAAAATCGGTATCATTAAAAAGCGACCGGAGGATTTTGATCGCGTTTGCGCGGGGATCAAACGGCTGATTGAAATCGCTAATACGGCCGGCCCGGAAGAGATACGTAACTTGCTCAAGGAAATTGTTCCGGAATATGCCCCGGTCGTGCCCGCTCCCGCCAACCCCGCGCCGATCGCGACGCGCAGCGCCCCGACCGATCAATCCGTGGAACAACTGTCCGCGTCCGCGTCCGCGTCGGCCTCGGCACATCCGATGTAACCCGCGTCGGCTTCTCAAGACGATCCCGTCATCCCGCGATCATCCCGAAAACTCTTAACGGCATGTTGACGCCGGATTCTCTTGATCGTGTTCGCTATCGGGTCGCGTGCGGGGCGGGGATCATCGGACTGCCGGGACGACCTTGATGAAAATCGCCGCTCAACCAATAACTCCAGTCGCGTTTGTAATCCTCCAGATTGGTTGCCCGCACGATACGCAAGGGAGCGTGGTAGACGGTATCGAAACGCGTGGGCGTGCTCAGCGCGGTCAGGCAATATATCAGGGCATAGGTTCCCAGGTCGCCGCCATGCGCGGCAACGGCGGCGGTGATCGTGCCGTTTTCGAGCAGGGGCCATTGGGGTGGTGCGCCGCCGAAGGTCACGAATCGGCAACCGGGGCGGATGAATGCATCGGTCGCGCCGGCGTCACGCAAAGGCCATTCGTCGAGGGCCACCCAGGCGGATATGCGCGGATAGCGGGAGGATATCTCGGCCATGGCCCGACGCGATTCCCGAGGATTGCCGAGGCCATTCACCCGGGCCAGGACATGGATATTGAGGTGAAGTTGCAGGGCTTTATTGAGGGCTTCCAGGCGCGGTCCATAAATCGGGTGGGCCGGATCGGCATGAAGGATCATGATATCGCCTTGGCCGTCGAGGGCTTCGACGGTTGCGTCGGCCAGGGCTTGCCCGACAGCGGCCTGGTCGAACCCCACGTGTCCGACTCGCAGGTTTTCCGCGGCCGGTTGAATCATGGAGACCACCACGACGCCCCGCTGGTTCAATTTTTCCAGGGCCGACCGCGCCGCCTCGGGGTCGATGAGTTGCACGCACACGCCGCGCAAGTTGGGATCGTTCAGTGATTCGAGCAGACTGATTTGGGCTTGCGGCGAGACCACGTCGGGATTGAGGTAGCGGATTTCCCTGGTCTTCATGCTGCGCGTGTAACGCTCGGCGCTGGCTTGAAGAATCGGCCAGAACGGATCCGCGCGCCCGGCGCCGACAAAGGCGATAAAACCTGTCCGAGGATCGGCCGGCGCGGTGGTGGTCGGTTCGGTTACCGTCTCCTCCTTGCAACCGGCGAGTATCAGCCATGGGAATACCATGCACAAGATCGTGAAAACACCCGATATGCTGAAACCAAGTGTTCGGATGGATATCGCTTCAGGGCCCATGATGACTCCGTGACCGCGGTGAATGGGATACACATGACCCGCGACGAACGCCGCGATGGGTCTATTCAACATGTCCGATAACCCGGCGATTGTTCGTACAGCGTGGCCAACGAGCCTGAATCGCCGGTGTTATCCTGATACGTCCCGAAACACCATGTATTTCCCCACGGTATCCGTGTCACTCACCCACCCGACGCTGGTTTCAGGACGCACGCTTAACAGGCCTGCGGGAATAACCGATACAAGCGGGGGAGGCCGCGCCGTTGCGTCGTATATCGCGACGGCCGAACGACTAACGTTTCGCAAGACCCAGTTTAACCGAAAAACGCGAGGATGGCATGGGTAATCGGGAACGCTATCGGCAAGGGATGTCGGCCTTCAACGCCGGCCGCTATGCCGAGGCCATCGAGCATCTGACCCCGCCGGCCGACCACGCCTCGGGGGCCCGCCGGCTGTTGAGCCGGTTTTATCTTGGGCAGGCGCATTATTTCCAGGGCATCGAACTCTTTCGGCGACGGCGGTTTGGGCAAGCCACGGAACATTTCCAGGCCGCGGCCCGAATCAACCCGACGAATGGTGGGTTGGCGGGATTTCTGGCGGCCTGCCATGTGGGTGCGGGGCGTTATGATCTGGCCGGGCGGGAACTGGGCGAGCTTTGTAGGCGGAATCCGGACGATACCGATGTCCGCATTCGTCTGGCCCTTGCCTTGTGGAAGCAGGGTAATCCGATGGAGGCCTTGGCTACCCTGCGCGAGGGACTGGCCCGTGCCCCGGAACATCCGGAATTGAACTACCAGCTTGGAGTCATGCTCGCCGCCGATGATGAGCTTGCGGAAGCGCAGCGGTTGTTCGAGAAAACTTTGACATTCGATCCGACGCATGGACCGGCGCTGGAACGCCTGGCCCAGTGTTGCGCGGTCCAGGGCCGTTACGAACGTGCCTTGAATTATCTCCAGCGTGCCCATGAGCACGAACCGCTCAATGCGCGGATTGCCCTGCAATTGAATCTGCTGGCTCAGGGAATGTCACGCAGCAACGGCGCGCCGGATATCGCGTGGCGGGCGTCGCGTGACGCCGCGGCCCGCAACGACGAACGCAGCCTGGATCGGCTGGCCGAGGCGATCACCGCCGAGCCGGATTTCGTGGAGTCCTTCCTGTCGCTGCCGGCGACGGAGGTGGACGAGGAAGTCTTCTCGATACTGGCGGCCACCTTGGAGCGGGCGTTGGCCCGCTATCCGGAATATGCCGATCTGCATTACCACTGTGGAGAAGTATATCGACGGCTGGGACGCGGGGTCGAGGCCCTGATCCACACGCGGCAGGCCGTGGACTTGAATCCGCGTTACGTCAATGCCTTGATTCTCCTGGCGCGGCTTTATGGACAGGCCGACCAGTATGCGGCGGGTATGTCGCGCCTTGATGAGGCCATCGCGGCCGGGGCGGATTATCCCGATGTGCATTATCTGATGGGCCAGTTGTGCCAAAAGGCCGGTCAGACGGATCGGGCTCGGGAAGCTTATCGTCGGGCATTGGCGTTGAAAAAAGATTACCCAGCCGCGCGGGCCGCGCTCGCGGAGCTGGCGGTCGTGGAGGCCTGAGGGGAAACGAATGTCGTACCTTCTGGAAATACTGGGGCGCGGGATGATGGGCCGATTGGCGGACGCCTTCGCCGACCGTTGGCGAACGGTCGCGGACGAGTCGTCGCCGGTGGCCGTCGCGGGGGATATTGAAGCCGTCTTGCGGGCGGGATTTACCCGGTTACGCGAGGGACAAGCCGCGGGGGCGTTGGCGGCGTTCGAGGAAGCCCGACGGCTGGATGAAAATCACGCCCTGGCCCGGATCGCCGCCGCCTGTTGCCTTGAGGATATGGGCCGTCTCGATGAGGCGATCGAGCAACTGACCGAGGCGGCGCGGATTGAACCGCATGATGCGGCCGTACGTTTTGCGTTGGCCTTCTGTCATGAACGACAAGGCCGGCTGGAAAACGCTGTTGAGGAATATCTGCGTGCCTTGAGCGTGTCGCCTGCCCTGCGCAACGCCCGCGAGCGATTATCGGCTATTTATCTGCGTCAGGATCGGCTGGATCGGGCGGTGGAACAGTATGAGGAACTCCTGGTCGCGGATCCCGCCGATGTGGACTTGCATTTAACGGTCGCCGGTCTTTATTTGCGTAAGGGAGATATCGAGGCAGCCATCAAATCATTCGAGAACGCCTTGACCATCGAGCCGGACAACTGGGAGACCCACGATGACCTGGCCGCCACGATGGAGGAGGCGGGCCTGATTCGCGAGGCCATCGAGCAATTACATTTGATGATCGAAAAACGCCCGGAGTACCCGGACACGTATCTGCGCCTGGGCGATTTGTATGCGCGCATCGGCAACGACGAAGCCGCGATGCAGGCTTATCTCAAGGCGGCGGAGATCCACCCCGGTTTCTTGGAAGCGACAGTGAAGGCCGGTACGCAGCATTTGCGTAGCGGCCGCAACCTCGATGCCGCCCAGTGGTTTACCCGGGCGATCGAAATCAACGATCGCCTGCTGGCCGCCTATGTCGGGCTGGGGGTTTCCCAACATGCGGCCGGCCGCGAGGTCGAGGCGATTTCGACGTTTGACCTGGCCGCGACCGTCGAGCCGAACAGCACGTTGCTCTACTCGGAGGTGGCCCGGCTGCAATTGAAGTGCGCGGTACAGCAGGAGGCGGAACAGTATTTGAACGTCGGACCGGCCGAGGCGGCGGCCCCGCCTGAACTGGGCTTCGAGGATCTGATCGATAAGCAAATAGAACGGCATCGCCAATTGGCGGCCGAGCGTCCGAACCATCCCGACGTGCATTATCGTTACGGTTTGTTGTTGCGGCAGCGCGGGCAAGCGGATGAGGCCATTGAGCAGTTTGCCTTGGCCGTGGCCATCAACCCGGTCTATACCAAGGCCCTGGTCAAGTTGGGACTCGCTTTATACGAGGTAGGCCGAACCGATGAGGCCATCGAACGCCTCAAACAGGCTCTGGACCTGCATCCCGAATATGTGGACCTGCATTACCGGGTCGGTTTGATGTTCGCCAACCGCCGGCAGTTCGAGTTGGCCGTCGATCATTTTGATCGGGCGGTCAATGCCCAGCCGAATAACCTGGATTATCGCGAAAACCTAGCCATCGCCCTTGAAAACATGGGGTTGATTGACCGGGCCAAGGCCATGTGGCATCGTGTCCGCGAACTGGCCCCGGACAGTACCCACGCCCAACGAGCCCAGGAGGCTCTGGGTCGCTATTAACCGACCTCAACCTGATTTCCTCCCTTTTTTTATAGAAACCTCTTTTTTGGTCTTGACAAATTTTTTTTACTAGCCAATATTAGTTGAACTATTGAATATGGACGATCAAATGGACAGAGTGTTTAAGGCTTTGGCCGATGAAAGTCGGCGAAACATACTTTCCGCGCTTTGCCGGGAACCGATGGTTGCCGGGGAGTTGGGTCGATTGGTGGGTTTGGCTCCCAATGCGGTTTCTTTTCATTTGAAAGAACTGAAATCCGCCGACCTGGTGAGCATCCGGCGCGAGGGGCGCTATCTGCGTTACCAGATCAACGCCGTTGTGCTGGCCGACTGGTTGATGCATGTGCGGGAGGTTTTTGAACACTCGGCGGCCGTCGCGGAGAGGGTGCCGCACTCAGCCCTGCCGTCCTCGAAACCATCCATAGGCAGTCAGCCTGCGCCACAAAAAGTTGGCATTCCCTCAAACAACGACATTCTGCCGACCGAATTACTTTAATCGGGTTGTTTTTCCGCGTGCGGTTTCATGCGCACATCGACCCAGTCATCCGTTCGGAAAGGCGATGCGGGCAGACGCTCCTTGTTATAGAGAATGCATTCAGGATCATCCCACCAGGCGTAACGCACGGCCACCGGCTCAGGCACCGCATCGGCGTGTACCACCACGGTTTCGCCTACGACCTCGGCCTGGGCGGGGACGAATTTCTGGTCCGCTCCGGCGATACTGAAACTCTTGAGCGAAGGACCGCCATTGATAACCAATCCGCCGTTGACGTGATCGAACTCGATGATGATTTTATTCTGATCGATTCGCATGGATTTGTATAAAGGACCGGAATAGGTCAATTCTTTCCCATACGTTTTGGCCAAGGCCCACAAGGCCAGTCGTCTTCCCACCTCCTGTTTGTTGCGGGGGTGAATGTCGTGTTTGTCGCCGATATCCGCGCTGACCGCCATGCCGGTATTCGGCAGGGCGAGGGTCATGAGCTGCGCTTCTCGCAACTCCGCCCAATTCTCCGGAGTCAGATAGGGGAAGGAAGTTACGTCGTAATTCGCCAGTTGCACGAAGTAGAAGGGGAACTCGCCTTGTTTCCAGGCCGCCCGCCAGCCGCGAATCATCGCGGGGAACAGTACGCGGTAGCCGGCCGCATTGGCCGCGTTGGACTCGCCCTGATACCAAATGGCTCCGCGGATTCCAAAGGGCACGAGCGGGGCGATCATGGCGTTGTACAGGGCGGCGGGGCTGTCCCGAAAGCCCGGGCCGTTCGGCGCGGTCGGGGGAGGTGGAGCCACCCTCCCCTGATCGCGGGCCTCGACCGCCTGATCCACCCAGCGCGTCAACTGTTGTCGATATTCCTGCATGGCGTCGGGGAATTTCTGCACCGCCTCCTGATATTTATCGAGCATTTCCTTGGCGATCGGCTCGGCTTGCAGGGCTTCCATCGGCGTCCACGGTTCAACCGCGGTGCCGCCCCAGGAGGAGTGAATCAGGCCGACGGGCACGTCCAATTCCTTATGCAACCGGCGACCGAGGAAATACGCGACGGCCGAGAAATCCGCGACGGTTTCGGGCGAGCAGGGCTGCCAGTTTCCCCGGCAGTCCGAAAGCGGTTCGCCGGCCGAACGCATCTCGACGGTGAACAGGCGGATGTTGGGAAACTGGGCCTTGGCGATTTCTTTCTTGAAGTTGAGGCAGCCTTTGTGCCAGGGGACCGCGGGCTTGAGCGCCATGTTCATATTGGACTGGCCGGAACACACCCAGACCTCACCGATCAGGATATCCTTAAGCGTGATCGTCTCGCGGCCTTGAATGGTGATTTCGAACGGGCCGCCCGCGGGGGGGGTCGGCAATCGGACCATCCATCGGCCGACCGAATTGGCCTGACTTTCGATCCACTGCTCGTTCCAGTTGCCGTTAACCTTGATCGTCTCGCCGGCCTCGGTCCAACCCCATAGGGGAACATCCATTTGCCTCTGCAACACCATGTGGTCGCCGATGACGGCGGGCAGTTTGAGGGCGGTCGCCGGCAGGGTAAAGCCGAAAGGAGCAAAGATAAGCAGCCATGTCCAACGTCGCGAGCGAACGATATGCGTGGTCACGAAAAATCTCCTTGGTCAGCAAGAAACACTGTTTGTATTTGAAGGCGTGGATTTTACATGGGAGTGGTCGTTTACGCTATACCCGAGGGTGTTGGTTATCGCCGTGGGGTGCATCCGAAGTAAGGTGGCACAGGGAATCCCGGTTTACTTGCGATTATTCGTGCTCTTCTTCGCGGTCTAAAAAGCACGGGCAAACCCTTGTCCCGCCGGGGCGGGACAAGGGCCTGCCCATGCCACCCTGCCTGAGGGTGTTGGTTGCCGCTGAATTGAGCCGACACTTGCAGGGCGTCCAGCAGGAGCGCAAGGAGGCCGAAACGGCGAGGCGCGGGCTGCTTCGCGAGCGCGTTCTGGCCGACGCCGCCGCGAATAAGCTGCTGGAGCTGCGCCGCGAACTGGCCGCCGAGGCCCGTCGCTCGCCTGTGCTGATGGAGAAGTTGCGGGAATCGCGGGACAAAGGTCGGCCAACACCGGCCGAGGTGGCCGAGCGTTCCAATCGGGCCCTCGATCCGTTGCGGGCGCTACGTAACGCGGAGATCGCCCCGCCCCGATCGATCGATAAGCCGGTTGTTCGTCTGAATGAGCAAATCCAAGTGCCGGCCGAAAGCGGAGTTTCCGTCTGATGCGTCAGGCCATTCTCCTGGTCATCCAGCTGGCGGTCGTGGTCACGGTGGTGGCCTACGGCCTGGCTACACCGGCCTATCTGGGTGACTACCGCTGGGTGGCTATCGCGTTGCCGATTTCGCTGCTGTTGGTCCGGGAGTTTTATGACTATTACCCGAGCTCGACCGAGAGTCATGAGGCGGTGGGACAACTGTTTGAGTTGACCACGGACGATGATGAGGACGACGAGGAGGAGAATGCCGACGAGCCGAGTGACGAGGCCGATGAGGAATGGTCGGCGGATCAGTTGCGGGGCCTATGGATGGGGAAGGTTTGCTTCTGGCCGGATCAGGCTGATCAGCCGGTGCGCGAATTGCCCTTGCGTCTGGCGTTTTTGAAAGGCGCTTCCGGCCCTTGTCTGATCACTGGCGAGGACGAGCCGGATGAAATCAGGATTGTCGACGCGGAAGTCCTGGCCTACGAAGCGGATCGCGGCCACCTCGATTTGCGCCGGTGGGTGGCCGAACCGGATCGCAGGCACAGCTACGAAACCCGGCTGACCCGCAAGGGCAAGAACTTCATCCCCGAGGACGATACTGACCCGGTCACCGCCGAACTCCGCCCGGCCCGCTTGCAGCCCATCCCGCATCCGCAAGTGGTGGCGTGAACGGCCTGTGTTCAACCGATCGAAGGCTCGTAAGTTAGTGCTTGCTAGCAATCGCATCTCCTTATTTTATAGGCTCTTACGGGTCATATTTCGCCATTTGGCTTCGTTTGGCGCTTTTACTATTTTGCATAAGCAAGTCCTTGTTGCGGATGACCTTTCTAGAGGGTCGTAGAGTTTTGTCATGCTGATGTACAATCCCTCAAGGCCAAGTTGGCTACGACCCTCCAGGCGGAGCCCCAAAGAAGAACACAACAATATTGAACAGATTGGGTCATGCGAATGGGTCACTTTCTTTCCCAAGAGATGTAACTATCCGAAATTGCAGCCTCGTGGTATTCTATCATGCTGTAAGTCCTTACAGCGAGGGAAATTGCCTTGCCTCGAATACTTGACAATATCGAGGAGCATCTTTTGTCCGCGTTGCGGGACACCTTGGGGGTATCCGAGCGGGCGGATTTCTGCGTTGGCTATTTTAACCTGCGCGGGTGGAAGCAGATTGACTCCTACATTGAACGGTGGGCGGGGGGAGACGGACGCTGTTGCCGACTCCTGGTGGGAATGCAACGGCTGCCTGCGGACGAGTTTCGTGCGGCTTTGAGCCTGACCAAAAGACCGGATGAGATTGATAACGCCACGGCCATACGCTTGAAAAAAAAGCTCGCCGAGGAATTC
This sequence comes from uncultured Planctomycetales bacterium, assembly GCA_964642815.1. Lineage (GTDB taxonomy): Bacteria > Planctomycetota > Phycisphaerae > UBA1845 > PWPN01 > JAAYCU01. The sequence goes on along the minus strand of CAZXSA010000002.1, from coordinate 13,426 downwards.
CGGGAGCAACTCATGGTCGGTATTCCGACCGTCGAGGATGAAGCCGGCCTTCGCCGACTTGCCGACCAGATCAACAACAAGAAAGTGGTCGTCAAGCTGTTCTTGCGGCATCCTCTTCATGCCAAACTCTACCTGCTCTTCCGGCCGGACCCGATCAATCCAAAGGTCGGTTATGTTGGGAGCAGCAACCTGACTTTGGCCGGCCTTTCCAAGCAGGGTGAACTTAACGTGGACGTGATGGACCGCGACGCCTGCGACAAACTGGCTCGCTGGTTCGAGGATCGTTGGAACGACCGCTTCTGCATGGATATTTCCGATGAACTCGTCGAGATCATCGAAAACAGTTGGGCTCGCGAGGATCCCATCCCGCCCTATTACATTTACGTGAAGATGGCTTACCACTTGTCTCAGGAGGCCAGGGCGGGGTTGACCGAGTTCCGAATTCCCAGCGATTTCGGCAACAAGCTATTCGAGTTCCAGAAGGCGGCCGTGAAAATTGCCGCTCACCATTTGAACAAACGCGATGGGGTGATTATCGGAGACGTGGTGGGCCTCGGCAAAACACTCATGGCCACCGCGCTGGCCCGCATTTTTGAGGACGACCACGGGGTCGAAACGCTTATTATTTGCCCGAAGAATCTGGTCTCGATGTGGGAAGATTACCGGCAGCAATACCGTCTTCGCGCCAAGGTTATGTCAAGTTCGGTTGTGCAACGCGAATTGTCGGACTTGCGGCGGTTTCGGCTGGTGCTGATCGATGAGAGCCACAACCTGAGAAACCGCGATAGCAAGCGCTACCGAGCGATTTCGGAATATATCCAATCCAACGACAGCAAGGTTATTCTGCTTTCCGCGACCCCGTACAACAAGACTTATCTGGATCTGTCCAATCAACTCCGATTGTTCGTTCCCGAAGAAAAGGACATCGGGATTCGGCCGGAACGAATCCTTCGAGAATTAGGTGAGACGGAATTTATTCGCCGCCATCAATGCCCCCTGCGGTCGCTGGCCGCGTTTGAAAAAAGTGAATACGCCGACGACTGGCGCGATCTGATGCGACTTTACCTGGTACGTCGTACGCGTTCCTTTATTCGTGAAAACTATGCGAAGACTGATCCGTCCAGTGGACGGAAATATCTGGTATTCGACGATGGTTCTCGTTCTTATTTTCCCGACCGTATTCCGAAAACCCTCAAGTTCGTGATCAACGAGAAAGACCCCACCGATCAATACGCCCGGCTCTTTGCGCCGCCGGTGGTCAATGCGGTCGATGGGCTGATGCTCCCCCGTTACGGCCTGGGTAATTATCCAAAGCCATCGCCGGGCCAACCGCCCACGCAGGAGGAAGCGAAGGTTTTGCAGGACTTGTCCCGCGCGGGAATCCGGCTGAAGGGGTTCTGTCGGACGAACCTGTTCAAGCGTCTGGAAAGTTGCGGCCACGGATTTGTTCTTTCGGTGGAACGTCATATTCTTCGCAACTGCATTTTCCTTCATGCTATCGAAAATAATCTGCCCCTACCTATCGGTACACAGGACATGGGCCTGCTTGACACGCGGACCAGCGATATCGATTCCGATCTGTTCGATGTGGAGGACGAGAATAACAATATCGCCGAATCGGACATATTGACCAACAACCTGCGTACGGAGGTAGACTATCGGCGACGAGCCGCTGAGGTCTATGATACGTACGCTCGGCATTACCGCCGACGTTTTAAGTGGTTACGGCCCGATTTGTTTGACGAAATGCTATCTCAGGATCTGAGGCGCGACGCTCAATCCCTGATGGCCGTGCTTAAAAAGTGCGGCGACTGGGATCCATCCAAAGATGCCAAACTCAAGGCGTTGATTGACCTGCTCACGAAAGTGCATCCCAACGAGAAAGTTCTTGTTTTCACCCAGTTCGCCGACACGGTGGATTATCTGGAGAACCGGTTGCATGCCGCCGGTATCCAGCGCCTCGCCGGGGTCACCGGGGATTCGACCAATCCCACCGAGATAGCCTGGCGTTTCAGCCCGGTCAGCAACAATAAGCGAGATCAGGTGAAGGTCGATCAGGAGTTGCGCGTCGTGATCGCCACCGACGTACTGAGCGAAGGGCAAAACCTGCAGGATTGTTCGATTATCGTCAATTTCGACCTGCCCTGGGCTATCATCCGACTGATCCAACGCGCCGGCCGCGTGGACCGCATCGGCCAGCAGTCCGACCGGATTTTATGTTATTCTTTTCTGCCGGCCGATGGGGTCGAACGTATCATTCGGCTGCGGGCGAGGGTTCGTCGGCGGCTTCGCGAAAATGCCGAGGTGGTTGGTACCGACGAAGCCTTTTTTGACGACGACCGCGACGATTTGCCGCTTTTCAACCTTTACCATGAGAAGGCCGGCATCCTGGACGGTGATGACGATACCGAAGTGGACCTGGCCTCCTATGCCTATCAGATCTGGAAGAACGCCATCGACGCCAATCCCGAACTGGCCAAGATCATCCCGGCCATGCCGAACGTCGTCTACTCGACCCGTCCGCACCGCCGGACCACCGACCGGCCGGAAGGGGTGCTGGTCTACTTGAAAACAGCCGACGGGAACGATGCCTTGGCCTGGGTCAACACGCAAGGTAAGAGCGTCACCGAGTCCCAGTTTGCCATCCTCAAGGCGGCCGAGTGTCCACCGGATACACCGCCCCTGGAACGCCATCCCGATCATCATGAGATGGTCCACAAAGCCGTCGAGATGATCGTAGAGGAAGAGCGGTCGGTCGGCGGCCAGTTAGGTCGCCCGTCCGGCGCGCGGTTCCGCGCTTATGAGCGACTGAAAAATTACATCGAGTCCGTTCGGGGTACATTATATGAAAGACCGGAACTGCTCAAGGCGGTGGATGAAATCTACCGGTTCCCGCTGTTGCAATCCGCTATTGACACGTTGAACCGCCAGCTTAAAAGTGGCATGAGTGATCAGGATTTGGCGCAGTTGGTCATGGGGCTGCGGGCGGATAATCGGCTCTGCCGGGTTTCCGAGGAGCAGGCCGCAATGGAGCCACAAATTATCTGTTCGCTGGGCCTCCGCGGTCGGCGGGAGGATGCCTGACGTATGGGAGTCAATTTTAGTCACATCCATAATCTGCTCTCCGCCTTTGATTTCGAGCGGCTCTTTATCGAAGAGCTCGGCTGGTCGCGACCGGGTTCGCGCAAGCCGGCGGATATGACGGTTTCCGGCGTCGCCATGCGCCGGCGTCAAATCGCCCAACTCGCGGGGGTCGCGGTTTTTGAAGTGATCGCGGACGACGGTCTTCCGGACGCGAAAACCCGGCTGGCCGTCCATCGCGAGATCGCCAAGCTCCATCACGAACACCTGCTGATCTTCGTCGATCAGGCCCGTACCCAAAGTATCTGGTACTGGGTGAAGCGGGAGAACGGCAAACTCCGTCCCCGCGACCACTACTATTTCAGGGGGCAACCCGGCGATCTGTTCATCAGCAAGTTGAGCGGCATGGTTTTCGAGCTAGTCGAGCTGGATAAAACCGGCGGGGTCTCCGTTATCGAGGTCGCCGAACGACTGAAAAAGGCTCTCGACGTCGAGCGGGTCACCAAACAATTTTATCGCGAATACGAGGAGCAACACCTTGCGTTTCTGGATCTGATCCAGGGCGTGCCGGACGAACATGCCCGACGCTGGTATGCCTCCGTCCTGCTCAACCGTTTGATGTTCATCTACTTCCTGCAACGCAAGGGTTTCATCGACTATAAAACCCCGTCGGCGCGGGATGGAAACCAGCGCTATCTTCAGGACAAATTGGACGAATGCAGGAAACTGGGGCGCAATCGCTATTTCACTGACTACCTCCAACTGCTCTTTTTCGAAGGTTTTGCCAAGCCGGAGGAAAAACGGTCGGTGCAGGCCCGCAAATCGCTCGGCAACATCCGTTACCTCAACGGCGGGCTTTTTCTGCCGCATAAGGTGGAACAGGACTACCCCAAGCTAAACGTGCCCGACAAGGCCTTCGAGAACCTCTTCGCCCTGTTCGAGCGTTATTCCTGGAACCTCAACGACACCCCCGGCGAGGACTCCGGGGAAATCCGACCCGACGTGCTCGGCTATATCTTCGAAAAATACATCAACCAGAAGGCCTTCGGAGCATACTATACCCGCACGGAAATTACCGAATACCTCTGCGAGCAGACCATTCATCGCCTCATCCTGGACGCGGTGAACACACCCGGTATCCCCGGCCTCACCGTCGCCCGGCATTTCGAGTCGATCGGTGATTTGCTCATGAATCTCGACGCCGACCTTTGCCGGCGCCTGGTCCTCGAAGTCCTGCCCGGGCTCAGCCTGCTGGACCCGGCGTGCGGGTCCGGGGCGTTCCTGGTGGCGGCCATGCGCACGCTGATCAACGTCTACTCGGCTGTCGTCGGCAAGATCAAGTTCCTCCACGACGCCAAACTGTCCGCCTGGCTCAAGCAGCGGGAGCGCGAGCATTCCAGTCTGGCCTACTTCATCAAGAAGACCATCATTACCGACAACCTCTACGGCGTGGACATCATGGAGGAGGCCACCGAAATCGCCCGGCTGCGGCTGTTTCTCGCCCTGGTCGCGTCCGCCGAGTCCGTCGATCAACTGGAGCCGCTGCCCAACATCGATTTCAACATCCTGGCCGGCAATTCGCTCATCGGCTTGATGCGCGTGGACGACAAGCTGTTCGAGAAACGCATGGAAGGCCAGCTTTTCCGACAGAGGTCCTATCGCGAAATCGTCGAGGAAAAAAATCGCCTGGTCGAGAACTTCCGCCACACGGCCACCTTCGCGGACGACCTGACCGCGCTGCGGGACAGCATCGAGCAGAAAAAGAATGCCGCCCGCGAGATTCTCGACGATTTGCTGCTGGCGGAATTCGAGCAACTGGGGATCAAGTACGAACAGGCCACCTGGGACGAAAAGAGGAACGATGAGGGTAAGCCAAGCAAACGGCCGCCGCGCATCGAGGATATCCGTGCTTTGAAGCCGTTCCACTGGGGCTACGAGTTTGACGAGATACTTAACAAGCGCGGCGGGTTCGACGCGATCATTACCAACCCACCCTGGGAAATCTTCAAGCCGAATTCCAAGGAATTCTTCGAGGAGCACTCCGACCTGGTCACCAAAAAGAAGATGACCATCCATGAGTTCGAGAAAGAACAGGCCAAGCTCCTGAAGGACCGCGACATCCGCAAGGCATGGCTCGATTACCTCAGTTCCTACCCGCACATTAGCGCCTACTTCCGAACAAGTCCGCAGTATCGCAACCAGGTCAGCATCGTGGGCGGCAGGAAAGCCGGCAGCGACATCAATCTTTACAAGCTCTTTACCGAACAATGCTTCAACCTGCTGAGAGCGGAAGGCCAGTGCGGCATCGTTATTCCGAGCGGCATTTACACTGATTTGGGCGCGAAGCAACTTCGCGAGATGCTCTTTGGACAAGCCCAGGTAACCGGTATGTTTTGCATAGAGAACCGCAAGTTCATCTTCGAGAACGTCGATTGCCGCTTCAAGTTCGTCGTCCTGACCTTCGCCAAAGGCGGCAAGACGAAATCGTTCCCGGCCGCGTTCATGCGCCACGACGTGGCCGAGCTTGAACACTTCCCCGGCCAGGGGGCCATCGACATCTCCGTCGATCTGGTCAAACGCCTGTCGCCCGACTCGCTATCCGTCATGGAGTTCAAGACGGATATGGACGTGAAGATTTGCGAAAAAGCCCTGCGATTTCCGTTGCTGGGCGAGGAGGTGGAAGGTGGATGGGAAGTCAGCTTTACAGCCGAATGCCACATGACCAACGACAGCCACTTGTTTAAGACCTCGCCGGGCAAGGGGCGGCTGCCGCTGTACGAGGGCAAAATGATCTGGCAGTTCGATCATCGTTTTGCAGAACCTCGCTACTGGGTGGATGAAAAGGAAGGACGCGCCGCTATTCTCGGACGCACTCCCGATACCGGGCAATTGCTAGACTATCAGGCTTGTCGACTGGGATTCCGTGATATTGCCTCCAATACCAATGAACGCACGATGATTTCGTCAATGATCCCGCCGACATTTCATGGTAACAAGATTCCAAGTGTCCGTATTTTCGATGAACATGAGGGTCGTTATGTCAAGGACGATGAGCAGTTATTTCTGTGTGCCGTCTGGAACAGCTACTTAATCGATTACCTTGTCCGTATGAAGGTCACGACCACGTTGAACTTTTTCTATCTCTATCAGCTTCCCGTCCCCCGTCTGACGGCGAAGGATAAAGCTTTCGGGCCGATCGTGCAGCGTGCGGCGCGACTGATCTGCACGACGGCTGAGTTCGATGACCTGGCGAAGGAAGTTGGCCTGCGCAGCCACAAGGACGGCGTTACCGACCCGGTGGAACGGGCCAGGCTGCGCGCCGAGCTTGACGGCCTGATCGCTCATTTGTATGGATTGACCGAAGAGGAGTTTGCCTACATCCTGACGACCTTTCCGCTGGTCCCCGACCCGGTGAAGGTCGCCGCCCATAATGCCTACCGCGATGTCGAGCGAGGATTAATCAAATGAAAAACCCCATTCTGCAAAGCGTTCGCATCCGCAACTTCAAGGCTATCCGCGACAGCGGCAACCTCAAGCTTACGCCTTTCACGGTGTTCATTGGCAACAACGGTTCGGGCAAAAGCAGCCTCCTGGAAGGCCTGGAAACGCTGCGTACTTTCGTGACCTCGGATATCGACGCGGCCATGCAGATGTGGAGGGGGATCGAGCATGTGCGCAATAAAGCCAAACAGCGGCAAACCCGATTCGCCGAAAGTGGCCAGGAGCGTTCCTCGAAACCCATCGAGTTTCGCATGCGCGGCCGGCGGCAGGGCAAAACCTTTGCCACCGAAAGCATCATTAACGAGCGGGGGCGGGAAAACGAATTATTTGTCGAGCGCGAACAAGTCAAAATCGGCCGCATGTTAAGTAAGCGGGATGAGGACGGCCGTTTTCGCGAGGAGGGCGGGACCAAGCCTCATGCCGGGCGAGTGCCTCTGTCCAAATCGTTACTGAATGTCTACCTCAAGGAGTACATCGAGTCGTGGCAGTTCCTTGCTCTTTGGCCGCAGGCCATGGGCAATCCCGTTCCCCAAACCCGAACCCGCGGCCAAGTGGCCTTGGCCAAGGATGGGGCGAATATCGCCGAGTATCTGATGGACATACGCCAGCGTGATCAGGCGGTATTCGAGGAAATTTTAGAAAGACTCAAGTGGGTCCTTCCCTACGCCGCCGACCTGCAACCCGTTCTGACCTCGGAGTTGGAGCGGACCGTGTACCTGCAGATGACCGAGGGGCAGTTCAAGGTGCCCGGCTGGCTCTTGTCCACCGGAACGCTGCGCATACTCTCGCTTCTGGCCGTGCTGCGCCACCCCATGCCGCCGCCGTTGATTGTGGTCGAGGAAATCGAAAACGGTCTCGATCCGCGGACGATTCACCTGCTGCTCGATGAAATACGCGATGCGACCCAGGAGGGCAGGACCCAGGTAATAGTCACCACGCATTCGCCGTATTTCCTCGACCTTGTGCCGCTGCAAACCCTGGTTCTGGTCGAGCGTGAGGAGGGCGGGGAGCCGGTTTTCTGGCGTCCCTCCGATGTTCGAGAGGTTCGCGAATGGGCGAAGCGGTTCGCTCCCGGCGAGCTTTACACGACCGGCCGCCTCCGACGGGAGGTGAAGTCGTGAAAATCGGTTTTCTCGTCGAGTGCGGGCCGGACGGCCCGGAAACAAAAGTTATACCTTACCTGGCCAAATACTTTCGTTCAGATATCGATTATGACGTTATCCCCCTGGACCGAAAGCCGCGTCTTAAAAGCGAATGCGGGCGGTATGCGCGGGAACTGCTTAGACGCGGTTGTGACCGCGTGCTGATTGTGTGGGACTTACTGCCGGATTGGGGCGAGTACGAGGGCAAGGGGTGCCGGAAAATCGATCGCGAGGAAATCGGCGAGTCGTTGCGACAGGCCGGTATCAAACCAACGGATAAACGGATCGGCCTGGTTTGTATTCACAATATGTTGGAGGCATGGATACTGGCTGATGAGCGGGCGTTGGCGTCATTCCTGTCCACCGATGCACATCCGGTTCGCATACGCCGAACGAGAAAGCCGGAAAGCGTAAAGGATCCCAAGGCCCGCCTCAAGGACATTTTCAGGAAAAGCGGGCATCGGATTCGCGATTATGTGGATCGGACCCATGCCTTGAAGATCGTCCAATGCCTGACCGACCTGCAACGTTTGGAAACTTGCGCAACTTTTCTTCGGTTCAAGAAATTCCTCCTTAAATGACAAGAAGCAGGGATAATCGAGGTTTTAACAGATAGCGGCGTTTGCCCATAGCCTGTTGACAGGTTTGGGAGGGCGTTATCGTGTCTGATTTCGAACAATCCGGAAAGAAGAAACGGGTCACTACTGATTATGAAGAATGATCCGCGATGGGGCTTGGGGTGCTGATTGACCATGCCGGCGGATTTTGCGTGGTCGCTATACACATACAGGCGTGCGATGGATCGTTCGGTATCATGGCATTTTAAGGAGGCGAGCCGGTGCATAACCGAGACCCTGTAAGCGAGACGCGGCGTCTGGCTGCCTCAATCGTGCGCATGGCTCGGACGCCGGCTTTTTGGGTTTTTCTGCCGGCCTTGCTCGCGGGTTATGGGGTTGGTCGATACGTCCCTCCGACCTGGACCGTGGAAAAGATTGCCCTCGACGTTCACGAAAACGCGCAGGGTCGGCTTTACTACGTACACCGCGAGCAACCCGTCTATCTGGACGAATTGGTTCCCCTCGGGGAGTCCGGGCTGAGCCCTGAACGGTTGCGGACCCTGAACCGCAATGGCCAATCTCCCGAGGCGAAGGAAGAATACGTCTATCAGGATTTGTCGGATGCGGGCGGCGTGATACGGCAATATTTTCTGCTTCGGGCCAACCCGCATTGGCGTTATTGGTCGCTGCTGCCGGCGGTGACGGCGGTGTTGTTATGCTGGATGACCCGTGAGCCGCTGGCCGCCTTGTTCGGAGGGATCGTGACTGGCGCCCTGCTGTTGAGCCGCTACGATATTACCGGGCAAGTACTGGTTCGCAGCCTGATGAGCCGGGACGCGGCCCAGGTGTTAATCTTGTATCTATGGTTGCTCGGCGGGTTAATGGGGGTCTGGTCGCGGACGGGAGCGGCCCAGGCGTTCGCCGATCTGATGACCCGGCGGATTGTTCGCGGGCCGCGCTCGGCCAAACTGGTCGCCTGGCTGCTCGGGGTGGTCTTTTTTCAGGGTGGGACGGTCAGTACGGTACTGGTGGGTACGACGGTCAAACCGTTGGCCGACCGGGAGGGCGTCAGTCACGAGGAATTGTCCTATGTGGTCGATTCGACGGCCTCGCCCATTGCCTTGCTGCTGGCCTTCAACGCCTGGCCGGGTTATGTACAGGCCTTGATCTTCGTGGCCGGCGTGCCGTGGCTCGCGACCGAGGCGGATCGCGTGGCTTTCTTCTTCAAGAGCGTCCCCTTGTTTTTCTACGCCTGGTTCGCGGTGGCCGCCACTTTTCTGTTGAGCATCGAGCGGGCCCCGTTGCTGGGCGGTAAAATGCGGGCCGCGATCGCGCGGGCTCGCGAGACCGGCCAACTCGATGCCCCCGACGCCGAACCGCTCAGCGCCAAAGAGTTGCAGACCAGTCATGTTCCGCCGGGCTATCGCCCGCACGTCATTGATTTCTTCGTGCCGTTGGTGATTCTAATCGGTATCGCGGTGGGCACGTTTATCCAGGCCGGCTCGCCGGAAGTGCATTGGGCTTTCGGGGCGGCGTTATTGTCGGCGATCGTTCTGGCCTTGCTGCGGGGCATGAATCTGCGGCAGCTTATGGAAGGTTTTGCCGATGGATTGAAGGGCGTGGTGCTCGGCTCGGTGGTTCTGTTGCTGGCTATTACCATCGGACGCATCAGCGAGCAGACCGGCGCGGGTATTTTTCTGGTCGAGTTGCTGGGTTCGCGGGTTCCGTACTGGATGCTGCCGGTGATGATGCAGGCCATGACCATGATTATCGCCTTTTCGACGGGCACGAGTTGGGGCACGTTTGCGGTGGCTTTTCCACTGGCCATGCCCCTGGCCTGGGCGGTGGCCTGTGGGCAGGGGTTGGACCATCCGCAACTGTTCATGGCGATATGCTTCGCAGCCGTCCTGAACGGCAGCGTTTACGGCGACCAATGCTCGCCGATCTCGGATACGACCGTGCTCAGCGCGATGTGTACCGGCTGTGACCTGATGGACCACGTCAAGACGCAGCTTCCGCAGGCTACGGCCGCGGCCGCCCTGGCGGCGGTCTGCTGGACGGCGGTAACGGTGATTTTTGTCTGATTGCCGGTCGGTCGTTCAAGCGAGCGATTCGGTTGCGTGGGAGGTACGCGACATGAAGATGTTTCTGCGTTTGTTTCTGCTTGCTTTCGTCCTATTCCCGATGATATTCATGGGTGTTGGCATCCATGTAGCCAGGAATCAGGATCGGATAATCCGTACGTATCGACCGGTCCAAGTAACCGTGTTATCGAAGAAGATTGAATCGAAAACCTCCACGGACAGCGACGGCCATACCAGCACGTCGTATAAGCCGGTGATTCATTATCGCTACGAAGTCGACGGGGCAGCTTATACCTGCCAGCAGGTGACCCCGCTGGACGAAAGCAGCGGACAGGAATGGGCCCGTGCGTTGAACGACCGTTTCGAGATCGGGAAAAACTACGAAGCCTATTACAATCCGCGGAACCCGGCCGAAGCCTTTCTGGTTCGCGAATGCACTTTTTTTCCTTACGTATTTATTCTTTTTCCGATGCTGTTCTGGATGGCGGCCTTCCTGGTTTACATGCAAAGTCAAGGCGTACTGGCGGGGGCCCGACCGCCGTCTCCGGCGGAAGATGGGTGGTATCTCGTTCGGCCGATCAGTCGCATCGCGGATCGCCGCCGGGCGGCCATGCTGCTGTTCGGCCTATGGATGACGGTGGGGATTCTGGCTCTCGGTCATTATTTCCGATTGGCCCAACCACCTTACGGGATGTTCGCGACGATCGTTTCATTGATTTACGCGGGTATCGGCCTTGTCCCCCTGGCTTTGTTTATCTATTGGCATCTCTTGGTTCGCCAACTGGGCGACGCGGAGGTTTTCGTCAACGGCCCGACATTCGCTCTGGGGGATCGGCTGGCGGTGTTTGTCGAACAGGCCGTTTTTAAGCCTTTGGAGATCCGGCAACTCGAAGTGACCTTGCTGTGCGAAGCGGCAACCAGACAAAGAAGCGGAAACAGCACGCACTACAACACGCACGCGCATTATCGGCAGCGGATCGCTCTTTTGGAAAATCCGGGGGTGCGGGCCGAGGAGAAGCTTACGGTTAACGGCGAACTGGTCATCCCTCCCGATCAACCGGCTAGTTCATCGCCGAAGGATAAGAGCTATCCGCGTTATTCCTGGCGGATTAAGGTGGAAACGCGAATCGACCATCGGCCGGATTATCGGTCAGTTTTTCCGATCCTGGTCCAACCCGCGTCCGAATCGTCCGAGAATATGTAATACGGCATGCAGTTAACCGGCACGCTCATCAATAGGAAAAAATTGGTCGATAGACCCTAACGTTCGATGATGCGTTGTGTCTGACTCAACGGGACCAATCAGAGAAGTCGCTTCGATACGGCACTGGAAAAAACTGAAAAAGTGAAAGGTTCGGCACGGATGCCGCCAATTCAAGCCGGTTTTCGCCGCTTGAACAAACGGAGACTTGGCAATGCTTTTCAAGCTGTACGAGTCGGATGGCATAACGGTGGCCGAATTCACGGGTGGAACGCTTGATGCCGGTTCGAGCCTGGATGCAATCGGCAAGCAACTTTATGAACTGGTCGATCGTCGAGGGTGTGGCCGGATCGTGCTCGATCTTTCGAATGTACATTTTCTTTCCTCGTCGGCGCTGGGCGTGATCATGGTGCTTAAACACAAGCTCGATTATCGCCGTGGGCGCCTGGCCATTTGCGGGGTGAGTGACACGTTGCGGCAGGTGTTCCGCTTTGCCGGACTGACTCAGCAACTGGAATTCTATCCGTCGAGCGAGGCCGCCCTGGCGTCGTTCGGACCGATGGTCGCCTGAGCTTAACCGGCGAACATTGTTTATTGGACTTGTCGTTCAGGACACCAGCTTGCGGATTTCGTACCAGTCCTCGCGGGAGAGTTTCCAGCCCAGCGCGCCGGTGGCCTGGGCGATCTGTTCGGCGTTTTTGATACCCACGATGGCGCAGTGGACGGCCGGGTGATCGAGCAATACGCGAATGGCCAGTTGTCCGATGGTCTTGCCCAGGCGCTCGGCGATAGGCCGTAGCTGGTTGACCTTGGCCACGTTCTGTTTGAATTTCTCGCCCTGGAAGTCCGGCGTGTCCGCTCGTACGTCCTCGAATTTCTCGTCGCCCTTGAACTTGCCGGTCAGCAGGCCGTAATAGAGCGAGCTGAAACAAAGCACCCCGATGTTATTGGCCAGACAGTAGGGGAACAGCTCGTCCTCCGGTTTACGGTCCATCAGGTTATAGCGCGGCTGAAAGGTGTCGTAGGAACCGAAGGCGTTGACCGTCCGCAATTGCTCGACGTTGAAGTTGCTCGTCCCGTAGAAGCGGATTTTGCCGTCTTTCTTGAGCTTCTCGAAGGCCCGGGTGGTTTCCTCGGGATGGGTCATGTGGTCGTAGAAGTGGGCCTGATAGAGATCGATGCAGTCCATGCCCAGACGCTTGAGCGACTGCTCGCATTCCCAGACGACGTAATCGTAAGACAGATCGCCCACCCGCGGCGAACCCGGCTCGCCGAGCCAGTGGTTGTAGACCTTGGTGGCCACGACGTATTGATCGCGGGGCACGCCTTTGAGTAGCTTGCCCAGCAGTTGTTCGGCGAACCCGTCGCCGTAAGCGTCGGCCGTGTCGAAAAAATTGACCCCCAGATCCAGGGCGTGGCGCACCGCGCGATGCAGGTTCTGCTCGTCGACCGTCGGCCAGAAGCGGTTTTTCGCCATCTGCCAGCAGCCGAAACAGATACGACTGACCATCAGATCCGTGCGTCCCAGTTTGATCGTTTCGAGCATGTTCAGCAACTCCCGGCGTGTAGGTATTTGGTCATGCAAGACCTGTAGATGATCCAGAAGAAGTTTTTGGAACACAAATCATGATTCATGTCTGGAAGGGCCGCGATAGATAACTTCCTTGTTTTCCTTTTAATCTATTACACCCAACCAATTCAGTATAGCATTTTGCTGACTTGGGACAAGCGATGGTCTGCATTTCTGTTCTCATGTTCCAAACACCCGGCGGCGGGTGCGGCGGTTGATGAGGGGGACGAAGGTGTTGGCCGCCAGCAGGGCCCAGTAACCGGCGGCGGGAATCCCCGCAAGAATCGTCA
>CAZXSA010000001.1:0-61552 GCA_964642815.1 uncultured Planctomycetales bacterium | reverse complement strand
CCAGGGCACGGGAATTGTAGAACGTGCCCATCTGGTCCGTCTCGCTGTAACGCACGCGAACCAGGGTGGTATGCACCCGCTGATCGGCGCTCATAACCGTTGCTCCGTCGGGGAAAATAGCGCGCTTCCGCGACTCCATACCGATCGTCGCCCCATTCTGGCTTTTGATACCAGATTCACCGGTGAAGATCAAAACCGGGGCGCCGACCCACGGCCCGGACTTCATGACTCAATTTAATTATTGTGCCGGCGGGTGGCTAAAATAAGTGATACCACGCGCCCCTTCATGCATCTATGATACCGGCCACGCAAGGAAAGCTCTAACCAGAAAACAGCGTTTTTGTCGATGATACCGCATGATTATCGGAAACGCCGATCGGAGGATTTGTTTTGCTGGGTATTGACGATCCGTATGTTCTGTTGGGTTATCTGCTCTGTATTGCAGCGGTCCTGCTGTGCGTGATCTACGGCCTGGTCAATTGGAATCGCGGGGCCGAGGACACCGACGCCGACGACGTTCGCTGGGCCGCCGAGGAGAAGGAAGTCGAGGAGAATTTCTCGTAATGCTTCGCGGGGGATCACCGGCGACGTGAGCCATGAAGCGTTGTTCCGTTTCCGAATCTAATGACCGTGTGCCTTTCGATCTGATGACCTGAAGGAGGTTGAGTGTTGTTATTGGCGCAGAGTATCGACTTCTGGGAAATCCTCCTGGTCATCATTTATCTCGGAATCATCGGCTATCTCGGTTGGCTGGGCTACCATCGAACGCGGACCGCCACCGATTACCTGCTCGCCGGACGCGGCACGCATCCGTTCGTGATGGCCACCAGTTACGGGGCGACGTTTATCTCCACCAGCGCGATCGTCGGTTTCGGCGGGGTGGCCGGCCTGTTCGGCATGAGCCTGCTCTGGCTGGTTTTTCTCAATATCTTCGTGGGCATTTTCCTGGCTTTCGTGTTTCTCGGCGGACCGACCCGTCGGCTGGGGCATCGGTTGAATGCCCACACCTTCCCCGAGCTGCTTGGTCGCCGTTACCAGAGCCGCTTTATCCAGGTGTTGGCCGGAGCCATCATCTTTGTTTTTATTCCGCTCTACGCCGGTGCCGTGCTCATCGGTGGGACGGAGTTCATTGCCGCCCAATTCGAGATCGACTATCACGCCGCTCTGGCCGTCTTCACCGTGGTCACCGCCGCCTACGTGGTGGCCGGTGGCCTCAAAGGCGTAATGTATACCGAAGCCTTTCAAGGTACGATCATGTTCATCGGCATGCTGATTCTTCTCGGCTATGGTTACCACCTGGTCGGCGGGGTCAGCGAGGGCCACCGCCAACTAACCGAACTGACTCCCCTGGTCCCCCCCACGCTGAAAAACATGGGGCATAACGGCTGGACCGCGTTCCCCTCTTTTGGATTTGGCGAAGCGGGTTATGACCTCTGGTGGATCGTGGTCGGCACGATTACTCTCGGCGTGGGGGTCGGCGTTCTTGCTCAGCCGCAACTGGTCGTGCGTTTCATGACTGTCAAAAGCCGCCAGCAGCTCAACCGCGGCGTGCTGATCGGCGGGCTGTTCATCTTCGTGATTCCCGGTACCGCCTACGTCGTGGGCAGCCTGTCCAACGCCTACTTCGTCAAGCACGGAGACCTGCTCGCCGGTCGGGTAATTAAGACCTTGGACGCGGACAAGGGGCAGGTCGTTCTCCAACTGACTCGGCGGGACGAAACGGGGCAATGGGTGGATATCGAGGGCAAACAAGTCCCGGCCGTGCTTGACCGGACGGAGACGGCCCCCGGGGAATCGCCCGGCGGCACGTCCGAGTCGGGCATCGTTCGGGGGCGCAGTGTCGCCATCGTCTATGCCGGAGGCAATTCCGACCAGATTATCCCGGCCTACATCACCCACGCCATGCCTTCCTGGTTCGGCCTGTTATTTCTTTTGACTCTGTTGGCCGCGGCCATGAGTACCTTGGCCAGCCAGTTCCACGCCCTGGGTACGAGTATCAGCCGCGATGTGTACGAGCAACTGACCGGAACGCACGGCGGCAGCATCGGGGTCAACCGTATCGGCATTATTCTGGGCATTGTTCTGGCCGGTGTCATCGCCTACTACGCTCGCGGCGGTTACATCATCGCCCGAGCGACGGCCATCTTTTTCGGGCTTTGTTCCTCCGCCTTCCTGCCCGCGTATTTGGGTGGTTTGTTTTTCAAACGCATGACGCGGGCGGCGGCAATCGCCTCGATGCTGACGGGGTTCGTTGTCACCGCCTTATGGTTGCTGCTGGTCAAAGCCAAGGAGGCGGAGTCCATCGGCCTTGTGCAATTACTGACCAACGGGAAATCGAGCATCCTGGCCGAGTATCCCAACTGGCCGGTGGTCGATCCGATCGTCGTGGCCTTGCCTTTGTCCTGCCTGGTCGCCTTGGTGGTAAGCTTGTTGACCCGCCCGTCGGACCAGGCCCATATCAACAGGTGTTTCGAATGAGTACGAGCGTTGTTTGCGTTCCCCGCCGCCTAATGATCCTCGCGAATGGGTGGATGGCTTGTCTAGTATTCAGTCTGGCTTTCGACGTGGCCCAAGGCCAGAGCAGTCAACCAAGCACCGCGCCCCATCCGGAAGGATGCGATCGTCGCGAAATGGTGGATGGACCTCCGCCGGCCGCCCCGATGAGGGACTGGGTGGACCAGATCAAGAACCCGGTGCCCTGGCTCAAGTGGGGCGCCGATCTGCGCCTGCGCGAAGCGTATATCAACAACGCCATTACCCTCGATAAGCAGAACCCCGATCACGAAATTCACTGGCAACGCCAGCGGGCCCGGTGGTGGAACACGATTACGCCGGTCGAAAACGTCGAGTTCAACATGCGTCTCGCCTGGGAAGGCAAGCATTTCGACAAGCCGAAATCGTTCGACAACTGGCAGCCGACCTCGACCGTGTTCGATTTGCTGAACCTGAAACTCGGCAAGATCGGCGGCTCGCCTTTCACCATTCAGGCCGGGCGTCAGGAACTCATGCTCGGCGACCGCTGGCTGGTCATGGACGGCACGCCGCTCGACGGTTCGTCCACGTTGTATTTCGACGCGATCCGCCTGACCGGCGATTTTGCCGACGCGAAAACCAAACTCGACCTGATCTATCTGGAAAACGACGCCGAGCAGGACAACTGGTTCAACCCCATGCGCGACCGCGACCTTTACGTGGTTGAACAGGACGAAACCGGGGTCATCGCGTGGTTGACCAACAACTCCTTGGACCGCACTCAACTGGACGGATACTTCATCTATAAGAAAGGCAGCAAGACCACCGCTCGCGGATATGACGCGGAGATTTACACCTTCGGCCTCATGGGCGAGCACGGATTCACCGACCGTTTGAAGCTGCGGGGGGATATCGCCGGACAGTTCGGGCACAAGAACGACGCCACGCTGTGCGCACTCGGCTCGCTGAATCGGCTCAGCTACGAACTGAAGGACACGTGGAACAACCGTTTTCGGCTCGACTACGAATACCTTTCCGGGGACGATCCGGACACGGACACCAACGAGGCGTTCGATATCCTCTGGGGCCGCTGGCCGCGCTTCAGCGAGATGTACATTTACACGAACATCGGCGAGGGCGGGCGAATCGGCGACGTGACCAACATGCATCGGGTAGGCTTCGGCTGGACCGGCAACCCCACCAAGAAAATGGAACTTTGCGCCGATTACCACCTGCTCTTCGCCGACCAGAACACCTACGCCGGCACGAGCGGGTTCAGCAACAGCGGATGCTTCCGCGGCCAACTGCTCACCGCCCTGATGAAATACCAGTTCAACCGCTTTCTCAGCGGGCATCTGCTTTCCGAATACTTCTTCCCCGGTGATTATTACTCCAACGAACGCAACGATCCCGCCTGTTTCCTCCGGGCGGAGATTATGATTACCTGGTAAGACCGAATTGACAGGCCCACCGGGAATGCTATCTTCCTTTACGTTACGCATACAATACGCGCGATAGCCGCGCGTATGTGTTTAGCGACTATGCTAACAGAACCCGGAGCGGGAGCGACGGGCCGGTGGCGTGTGTCTCAACGAACGCCGAAAATCTCCCTCGCTTCGGCCCCGCGCTTGCGCTTGGGGGTCTGATTAGCCATACCGGGAGGGGCATGCATGGTCGCTAAACACATACAGCCGCGCGACGGGAGACGGACATGGCCGGTCAAATACAAGGTATTTTCACTCCGCACATGGTCCCGCTGGACGAGCAGGGGCGGATCAATGAGCCCGAACTGCGCCTTTATATCGATTGGTTGATCGAGCGCGGGGTGCACGGCCTGTATCCCAACGGCTCGACGGGCGAATTCGTGCGCTTTACGCCGGAGGAACGGCGGCGGATCGTGGAGATCGTGTGCGATCAGGCCGCCGGGCGAGTACCGGTGCTGGCCGGAGCGGCCGAGGCCAATACCCGCGAGACTCTTCAAGCCTGCGAAAACTATGCCGGCTGCGGGGCTCGGGCGGTGGCCATCGTCTCGCCCTTCTATTACCGGCTCAGTCCGGAATCGGTCTATGCCTATTTCCGCGAAATCGCCCTCCATTCGCCGATCGACGTGACCCTTTACAACATCCCCATGTTCGCCAGCCCGATCGACGTGCCGACCATCCGCCGCCTGGCCGAACTCGAACGCATCGTCGGGATCAAGGATTCGTCCGGCGATCTGGCCCACATGATGCGGATGATCGCCGCCGTACGCCCGATGCGCCCGGACTTTTCGTTCCTCACCGGCTGGGAGGCCGTCCTCGTGCCCATGCTCATCGTCGGCTGCGACGGCGGCACGCACGCCACCAGCGGTGTGGTGCCTGAACTGACCCGCCGGATGTACGACCTGACCCGCGCGGGCCGTCTCGATGAGGCGATGACTCTGCAATATCGCCTGCTCGAACTGTTCGATGCGATGGTCTACTCCGCAGATTTCCCCGAAGGCTTCCGGGCGGCCGTCGAGCTGCGCGGCCTGGCCATGGGCCGTAGCCGCCAGCCGCTCAGCGAAACCCAGAGTATCGATCGCGCCGCCCTGCAGCGCGTCCTGCAATGTATCCTCGCCGATTTTGGCTACGTCGAGCCCCCGCACGAAGGCTGCCCGCCGCGTACCGGCCGCCCCGAGGAAGACCGTATCGGCCAGATCACCCAGGGCGTCCTTCAACGCCTGCGCGAACAGGGCATGATCTGACGGCGGCAGTATGGCATGGAAACCCCTTGAAACAAAGGGGTTAGGGGGTGGAGCCACGCGCCGCCGCGAATCACAAGCGCCCACCCCATAAAACTTGGTATGGTGCCCCCCCTCATATTTCAATCCGCGCAGTTTGGGTCCACCGGGTTGTCCGCACCGCTGTGGCATCTCTGGAAGACCGCAAAGTCGTCCTGGTCCACGTCGCCGTCGGCGTCGAGGTCGGCCTCGCGGCAGAGCAATAGGGTCTGAACGATCCCCGGTGCGGTTGCGCAATTTTGAAAATGCGCATAATCGTCCTGATCCACATGATTATCACCGTTAAAATCGGCGGCCACCAGGGCCCCATGAACGACCAACTCCGTGATGGTGGTATATTGATAAGTCCCGCCGGCGGTCCCCCGAATACGGATGCCATTGCCCCAAAGACGATCAAAAGACAACTCAATCACCTGATACGCCTTGAAAGGATCCAGCGGTTCACTGAACATGAGGCTCTGGACCGAAACCCAGCCCTGGCCGGTATGCACCTCGACATCGAGGGTTTCGAAATAACCACCGGTCAAACCCACTACCCGCGGGTCTGAATTGTATGCCCCCAAGGCATCCCCCTCGTAAAAGGTTAGCGCATCGAGGCGGACCGCTTGAGGAAAGTTAACCTGATAATAATCACCGCCGGCCGGTTGAGGGTTATTGCCGTCATTGGTGGAATAAGGCAGATGGCCGTTGTAGCGCACATCAACGATCCCGTCGATGATACTTTCCAGGTTCTGACGGTCGTTCAGGGGATTGTGTTTTGCGATACTGGCCGAGCAGGTAATGATCCAGCCGGCGTCGAGGGCGGCGGCCACCAGACCGGTCGGCCCGTTCGGATCGGGTATTTCGGGTTCCGTGGTCACGGGGAGTTCATCGGGCAAAGTGTAGGTACCGTTGACGATGCCGCCACCCTCGGCCACGATCACCTGTTCGCCCACGGCTTGCAGGCGAGCGGCCAGGTTACTGATCGTGTCGTATTGCGGCAGACCCGGACGATAAAGCACCCGGTAATGATCGGTGGCCGGCGCGGTCAGATCGGTTGGCAACCCCGTAAAACCCGCGATCATCCCGATCAGACCACCGGCCGTCGCGGGGTTGCAGTCGGCATCGTAGCCGGCCAACACGGCGATCTTGATCGTTTCCTCGAAGTCGCCCTGGCCGTAAAGCAAGGCCATCGTCGTGATGGCCAGATTGATGGTCGATTCGATCCAGTTTTGGTAACGCCCGTAATCATAATCACCATGATAATAATCATAGATCTTGCGTCGGGTTTCGCGCCAATCCGGTATTTCATCAAGTAAATCCTGGGCGTACCACTCACGCACATCCTGGATAGCCCGGTAACTGCGCGAGCTGGCCGGCAGGCACCGCTGACCGGCGAGAACAATAGCCTCGATATCATTTTCGCAAGCGGTGGCCGCGTACATGGCCGCGTAGAACTGGGCGGCGTGCAACGAAAATCCCTCGTTGGTGACTCCGCCGAATTTGCGGGTCGCCTCGATCGCCCATTGCCGCATTCCCGGAGAGATCGCGCCGAGGCTTTCGGTCGTGATCTGCGAGTCGATCGCGAAAGCGTGGATATTGTTGGTGTATGATCCTGTTTCTGGGGGCGAAAAACCATGGGTCATCAGGTATTTGGCTTGCTTGTTGGCGATATAGATGCCGGTCAGGGGGACATGTTGATCCCATTCATCCTGAATTTGTGCGTAACTCGGATCGATTCCGTAAGTCTCCAGCGTGTGCAGATACAGGTATTCAAAATTGGTGTCATCGTCACCGGTCCAGGGATCTTCGTAGCTGGATTTGATGACCCATTGAAACAGTTCGTCCGGGGCCGCCTCGCGCGTGCAATATTTTCCTTCAAAATCACGTCCGCTGTGGTTGCCAATCAGTTGTCCGAACCACATGCCGCGCAATTTGTCGCGATAAACATTCGCCTCAAGGGTGCGCTGGCCCCAGGCGGGATGAATGGCCGACATGAAAAACACCAGACAACCCGAGATAGTCCGTAACGCCCGTTTTAGTCGTAGCGGATACATGCCGCTCCTCCGGCGGCCTGAAAGGGATCATCCCATCCATAAACGACAACACGGACGACCACCCCGGCCGGTTTGGGAATGCCTTGTCGTCGATTGCCGGTGCCGGCTTGCATGTTGTCTTTGATGATCCGATTTTGCCCGTCTACGGTAAGTATACCCTAAAAAAAGCGAATTTACAAAATATTTTCCTCCGGAAGCGAGGAATCCATACCCGGCCGGTATCGTGGCTTGATTTGCCCGTTCGGTGGGCTATATTCCCGGAATCAAAGTCTTTGTTTTCATCGGAGAGTGAAACCCCGTCAGGTGCGCGCTCGAGGGGTTTGGGCCCGTCCTGGCGGAAGGAGTATCCTGACATGTCACACGTTTCCCGTAGATCGTTCCTGGCCTCATCGGCCGCGGCCGTTGCCGGAAGTATCCTGGCCAAGAGTACGCAAGCGGCCGAGACCATACCCGGCTTTGACCAGACGAAAACCGACCAGGACCAAACGAAGGAATGGAAGCCTTTCAGCGACCGCAAGGTCCGGGTTGGAATCGTCGGCCACGGCGTATGCAAGTTCGGGCTGGCGTTCAGCCTTCAGAACCACCCCAACGTCGAGTTGGTCGCGGTCAGCGATTTGTATCCGGATCGTCTGGCCGAGATGGCCGAAAAGGCGAAATGCAAAAAGACCTACCCATCGCTGGAGGAAATGGTCAAGGACGATTCGATCGAGGCCATCTTCTGCGCCACCGACGCCCCTTCCCACGCCAAGCACGCCATACTCTGCATGGAGCACGGCAAGCATGTGGCCACCGCGGTTCCGGCGTTCTGGGGCGATATCGAGAACGCCGAAAGGCTTCTGGAATGTTGCAAGCGCAACAAGGGGCTGGTCTATGCCATGTTCGAGACTTCCATCTTCCATGACGACGTGTACGCGATGGAAAAGCTCTACAGCGCCGATGTGTTCGGCCACATTGTTTACAGCGAAGGCGAATATTGCCACCCTCATTCTCTCGACGCCCCGCCCCTCGGCTCGCACAAGGGCTGGAGGAGTAACAGCGTCCCCATGTGGTATCCGACGCACGCGACGGCCTACTATGTCGGCGTGACGCACAAGAGTTTTATCGACGTCACATGCCGGGGCACGGCGCATTTCGACGAATCCCGACGGGTTCCGAACGCGAATGGGAATATCTTCACCTCGGAAGTCGGCTTGTTCCGGACCGCCGAAGGCGGGATTTCCCGGATGATCGTCTGTCGTTCGCAGGGCGAGTACCTGGAAGCGGGGCGCATTCGCGGCGAGTATGGCGGATTCAACAAGACGTTCACCGGCGACGCGACCGGCAAGAAACGCTACGATGAGGCCTTGGCGAACGGCCTGCAACTCAAGAAATACGCCTTGCCGCCGGGGGTTGTGCCGGGCGGGCACGGCGGCTCGCACGGCTACCTCGGTGACGATTTCATCGATGCGATCCTTCGAGGCCGAACGGCGGCGGTCGGCGTTATTGACGCCCTGAATATGACCGTCCCCGGATACTACGCCCATTTGTCCGCGATGAAGGATGGGGAAACCCTGAAGATCCCTCGATATTCGTTGTAGGGATCGATCAGGTTAGAGATGAAATTGATCCTGCGGGGCGGCCGTGGGTTCGGTGGATTAAGAACAGACCGCCCCGCAAGTCGACATCAAATGACTGCCCCCGCCGCCATCCAAAGACCATGCCGTGGGCGTTTGGGCCAGATATTGGCACAACTCGTTCACTTGGCAAGTCAATTGCTCGAGTATCTCGCCCACGTCATCCAGGCGGCCGACCTCGGCCTCTTGTTCCAGGTGCTCGGCCGTCCGGCGGATCGATTCCGCGCAAATGTTGGACGCCGCTCCTTTTAGGCCATGAGCCGTAACCTTCAAGAGCGTCGCATCGCCGGCCTGAAACGCCGCTTTGAGCTCGCCAAGCGTCTTGCCTACGTTGTTTTGAAACAATTCCACGACCCGCTTGAGAATGTGTTGGTTTCCCGCGAGGTTTTCCAGGGCCGCGGCGATATCGATGGGATTCGCGTGATACGCTTCGTTGTTGTCTGGACAAGTCTCATTTTTGTGGGTAGCCTGCCGATCGCTTGGATTCTCGGTAATCGGCCGCAAATCTCTAATTTTACGCGACCATTTGGTCAGCATGTCGATCAGAACGCGGGCCTTGATCGGCTTGCTGATATAATCATCCATGCCCGCGGCCAGGCAGCGCTCGCGGTCGCCCTGCATGGCATAGGCGGTCATCGCGATAATCGGCTGATGCTTGGCTTGCCCCGCTTCCGCCTTCCGGATCATGGCGGTTGCTTCCAACCCGTTCAGAATAGGCATCTGCACGTCCATGAGCACCAGATCGTACGGGTCACTGCCGCTTTCCAAGGCATCAAGGACCGCTCGTCCGTCACTCACGACGACCACCTCGTGGCCCATCTCCCGCAGCATGAGGCCGGCGACTTCCTGATTGACGGGATTATCTTCCGCCAGAAGAATCCGTAACCGCCGGAGATCGTGACCCATGTCATCCGCGGGATCGGTCGCCGTCTCTTTCTGGGGTGATACCGTGCTGCCGGGCATCTTTGTAAGCTCATGATCGGTTTGGCCCGCCTGGCTTGGTTCGGCGATACCGAGGTGGACCCTGAAATAGAACGTACTGCCTTGGCCGGGTTCGCTTTTTATCCAAATCCGACCCCCCATCAACTCGACCAGACGCGAAGTGATGGCCAAGCCCAGCCCGGTGCCGCCATAGCGGCGAGTCACGGAAGGATCGGCCTGCGCAAAGGCCTCGAAAATCATTTCCTGTTGGGCGGGGGGGACGCCTACTCCGGTATCCACCACCGCGAAGAGCAGGTCCAGCCCGCCATCCGGTCGGGCCGAATCGGGATTTTCGGGTTTGATTTCCAGACGCACGCTGCCTTTGTCGGTGAACTTGACGGCGTTTCCGAGCAGGTTAAGCAGAATCTGGCGCAGCCGGCCGGCGTCACCTACCACCCAATCGGGAACCGATGGGGCGATATCGCTGCTCAAGGTTATGCCCTTGTCCTCCGCCCGGATGACGAAAAGGGCCAGGCTGTCCCGTGCGCAATCCCGCACATTGAAGGTGGTTATATCCAATTCCAGCTTACCGGCCTCTACTTTCGACAGATCGAGAACGTCGTTGATGATCTGCAGGAGGGAATCCGTCGCCTGCTGAATCATTTGCAGGTAACGGCGCTGGTTATGATCCAACTCGGTCCGCTGCAGAATGTCGACCAACCCGACGATTCCGTTCATGGGCGTGCGGATTTCATGGCTCATGTTGGCCAGAAACTCGCTTTTCGCCAGACTGGCATCTTCCGCGTTCATCCGGGCGGCCTCGAGTTGCTCCAAGGCCGCCTCGAGTTGCATGGAGGTGCATTTTTCCCGGCGCAGGGCCTCGACCATCATGACATTGCTTCGACGAAGCTGCTTGGCCGTGTCCTCGATACCACTTATGTCGGTCACGATCTGGGCGACGCAGATTGGTTCGTTACGTTCGCCCCGGAGAAGGAAGATATTCTGAAGCGTTTGCACGATGTCCCGGCCTTGGAGGGGCAGTTCGCCGGTCCAGTGCCCTTCGTGAAAGACCGTCGGGATGATCTCCTCCCGCACCTTGCGACGGACGGATTCCGGATAGCAGTCCAGCAAGTCGCGGCCGAGAACAGCTCCCACCTCTTTTTCGCCCAATAGTTGACTCAGGGCCGGGTTGACATAGGTGATCTTGCCGTTGAGGTCGGCCATGCTCAGACCCTGCCCGGATGCTTCCGCGAACCGTCGAAATATGGTTAATTGCTCCTCGGTCTTCTTTCGATCACTGATGTCGACGATGCTTTCGAGCAGGTGAGGCCTTCCGTTCAGGGTGATCGGGACCACGTTGACCCAGACGGCCAGGCGTTCGCCGGTCAACGTCAGTAAAACACGCTCGTTGATTCTACTATTTCCGCTGGTGTCCGGTGGAGCCTCGTGGGCCATGTCCGTCGCGATCGTATGCAGATTGTAAGGATGCCCGATCACTTGTTTCCGGGTGCCGCGCAGGATCCGCAGGGCGGCAAGATTGGCGTCGACGATGTTCATGGTTTCGGCGTCGGCGATGAGCACTCCGACCTGTACGCTTCCCAGAATCGTCTGGAGCCTTTCCTCGTTTTCGCGAATGAAACGCTCGGTCTCCACCCGGCTTGTGACATTGCGGGCCACGATAATCATGCCCCCCAGGCAACCCTGTCCGTTCGGCAGGGGGATCCCGATCACTTCCCACCAGGAGTTATCACCCATCGGTCTTGGATGGTGAACGGTGCTGGTCTCCATGCAGCCGGTTTGCGCGGAGCGGGCACAGGGACATCCCGGGCAAATCGCGTCCCGGCCGAACATGGCCTTGAAACAGGTCAGACCAAGGGCCTGCGGATTTCGTTCCAGGGCCGCGCGATTGGCCCACGATATCCTCATTTGCGCATCGGTTTGCAGAATGATATCCGGCAGGCAATCGAGAATGGTCCGCAGACGCTCCATGGAATCGCGGCACCGGTTTTCCGCGCGTCGGCGATCAAGGATTTCGTTGTTGAGTTGTTTCAGAATCTCCGCCGACAGGACGGGGGCGGTCTCCGCTTCTTGCCGGGCTTTTTCCAGGGTGTTTCCGAGTTCAAAGGGGCCGCCCGCGTCCCGCAGCGCGGCCCGCAGGCGGGTCGCGAGGATCGACCGGGGCAACTCGCCGACAAGATAGTCGTTCGCCCCGGCGGCCGCCGCCTCGCCGATGATCCTCATGTCATGATCGACGGCGTACACGAGGATCGGTAAGTTGCTCAAATGCGGATCGGCTTTCAACCGCCGGCATGTTTCCACGCCCTGTGCGCCGTCCGATTTAATGTCCACCACGATAAGATCCGGGCAAGCCTCGGTGGCGATGATCATGGCCTGTTGGGGGCCGTGGGCGGTTACGACCGCATAGCCTTCCTCCCGAAACCCGTCGGCCAAGGTCGAAGGGTCGGTCTCGTTCTCGGAAACCATGAGTATCGTGGCCATGTGGACTCATCCTCATGCGGAACCGGTTCGGCCCGACAGGGGGACCGAATCTCGATTTACAGGGCCAACGCTTCCCGGATCGAACCGGACAGCGCGCAGCTCACGGCGGCGAATAGCTCGGATAAATGAATCGGTTTACGGATTACCCAGGGTACGTTCAGATCGCGGATGTCGGCGCATAGTTGCGCGTCGGTGCGGGAGGTTACCACGATGATCCGGCAACCCGGGTCCACCATGCGCAGGGCATGGATCGCGTCCACTCCGTTGACGTTCGGCATGATGATATCCATGGTGACCAGGTCGAATTCATTTCGCAGATATGCATGAATCGCTTCCGCCCCGTCCGCCGCTTCCTCCGTGAGCAGGCCCTGCGATTCGAGGGCTTCGCGAAGCAATAACCGCGTGCTGGAATCATCATCCACGATCAGTACCTTGCCGTTGTGGATCGGTTTCATGACTCAGTTCCTCATCCAATTCGATAAGACCGTCAAGATGTCAAACAAGGACGCTTCCGCGTCGTACGCGTCGGCCTCCCGGACCTGTCGGATCATGTGATAGCAGGGGGTGGTGGCCGGGTCCGTCACCAGCACCTTGCCGCCGGCCTGTCGAACGGCCTGACAGCCGGCCAGGCCGTCATGCTCGGCGTGCAGGCCCGAGAGCATGGCCACGCCCGTATGCCGGCCAAACATCTCCGCCGCGCTCGTGAACGCGACATCCATGGACGGGGCGAAATAGTTTTCTCCCTGCGCCGGACGCACATTCACCGTCCGTCGATCCGCTCGAAAGCGAAGGTGATAACCCGGCTCGACGACCAGAACCTTACCCGGTCCGAGCGGATCGCCGTTTTGGGCCAGCCGGGCCGAAATCGCCACGCTGTCCTCCAGGTAACGCATAAAACCATGAATGAAAGGTCCACGAGGCATATGTTGAATAACCACCACGGCGGCCGGGAAACCCATCGGCATGGCTTCCAGATATAAATGATGCGTACGAGGGGCGCCGGTCGAGGCCCCGATCAATACAACACCGTGCATATTGCCCCCTCTGAGCGTCCATTACCCGATGAGCGGACGATCCCGGATCGTTCACCACGGAATCGCCACCTCCGATGCAGTGCCCGATATTTCTAACAGAAGAGGAGTGTCCGCCATTTTGACGGACACTCATCGCGGTTAAGTCGGAACCACCTCTTCTGGTGCCCTGATTGAGTTAAAATTCGCCGCCGTCCCCTTCAAGGGGAATCACGTACTCGCTATCCACCGCGCTCCGTTTGCCCTGACGGCTTTTTCCCGCCGCCAGGCTCTTCGGCGGGGCGATGTTTGTCTCGTTATCTTGTTGTCGTCGCTCGATATTGGTTCGGATCGTCTCGGCCACTTGTCGCTTATCGATCCGCTCCATCTCCATGCCCACCAGTACGGCGAGTTCGGCGGCGGTATTGGCTACCGCATCCGCCTGGGCGCTGAGCTCCTCCACGGCCGAGGCCGATTCCTCCGAACTGGCCGCCATCCCCTGGGTCACTTTATCCATCTGACTGATGGCTGAGTTGATCTGCTCCACACCCTGGGCCTGCTCCTGCGAGGCCGTGCTGATGTTCGTGATGAGCTGCGACACCTTCGTGATATTCTCCACGATCACGCCGATGGCCTCGCCAAAGCCGGCGGCCACCTCGCCGCCCTCCTTGGCCCGGTTGACCGATGTTTCGATCAGCGCCGTGGTTTCGCGGGCGGCCTCCGCGGCGCGTTGCGCCAGGTTCCGCACCTCATCCGCGACCACCGCGAACCCTTTCCCGTGTTCGCCGGCCCGAGCGGCCTCGACCGCCGCATTCAGGGCCAGCAAGTTGGTCTGGAAGGCGATTTCCTCGATCACCTTGATGATCCTGCTGATCTGCGCCGAGGATTCGTTGATGCCCTGCATGGCGCCATTGAGCCGCTCGCGCCCTTGATCGCTGCGCTGGGCTGCTTGCGCCGCCTCCTCGACGAGTTGGTTGGCCTCCTTGGCCGTGGAGGCGTTGGTCGTGGCCATGGCCGACATCTGCTCCAGAGCGCTCGAAGTCTCCTCCAGCGAGGAGGCCTGTTCGCTCGCTCCCTGAGCCAGGGACGCGGCCCCGGCATTGACTTGTCCGGAGGCCTCGGCGACCATCGCCGAACCCTCGGCTAGGCTCCGCACCCCCTGGGTAATGGCCCGAACGATGCTCCGGGAGATGAAGAACGCCAATGTAATGCCCACCACGATCGCCACCACGCTCAGGATGCTCACGTTTCGTTGCGTGCTCTGGGCGGCGGCCAGCATTTGCACATCCGTCATCATGTTTGTTTTCACGTCCTTGACCATCCGGTCTAAAATATTCTGGACCTTTTCCAGATTCGGCTTGGTCTTGCCGGCAAAAATCGCCTGGGCCTTGGCTGCCCCATCCTCCAGTTGCCGCTCCGCCGCGATCGCCTGCTGTAAGTGGTCCTTGACCTTGCCCAAGGCCGGTTGAACCTCGCATTCGTACACATAGAGCGCCTCGCCTATCTTGTCATCCACCACCAGTTTTTCCGTGCGTTGGGCGGCCTCGTATAATTGCTTATGTGCCTCCTGACCGCTTGCGAGGGCCCGATCGAATTCCGGAAACGATCGGCGGAGATCCGCTGTTTTCGGGTCCGTCAACCATTGGCCGAGTTCGCTCCGTGCCGGGTCCAGGTTGACGCCGAACGAGAACGGCTTGCCGGCCGCGAACTCCTCGATCCGTTTCAAATAGCCCTGGTCGGTCCTGAGTACGAATTCGCCCGAACCAATCACCCAGTTCCACGGTTTGAACATTTTGACGTACGAGATCTTGGGTACTACGCCACTGCCGTTCGGCGATTGCCAATGATAGATGAGGAAGCCGGATTCGCTGTTCTGGCAAATCCTCGCCATCTCGACAAAAAGCTTCTTGCCATTGGGGTCCGCATTTTCGCTTAAATCCTTACCGTCCAAATCCGACTGCAACGGATGCATGACCATCCGCGGATGGGTATCATTGATCCAGATATAATCCTTGCCCTCCGGTCCGTAGCGCATGGCCTTGATTAGTTCGCAAGCCCGTGCCTGTCGTGCCGCCTGGTCGCCCAGCTTCTCGTCCTCGGCGCAAGCCTGGATTAACGACACCGCTTCATCCACGACGCTACGTAGACGCTGTTGCGAGGTCTGTAATCCGCTTTCCAAGGCCAGGGCATGCGCGCAGCGTCCCGCCCATTCAACCTGGCCGTGAATGTGTTCGCCCAGTTTGACGGTCAATCCGGTGTGTGCACGCCGCATTTCACGGGATATCTCCGTCGCCGATTCATGCAGTTCCTTGTGGGGTTGCTCGATCTCGCTCAACAATGTCTTCAAGGACGGAATCATCGTCTCCGCCGCGGTACGCTCCTCGCTATTGTACCATTTTCCCAGCGGGCATTGGCGATGATCCGTACCTGCCGTCAATTCCTTGATCCGCTCGTCGCTCAGGTATGTTGACACTTCCTGTGCCCAGTTAAGATGGTCCAACTCTTTTTGTACCAACAGGGCATCGAGTTTATTGCCGTCGATCACTTCCTGGGCATTTCCCACGATCCCGGTCACGCCTCGGTAACTCATGATGGCCATTACCAGCAGGAGAACCAGGATAAGGACAAAACCCA
Organism: uncultured Planctomycetales bacterium; assembly: GCA_964642815.1. Taxonomy (GTDB): domain Bacteria; phylum Planctomycetota; class Phycisphaerae; order UBA1845; family PWPN01; genus JAAYCU01. Next base: position 45,606 of record CAZXSA010000001.1, on the reverse strand, counting down.
AACCAATCCGCTTGCCAACCGTCAAGTTACCCATCATGTGCATGACCTCCCAGATAGTGCGCGGACCCCTGGCGCAGGGACCATACCTTTGCTTCCCGTATCTCATTGGGTATCGAACATCGCGGGCCGGATGGCCGCACCAGGCGCGCAACCGACCCACCCCATCCTTTCGCTTACGCGGAAGATGGCCCAACGCCCACTCATGTGCCCAAATTCCAGCAGCACGTAATAGAGCTGAGAATACGGCCTTGTTTAATGAAAAAACCAGTACCCAATAAGGGCCAAAGACTCGTTGCCCAAAAGGCCCTTTGCTTCACCCTTTCTATTATCGCTTACTGATGACGAAGCTTGAATTCAAAACAATGAATACGTGATAGGTATTTACCCTAGGACCAAGGTCGATGGCTCATGTCCAACCAGGGGCGATTTTCGTTGATGGGTTCGGGATATAACTATTTTTGCCTTCCTGCGTTACGAGCGGCTGTCCAAGGATATCGAGCGGCGGCGGACGGTCGAGTGGAGCGGTCTTTACCATGAAAAACCGAAACCGCAGGTGATGCTGTGTTGGACCTGCCGAACCTCGATCATCGCGTAATCGAGACCGAACGGAATTGACGTGGTACCGGTCTGGCTCAACGTGTTGGGCAGCCCGAGGATATAGCCGATCCCCGCCCACCAGTTATCCTTCTGGTAACGCAGACCGGTGGTGATCTGATGCTCTACGATATGGAGCGTCAGGGGATTCATTTCCGTTCGACGAGCGGGATTCGTGGCGTAATGATAGCCGGCGGCCAGCGTCCAATGCGGATCGAGCTTATACTCGGCTCCGGCAATCAAGACCCATTGATCGTGGTATCCGATGGGGCCGCGGATGGTGCGGCCGTTCCGCCCAACCAGAAATTGCGCTTTATGTAAAACGCTGTCGGAATAGTTGATCCAGCGAGCCTCCCCGAGCAGTTTTAAGCGGTCCGTCGCGTCCCAGGCCAATCCGGCGGCTACGCGCTGGGGCATCATCATGTCCTCGATGTCCGCGTTGATCAACCGAATCGTGGGGATGCCATAGTTTCGGAACCAGGAGACGGTTCGATGGAGCGTGCGCCGATCGCGCCCGGCGATATCGTGTAACCAGCTCCGCGAGCGATACCCCAGTCCGGCCGTCAACGTAGGGGTCACCTGATAAAGCGCGCCCAATTGAAAACCGCCGCCGATTGTATACCCCCGATCGAAATCCACCGCCGTTGGGCCGTTGATCGATTTGAATTTCGCGGTAACAAGCTCGGCCCGCCCGCCGATACCCAGAGAAAGCTTTTCATTGACTTTGTAGCCGAGGTTCAAGGCCAAAGCCATGTCGTACATGTCCGCTCCCACCCGACGCTCCGACCAAGGGCTGAGCAAATGGCGCATTTTGTAATGGCTCCGAAACTGCGCCTTGGAATAAAGGGCCAGTCCCAGGCTGATTCGCTCGTTGACCGGAAATGCCAGGCCCGCGTGCCCCAGAGGGACGTGCCGCACCGAGGATTGGGCCGAATCCAGCAGGCCGTTCCACTCGGTATCGGGCATGAACAACTGGCCGGTGGTATCGAAACGACATAGCTGATCGGGATTGAGCGTCAACGTGGCGGGGTTTTCGATTTGCGACAAGGCCGTGTCGCCCACGGCCACATCCGCGCCGCCGCGAGCCATCGCGGGCATGCTGAAGCCGATCGGCTCGGTCCCGTCAAGGGCGACGGCCGCCACGGGCCAACAGAGCAACGCAAGTATGGCGATCTTCTTGGACAAATGACACCCTGCCCCCCCCCAATGTGTCGCGACGATTTATGATGCCGCTTCCGGGGCGATCACTGGTTTTCGAACAATGGTCTTTATCACCGGATGAGAAGTGGTCATATCGTGCCCCAACGTAAAGAGTAATGGAAAGATCATCCTGGCACCTTTCTAAGCCGGCAACCTGGCGGAACAAGCATCATGAAGTTCGCTCAGGAAGCGAGTCGCCAAGCGGAGGGTTGAGACCGTCGGTCGTCCACAGGAAAGCGACCGGCCCGCGCCACTGTGGCGGAACAATTGCTCGAACCAGACCTCGCAGCAATGCACGACCGTTACGGACGGCGATAAGCCCACCCGAAATTGCCGCTATTCCGAACACCAATGAAAAATGGCAGAACTCGGTCGGCAAACCACCTATCGCGGCAGCCAATAGAGCGACGCATGTTCCGGGGATCGGCATGAAAATCGCATAGGGGATGAAATATGCTTTCTTCCAGTGCGGAAGGATCAACGCGGATATGGTTAGGGCAATGAATGACCAGGCGCTGGTGGCAAGGCTTCCTGCCATTAAGATTGCATACAAGTCGAGTTGATCTTGCCGTCCTCCGGAACGTGCAATATAGCGTGCGGTTTCATCAATGATCGGGATGGTGATAAGCATATGTACGACACATGCTCCCAACAAAGCCGCCAGGACGATCCCAATCCAGATCAAACCCAGCAGGTATTGCACTCCACCCACAGTTTTCACGTTTGCAACGATCTGCTCGGTAGTCTTTCCCACGACGCCTTTTCCGAATCGAGCCGCGAATCGGTCGATCCATGACACCGTTTCATTGGCCGAGTAGAAGTGGCCGCACTCCGAACACCGGTAGACCAGCAGTTTGGTCATGGGATCACGACGGATCATCTGTCCCCGAAGATTGTAGCCACAATGAAGGCAGAAGCGGTCGGTCTGAATCGAGTCCGTACCCTCCCATTGTTCGAAAAACGTACGGGGATCGAGGGACTCCCTTGATTCGGATTGTTGCTGCGTGTCGGCCATGAATTCATGCTACTCGCTCAAAGATCCGCCCCATTCTTACCACCGGCAAATGGCGGGTCAACCTTTTTGTTGTGGTTGTTTTTATCCAAAGCTCTCGAGCCGGGCGATCAGATCATCCTGGATCGAGCGCTCGAGGGCGACGAATCGGGTGCTATAACCGTGTACGCGGACGAGGAGATCGCCGTATTCCTCGGGCTGATCCTGCGCCGCCCGCAGGGCTTCGGCGCTGACGATATTGATCTGGAAATGATGTGCGCCGAGATGCAGCAGGGTACGCACGAAGGCGGCCAGTCGGGCGCGACCGCCGGGTCCGTTGACGACCGTCGGGTGGAACGAGAAGGTCAGGTCCGTACCGAGCGTGGCGAGCTTATGGTCGAAGATGGTTACCGACCGAGCCACGGCCGTCGGTCCTTGCTTCGCGCGGCCATCCGCCGGCCCGGTGCCGTAGCTCATCGGCATGCCGGCATGGCGACCGTCGGGCGTGGCTCCGGTCGTGCGTCCGTAATGAACGTGGGTGGACGGCGTGTTGAAACCCGCCCGCCATGCACCACCCCACGCATTACGCCGCGATTGAATTGCTTCGGTCGTAAACGCGAACACCTCGGCCGCGATGTGGTCGACCTCGGGATCGCCGTTTCCGTATTTCGGTACGCCGTTAAGCAGACGTTGGCGCAACAATTCCCGGCCGGCAAAATCCGTCCGCAAGGCGTCGGCCAATTCCGCCATATTGACGACCCGGCGCTCGAAGACCAGCGTTCGTATCGCCGCGAGGGCGTCGGCCGAGCTGCCGAGGCCATGGACGAGGCACCCGCTGAAATTGTATCGCGATCCGTCGGAGCGGAAATCAAAGCCTTTTTCCAGACAGTCGCCCATCAGGCCGGAGAGGAAGGGGACCGGCTTTTCGGCGGCGATGAGCAGATCCGCGCGGCTGTGGGCATCGACCATCATATCGACGAAATGCGTGACCTGCGTGCGGAAGGCGAGCCAAACGTCTTCGTAACTGACAAATGCTTCCGGCTTGCCCGTTGCCGGGCCAAGACGCTTGCCGCCGATGGTCGATACGCCGTCGTTGAGGGCCAGTTCGAGGCACTTGAGCAGATTGAATTTGCCGGCCGTGGTCCGCGAGTTGTCCGCCCCCTCGGCGACGAATTCCTGACACCCGGCGATGCAATAGTTCCGCGCATCGGCCTCCGTATAACCGATTGACCGCATCGTCGGGATAACCGTGGCGTCATTATGTATGGCCGGTATGCCCATGCCGCGGGCGAGAACCTCGACGGCCTTTTCCAGCAGTTTCGGCGAAGATTCCGGCGCGATGCGGACGGCTACCGAGGGCTGCGCCGTACGCAGGCGGTGGGTTGCTTCCAGGCACAACAGGGTCAACGGGTTGCACGCATCGTCGCCTTCGGCCGTGACCCCGCCGATCATGATGTTTTGCGACACGGCCCAACATTCCGGCCCGACCACGAACTTGAGCCAAAGGCACTCGATCAGTTCCAGTGCCTCGTCGTTCGTGATGCGGCCGGTGTTGAGATCGGTTTCGAGGAAAGGCCACGCCCACTGGTCGAGACGGCCGACGCTGAAGGCGTAAGCGTTCGGCGATTGCTCGATGGTCATGGCGAGGTAACAGAACCAGAACGATTGCAGCGCCTCGCGGAATGTCCGCGCCGGTCGCGCGGGCACTTGGCGGCAGATAGCGGCGATTGCGCGCAGTTCCTCCGCTCGAACAGGATCGAGCTCCTTCTCCGCCAGGCGGTCGGCAAGGGCCGCGAAGCGCTCGGCGAAATGGATGACGGATCCGCAGCTTTCGATGACCGCCCGGTAGAAATCGTCTGGATCGTGCAGGCGTTTCCGGTCGTCGGCCGGTTGGAAGAGGCCCTGCCGTGCGCGCTCGATAACATAAAACAAACCATGACGAAGAACCATACCGAAGGCGGGGATCGCGTGGGCGCTGACCCGCTTGCCGATGCAGACGTTCTCTTTCTGTGCGGCCACCTGTTCCGCGGTCAGCAGCCTGCCAAGTTTCACGTTGTACGGGTCGGTCGCCCAGTACGCCCGCACATCTTCCGGTGTCCGTTCGGCAAGGCTGTGTTCGACGCCGTCCGCATAAAGGTCATAAGTCTTCGCGAAGCAGCAGTCCTGGCTGCCGACGATCAACTCATCCGGCTCAATGCGGATCGGCAACTCGGCGAGGACGGCGCAAAACAACTCCGCCTGCCGCCGCATGGCCGACCAATCGACGGCACGTTTGGCGGCGCGGGCACGGATACGCTCGACCTCGATCCACTCGCTCAACGCCTTGGGTTGAAGGGCGGTGGAGCGAAGTCTCGCGACGCGGGGCGAAAGCAATTTGTCAGGGCGACTGTTCATGGGCTCCCGCTTCTGTTGGCCGGGACGGCCTCAACCTCGGTGTTCATCACGTTGACTCCTCCATTGCGCAGCCGGTTTATCCATTGAGCCAGGGTCTCGACTGCCGGAGCGTACGGCCGGGGCTCGGCCACGTCGGCGATGCCCATGCGTTGCGCTTTGGACAGGCCCAGGCCGTGATACGGCAATACCTCGACACCTTCGATTCTAGGCATCGACCCGGCCAATTCGACCAGCGCGTCCAGATTTTCCATCGAATCATTATAGCCGCCAACCAGAGGGACGCGGATGCGAATGTGCGCGCCGGTGTCGTACAGCCGCCGCAGGTTCGACAGAATCCGAACATTGGATACGCCCGTCAGGGCCTTATGCCGAGCGTCGTCCATTTCCTTGATGTCGTGGAGGAAAAGATCAACCTTCGGTATGACCCGCTCGAACGCCTCGTAAGGCACGTGGCCACAGGTCTCGATGCAGCAATGAATACCTTGTTCCTTGGCGCGGGCCAGCAGCCCGGTCGAGAAGTCAAGCTGGTAAAGCGGCTCGCCGCCGCTGAGGGTCATGCCGCCTCCGGAGGTATCGTAGAAAGCCCGGTCGGCGGCAACCTCGGCGATGATCTCATCGATACTTGCTTCGCGACCGATGGTTTCCAGCGCGCCGGCGAAGCATTCCTTGGCACACGATCCGCAAACCACGCATTTCTCGCGGTCGATAGCATGATGTCCGTCTTTGTCCACGTGCGCTCCGCGCGGGCAGATGCGGAAGCACGCGCCGCAGCCGATGCACTTGTCGGGGGAAAACGAAAGATGCGGCTCCGGCCGCACGCCCTCCGGGTTGTGACACCAGGGGCAGCGCATGGGACAGCCCTTGAGGAACACCGTCGTGCGGATACCGGGTCCGTCATGCACGCAGAAACGCTGGATATCGAAAATTGAGCCGGTCATGTTTGGCATCTATGTAGGCGGAAGAGTCAGGTGGGACGTAATGCCGCATCGAATGGCCCGTTCAGGAAATTCGGTGTTACGCTATTCGTTACTTTTCCCGCGCCGCCCCCCCGCCGCCGATAAAGACTTTCGTTTCTTATTTATACTCTTCGACGATCCGCAAGGCCGCCTGCATGTAGCCCAGGGCGTAGGCCATCCCGGCGTGCCAGGGGGCGGCGCAGGTCATGTGCGGCGTATGGTCGGGAACGAGCAGGCCGTCGTAACCGTTGTCCCGCAGGACTCGGAGGGCCTTGATCATGTCGATATCGCCCTCGTCGAGGAAAACCTCGCGATATTCGGGCACCTTGCCGCGCACGTTGCGGAAATGTATGTAAGCGATGGCTTTTTGTCGGCTGTGGGTCGCCAGGACTTCATAAATGTCGCCCTCGGACATTTCCTGAGTCGTGCCCATGCAGATTTCCAGAGCGTTGGCCGGGCTGGGCACGATATCGAGAACGCGTTGATACATGTGCGGCTGGTACACCAGGCGGGCCGTGCCGCGCAGTACGGGAACCGGCGGGTCGTCGGCATGAGCGGCCAGGCGTACGCCCGCCTCCTCGGCGACGGGTACGACTTCCTTGAGAAAATCCGTGTAACGCTGCCAGATCTGCTCGGAAGTCACCTCGCCGATGTCACCGGGTGGCGCGTGCGGATCGTAGATGACATTCCAGACCTCGCCCTTGGGGATGGGCGTTTCCCTCGGGCCGTGCTTCTGACTGAATCCGACCGCGGTCGCGCCGCCGCGGGCCCAGGAACCCTGAATGTGGCCCCATACCCCGGCGATGCTGAAATCATAGGCGATGATGGGAATCCCCGCCTTGCCCACCCGGCGGATCATGGTTTTGATATCCTCGAATTGCTCTTTCTTTCGTGGACCGTCCAACAGGATGTCCGACCAGTGGGCCGGCTCGAAGTTCTCGATCGCCTCCAGAATCAGCCCCTCGGCATTGACCGCGGCCTTGAGGGTTGCCAGGCACTCATCCGTCCACAAACCCTTGGGGTTGGCCGGATCGAGCGGACGACGATCAGGATGCAGAAATTGATCCTTCCGGTAGTCCAATAGATGGGCCACGATGTGCGTACACCCGGCCTGCCGGGCAAAACGGAAATGATCCCGATTCAGCATCTGCCGATATAAACCGAGTCCAATTTTCATGGTCGTCTCAACACCCGAATGTAAGGATAATCGAACCCGTGCTCGATCCGGCCCAAAGTATACCGCCGAACGACAGTAGAGAAAACCACGCTATCGGCCGCCTCGTGTCGGCTGTCGTCGTTCGCCCCGGCGGCCCTGTAATGGGTTCGAGAGGAACCATCACCAAGGCTTCAACCGTCAACACGACGGGGAGCGCGGGCCGAGATTGTGTGTCCGGTTCAACCGTCCAAGCCCATATATTAGTATTCACTAACTATTGTATCTCCTTGCAATAAAAGGCATTATGACGTTTTTTTACGAGTTTGGCTTCGTTTGGCGCTTTTACGTTTTTTACCACGGAGACCGGCTTCGCCGGAGAAAGTAGAGGGGAGTGAGTTGAGAGTAGGATGTAGGCATGAAAAGCGCTCCATGTCATATCTCCGACGGCCATAACGCATGGCCCATTTCATAAGAACACAAAAGGTGTTCCGGAAAAGCGTAGGTTGTGGAACGGGTGGTCGGGCATGGATAAATATTGGGTATGTCCACGCACAACCGCAATGGGTATATGTACCCCAACGGGGTTGCGTCATTCCCATACAAATCGTTCGTCCCATTCCATGTTATGTTTACGGAGAAATGCCCGGTATTCGTCTTGAAAGGTTTGTTTTTGGTGATGCTCCGGCTGACCTTTGATGTATGCACAGGTTTGGTCTATGGCCGATGTGCTGACCGAAAACGCTCCATATCCTCCCTGCCAGGCAAACGCTGATGACGCCGAGTCACGTTGTTTGATCCAGATGCTGGAAACTCGTTTAACTTCCTTAACCCAATCGGCCTGGGTGATGGTCCGGGCCAATCGGCATAAAAGATGGACATGATCTTCGGTGCCCCCCACGATTACGGGTATACAATCTAACTTCTTCGATATCCCGCTTAAATAGGCATGCATCTCTGTTCGGATTTCCATATCCCGCAAGAAGGGCTCGCGATCTTTCGTTGAAAACACTAAATGAATATGAACGGCCGACAATGATTGTGGCATCGGGTCTGTCTCTTTATCAACGCAACCCCGTTGGGGTTGAAAATATGTTTACAACCTCTATGACCCAGGGTGGCGGCTGCGCCGCGACCCTGGGCTATTGTACACAATCCCGTTGGGATTGGCAGTTTCCCAAGGTAGCGGCTGCGCCGCAACCTTGGGCTAGGATAAACAATCCCTTTGGGATTGATGATATGGTGTATGATCGGTTTCCCAAGGTAGCGGCTGCGCCGCAACCTTGGGCGCTAGGATACGTAATCCCTTTGGGATTGGCGGGGTGATGCGGCGTTGATATTGCCCCGTAGGGGCTACGTAACATAGCCCAGGGTTGCGGCGCAGTCGCTACCCTGGGTAATGGTGGCATTAACCACCATGACAACCCCAACGGGGTTGCGTCGATGGGGCGGCGGGTCCGGCGTCCGGGAAATACGCAACCCCGTTGGGGTTGAGGGGTGGTGCGACGTACGGTTCCCAGGGTGGCGGCTACGCCGCGACCCTGGGCTGGGATATGCAATCCCGTTGGGATTGAATTCGGGACTATGGGTTTGGGCTATGGGTACGGAGCTTGAGGTTTGGGCCGGACTCAAGAGCGGCGGCATGGTATACGCTGTAAAACGCAAAAAACCCCCGATCGGATCAGGGGGTTATTGAGGATGCCCGGGAGAGGGCTCGAACCTCCACAGCCTTGCGGCTACATGGCCCTCAACCATGCGCGTCTGCCAGTTCCGCCACCCGGGCTCAGGCATTCCGTCAATGATCGGGTTGCCTTGAGGGACTATATCGTAAGGTACCGGATGGGCTTACGACCGTCAAGCAGTGGGGGGCCTTGTAAGAAGGATGAAGGATGAGGGATGAAGGATGAAGGATGAGGGATGGGGGATGAGGGATGAGGGATGGGGGATGAGGGATGAAGGATGAGGGATGAAGGATGAGGGATGAGGGATGAAGGATGAACGTGGGCTTTACTGTATCACACGGGCGGAATCCGGAGTACCGGACCTGAGCCATGCCACCATCCGAATTGTGCTCTGGCCGCGAAAGCACGGGCAAATCCTTGTCCCGCTATCGCGCGACAAGGGCCTGCCCATGCCACTCTTGGCCAAAGTTTCCTTTGCCCTTTCAGGGCAAGGAAGGAACAAATTGCCTACCACGGGCTATGCTTCGCCCGCGAGTACACGGGCTGCGTTCCGCCCGCGGCTACATTTCATGGCCCCGCTGGGGCCATGAGGCCGTGAGTGCATTGCAGGTCGCGAATTCGATGGCGTCGCTTGCGCGGGGCCGGTGGACAGTACGGATAGGGGGCCGGTTGTGAGTTGGTCTTCACGCCAGCCGATAAAAACGGCGGGCGTTTTCCAGATAAAGCCTTCGCAAAACCGAATCGGGTAAATCCAAGCCGGTCACCTGAACCGGGCCGACGGCATCCGGGTCTTCTATCGGCGAAGGCACGCTGTATCGTTGTTCGTAAAGATGGCGATGTACCCAGTAGCGCGAACAGTGGTGATCAAGGTCGGCGTGCTCCCAGGCCACGAGGTCGCTGCCGAACAGCAGCCGATCGGCGTAGCGAATGATAAAATCGCGGGACTCGGCCGGTTTGGCGGACAATTCACGCGCGATCCATTTCGTACCCGACGTGTCCAGATGGCAGTTGGGATACCGGTTCAACAAATTCTCAAGAAAAGGAAGATTTTCCGGCCAGCCGCCCAAGTGGGCGACGAGCACTCGCAACCGGCCGAAACGTTCCAGGGTATTGGTCAACTGGCGAAAGGTGAACCGCTTGGCCTCGTACTTGGCCGGGTCACAATAGCGGTGCCGCCACCAGACGTCGGGATCGGCGATATGCACCAGCACGCCCAGGCCGGCCTCCTCGATGGTCCGGAAAATCGGATCCAGGCACGGGTGGTCGAAAAAGAGCCCGCTTCGGTGGTTATATTCCGGTTTGTACCAGAATTTCATGCAGCGGCCGCCGGCCTCGACTGCACGATGAATGATGTCCAGTTGGGTTCGCAAAAAGGCGGGCGAGTCGGTCGCCAGTTCATGATCGATCCATATCGTGAATGCCGCCCGGTCGCCGAACCGTTCGCGAAAGGCGGGCACTTCCTCAACCCGGCAAATCCCGACCCATTGGGAGACTCCATACAGGGTTCCCGCCTGGATCATTCGTTCCGTGGCGTCGGGGGTGGTGAAATGGCAATGGGCGTCGATGATTGGTCCGGAGTAACGAAACACGGGGGGATGGCGTAAATCCACGGGCATAGAGTGGGATTCTTGGGGGCTTTGGGTCCGTTGTCAATGCCCGATTTCGAAAACACCCTGTCCGTGAGGCGGACGGTTGGAGGCCGGCAGCTTGCGGAACAGCGTGGCCCAGTCATCCTGGAGCAGGAGGTCAACCAGTTGCGGGTCAAATTGAGTGCCTGAAAACCGGCGGATTTCCGCGATGGCCAGTTGAAGCGGCAGGGCGGCGCGATAGGTCCGATTGGTGGTCATGGCGTCCAGGCTGTCGGCGAGCCCGACCACGCGGCCGAATAAGGGAATGCCGTTGCCGCTTAATCCGGCCGAGTAGCCCTTGCCGTCGATTCGTTCATGGTGGTAGAGCACTCCGGGGACCAAATCCTCGACCTGTTTCATTCCCTCGAGAATACGGGCCCCGATCACCGGGTGGCGCTTGATCTCCTCGTATTCGTCGGCGGTCAGCCGCCCCGTCTTGCCTAGCAGGGCGTCGGTAATGCCGATCTTACCCACGTCGTGCAGTAGGCCGCTGAGGTAGACACGCTGTCGTTGCGGCTCGGGGATGTCGGCCAGTCCCGCGATGTGCCGGCTCAACCAGGCGACCCGTTGCGAATGGCCGCAGGTATACGGATCCTTGGCATCGACGCTGTTGACCAGGGCGTGAAGCATCCCCATGAACAGTTGCTCGAGGTCGTCGAACAGACGGACGTTTTCGAGAAAGGCCGCGCTGCGCTCGACCACCGTATTAATAAGCTGAACCTCCTCGGAGCCGAAATCATCTCCGTTGATTTGATTGATGGCCAGGAGCGCGCCATAGCGATAGTTCGCTCGGGCCAGCGGGAAATAGACAAATTGTTCCAGCCAGGCCGAGGTCCAGGCATAGGCCTTATCGTCGCGGACGCGGTTCACTACGCAAAACCTCTGGTCGGTCCGCTGCTGGGTTACGATTTGGTGATAAAGCTTGAGGATTTCCGCCTCATCGACGTTGAGCTCGCCGGAGGTGACCACCATGGGGGGCAGGGGCAGATCGTGAGGTGGTTCGAGCACGCCGGCAAACCCGCGTACGACGGTAACGCCGAGCAGTTCACGGCAGAGTTTTTCCAGATAAGCCCGCGGCCGATGGGCAAGGCTCAAGTCTCCGCTGACCCGATAGAGCAGGCTGAGGGTTTCGTAAGCGCGGGCCAATTGATCGGACAAGTCATGAATGTCGCCCCGGGCCCGGAGCGACGCGTCGAAATCGACCATCTGCTGCTGGAGGATACCCGCATAAGCGGACAAGGTTTCGAGGGAATAGGCGGGAACCTGCTCGGACAGTTTACGCAGAAAGATCGGATCCATTTCATGACGGTCGCAGAAGCGGAAAAAGCTTTCCTGTTCCCCGAAGTCCGTCGTCTTGGCGCAGACCAACAGACAGTGCGGCGGTTTTCCGCGCATGCGGACGGGCAACACGATGGCCAGCAGTCCACTACCCGCCTCAAGCTCGACCAGTGGAGTCGGAGCCTGTCCTGCGCAGCCGGCCAAGTCCCGCATCCGGCCGAGCAATCGGGGGGCATGTCTACGCAGGGTAACCCAGAACGGATCCGTGCCGGGCAGATCGGATATGACCCATTCGCCCGCCTCGTCCCATAACGAAAGCCAGAGTCCCAGCCGGCCCCACGGCTCGGCGTAGCGAGGGAAAACCGAGGAATAGACTCGCTCCGTTTCGCTCGCCTTGTTCTTTAACAATCGGGCCCCACGGCTCACGCAACACCTCTTCAAGCGCCGACCGTGGCCATCGGCATGTCGGCAAGAATTTCCTCGACGCAGGCCAACACCTCGCGCGGGCTGAACGGCTTGTCGATGACCCGGCGGATGCCGGATGAGGCCTTGTCCTGGGGAGAAATGCTATAACCCCGGGCGGTCAGCAATATGGCCGGGATCGTCCGAGTTGGCGGATCGGCCGCCAGTTTCGCGCATAACTCCACTCCGCTGAGGTTGGGCATCTGATAATCGGTAATCAGCAAATCCGGCGGATTGGCCTTGGCCGCGCGGTACGCCTCGGCGCCGTCCTCGGCCGTCTCCACCTGGTACCCGGCGTTACTGAGTTTGATCGACACCACATTAAGAATGTGGGTTTCGTCGTCGGCCACCAGAATCCTTTTCATGGCTGGTTCCTCGTTGTTGGTTGCGGCGATAAAGGTAATCTAAGAATCATGCTGGTTCCCGCGCCCGGCTCGCTGGTCACGGAGATTGCGCCTTGGTGCACGCTTTCCACGATATGTTTGACCAGGTTCAGGCCGAGGCCCGTACCCTTGGCCACCGCGGTGGCTTGCTTGCTGCGATAGAACTTGTCGAAAATACGATCCAAATCCCCGGTGGGGATGCCAATTCCGTTGTCCTCGATGGTGATCACGTAGTGATTTCGCTCGGTGTCCACATCCGTACTCACCCGAACCCGTCCGCCCGTCGGCGTGTATTTCAAGGCGTTACCGATGACGTTGAGCACCGCGCGGTGGAGCATGTCCCGGTCGGCCCAGATGGAGGGAAGGCCGGTGCCCAGATGCTCCTCCAGCCGGACATTTTTTTCCCTGGCCTGCGGGGCAAGTGTATCCAGGATGGTCCGAATCACCGTTTGAGGCTGGATCAACTCCGGACAGGCCTGGATCAGGCCGGACTCGATGCGCGATATGTTCAAAATGTTCTCGATCAATCGTTGCAGGCGGGCGGTTTCCTCCGCGATGATCTGCAGGAAAGAACGGCGGGCGGTCTCGTCGCGGGCCTCGCCGTCTTGCAGCATCTCGATATACGCCTTGATGCTGGATAGCGGGGTACGTAACTCATGGGAGACCGCGGAGACGAAATCGGCCTTGATCTGAGCGGCCTGGCGCTCGTGGGTGATATCATGAAAGATGGCCACCACGCCGCCCGGCCGGCCCTCGGGGTCGGCCATCCGGGCCAGGGTGATGTGAAAGGTCCGCCCCTGGCCGTCACGGCAGGCGGCGTATTCCACGTGTCGGTACGGACCGCGCTCGGTTTGCTCGCGCGCCGCCTTGATCAGATCGACCAGGGAGCCGTCCGCGAGGATTTGCTCCAAGGGCCGATGGCGACGGGCGGCCAGTTGAAACGAAAACATTTCCTCGGCGGCCGCGTTCGCCAGAACCAGATCGCCGAACGCGTCGATGACCAGTACCGCCTCGTTGAGGCTGAGAATGATGGCTTCGCTGTTGCGTCGCTCCGTTTCGGCCGCCCGCATCTGGATGTCCAATTCCTTTTTTCGGACCCGCAGCCGATCCATGCGCTCGCGCACCTGTTCGACGTATTGGCTCAGGGCGGACATGACCGGTTGCAGATCGTCGGGGACCGAAACGTCCAAAGCGTCCAGACGGTCCTCCCGAATCAGACGACGCAGTCGTTCCTCGACGACGAGCAGCGCGCGCTGGGTCATGAACTTGCCCAGCAGCAGCATGACGATGGCCATGACCACCAGCGAACCGCAGGCACACCAGACCACCAGATATTCGAGCGGCGCGCCCTTATGGATAATTCCGAAGATACCGCCGACCGAGGTCGCCGCCACCAGAACCAGCAGCCCCAGGGTGAGATAGGTCAGCCGGGTAATGGAAAACACCGGCTTGGAGACGTCCGCCCCGATCAGGCCCCGTCCTTTGAGGAGATCGTGATGATGCTCCGCGGCCATGCGCATGCCCGTGGCAACCTTTTCGTCGGCTATCATTTCGAGAACCCGTCCAGGTTCAAGGTGCAAGTCAGTTCAAATTCCCGCATTGGCCGACCGGCCTCGCGGACCTCCCGTAGCTCATTCAGATGCATCTCCTTGAAGAACGGACAGGCCGCGAGTCGGCCCATGAGGATGCCGACCGACAACTCACTTTTCGCGACAGCCTGTATGCGTCCATGGAGAAGGGTCGCGTCGGAGCCCACTTTGTTTCCGGTTTCAAAAGACATGCAGCGTAATTGATACTCGTTGTTCATGAGGCGGAGGATGGCCTGTTCCGCCCGGGCAACACGAGAGTCGAGGTCGGCTGGCTTGTCGGAGTTCGCCGGTTCAGGGCCGAGCAGGGGCGCCGTCGCCGCCAAGTCACCGAAACGATCTCCGGACAAACCGGACGACGACGCCAGGGCGCGGTCCACCCGCGTTTCATAGGTCAGATGAAGCACCAGGGACACCATCGCCAGTCCGGCCAGAACGGCCAGTCGCCGACGCGTTTGCCGTAACCGGGCGGCTCGGCGAAAATTCCTCGGTAAGAAATCGATTTCCCTCATCGCATCACCTCAACGGTTCGATGCAGCGGTTTCAAAGCCAGGCCGACGGCCATAGCCCATTCCGGCTGGCTTGCCCGGCGGTCCAGCGCGGGGCCGCCGCGATCCAGGATCATGTTGCGCATCGGGCGTCCCACCTCGAAAGGCAGGCCCACTTGGTCGGCAAGAAATCCGCGCATGACTTGATCGCCGGCCTGCCCGCCGACCGTCGTGATCGTCTCGCAGCGCAACCCGCGGAACGTCGCCGAGCAATAGCGCAGGCATAAGGCGATCTCCTTGCCGATCTGCTCGAATGCCGGCCGCAATGCGTCGAACACCGCTCGATGAAGGCTCTCGGGCGGAGGGTCGCTTTCTTCCGGCCCCTCCGCTTCCCCATCCTTCCGGCGTCCCTGAACGCGCATGCGGATTTCGGAGGCCTCGTACCGACTCAGATCGAGCTGCTCGCACAACAGGCGATCAAAATGCCGCCCACCAAGCGGAATTGACTTGAACAATATCAAATCCGTCCCTCGGGACATGACCACCCGCGTGGCCTCGTAGCCCATATCCACTAGAGCGTGAACCTGATGGTCGTCCTCGTCGCGCCGGAGAAATCGTTCGAAACCTCGAAACAGGGCACACGGCCCGGCGTCAATGGCCACCGGGTTCAATCCCAGCTTGCCCAGCAGCGCGATATGGGCCTCGATCGTTGACCGAGCGGCGCCCAATACAATCACTTCCTGATGCAAATCCGTTCCCTGCCGCACATCGCCGGCCGGCAGGAAGCGAAACTCCGTCTCCACCGGGTCCATGCCGAAGCGTTCCTCCGCCTGGCGACGGACCTCGTTCTCGATGTCCTCCTGTTCGGTCGAGTTGATTCGCAGGTTACGAATTTCCAGATCGTTCCAGCCCAGCGCGGTGACGACCTCGCGGCCCGCGAAACGTCCCTCCTCCAACATGCGGGTCACGCTGGACGTGACGATCAGTTCATATTCGGCGCGGGATTTGATATCCAACGGGACAATCTGTTGCGTGCAACCCACGACCCCGAAACGCTCGCCTTCATTGACCAGTTGGACCATGCGCAAGAAATGGGTTCCCAGATCGAGCCCGATGGGGCCGACATGCCGGCGTATCCGTAGGAATGGTGCAGCCACATTTCACCCTTCGATCGGACGGCGTTATGCGCCGACCGCAAACCAACCCGCCATGCGCCCCGGGCGCGCAAGACCAGACGGGCTATCCTTGTATCGGAGCCGCCGAGGGCCCCCTTAACTCTTGATTGGATTAGGCTTTATCGAATGACTTCATCGACAAAGGTTCCCATAATAAACGTCCGGGATAACCGCGAGGCGGTTGTTGCCGTTGGCCTGACTCAATGGCGAGACGCTATCCGTCCAGATGACGCGGCGCGCGTAGGCCAAGCCGTTGTTTCGTCGGCCGGCAAGATATGCTCCCAGGATGATCGTCGTTGGGGAGAAAAACAGGACGCCAGACCGTTCCCCCCTGACGGTCTGGCGAACCCGATCATTTTGTTTTTCGTGAGGCCGGCAAACTAATAATGGACCTTTTCGGCGGGGCGATTGGCCCGGAAATGGCCGGTAACCGGGTCGTAATGCCAGTCGCCGGCTACCTCGCCCGGGTGGCCGCCGCAGGTGATCCTCTTTCCCCCCGTGTAGGGGTTGATCGGAATATCCGGCAAATAGGGGCCGTGATCCGAATTCGTAGACGGCACGTTGGCGGCCGAACCGTCGGATTCATTCCGCTGAAGCATTTGCTCGAGAAACTCTTCCTCGGTTGTCGCCGTGGGGTATTGCCCGCCGTGCTCGATGCGATACAACTCGATCTGTCGGCGAACGACCTCGAGATGATTTTTCAGTTGGATATCCTCGGCATCGCCCGCGGCCTTACTGAAGCGCGGGACCACCGCGAAGGCCACGATGCCCAGCACGATGACCACGATGAGAATTTCCACGATGGTCAGTCCGTGCGAAAGAAGCCTGCGATGAACACTGGTGGTGGTCATACGTTCGGGAGATCCATGCTTATTACCGATCTTGCACACCCTGGCCCGAGACAAAATCATGCAAATCCGGTGGACAAGAGGCATCCCTCTGTATCGGAAAGGAACCAGGGTGACTTCTGTTACATCTCCCAAGGGGGCAACGGTGACGTGGCCATGCTCCGATAACTTGCGATTACGACCGTGGCGGGTCGGTTATCAGGCAGGCATAGAGTCGGCGTATGAGCGGTATGTTTCTTTCAAAGCAGGGACCGCGGGAATAGCGTACGGGAGTTCGTCACGCGGGTTGCTTGTGTGTTTTCAGGGTTTTAGCAAGTTCTCCCAATCCGCGGATTTCAGTTCATCGAGCGCGAGCCGTGGGGTCACGCGGTCCCGCAGTATCGAATGAGGGCGTACATCCTCGGTCAGGAGGCGGTCCAGCGACATCCAGGAAGTTTCCAAACGGAGGATTCGATTTTCCCGATCGCCCACCAAGGCCCGAAGGCGAAGGTACGCCGGCTCGGCGCGCACGAGCGTCCATCCCGTCGGGCCGGGCATGGCCTGCTGAAACGTGGCGGCGATGACGGCGAGGGCTTCAGCGCTTAACCCGGAAATGGGGACATCCACGACCACCTCGCCACCCGACGCGACACGGGTGGCCAATAGAACAAACCATTCGTCGGAATATTCCGCGAAACGCGCCAGGCATGGAGCGGATCGACAGCGCTGATAGATCAGATCGTACAAGCCATGCTCGTAGCGAAGACGGCGAAAAGCGCTGTCGGCGAATAATATTACTTGATCCGAAAAACGTACCGGCGGATGAGCGGAGGACCAGGAACGCGCCAACGGCATGACCTCCACTCTCACGGGCCGCGGACCGCACCAGGCCAACGCCTCATCGGCGGTGATCCCGATCATGGCCACCCGCCGTCCCATCAAAGGGGCGGTCTCCCCGAGCCAGTCGAGTTGCACGGTTGCCGGGACGGACTGGGGCAGCCCGCGTCGAAATTCGACCCACCTGCGCGCATCGGCCGGCAGCAGGGCGATGGCCCCCGCCAGCGAGGCGAACACTAACGCCAGTCGTTGATGCTGAATGCGCAGCGGCCGATCGTTCACGTAGATTTGCAGCAAACCGCCCCAGGCCATCAGCATCAGTGAACCGGCGCTGATCGTACCCATTGCGCCGAGTTGGGGGCCTGCCCAGAAATGGCCGGAAAGCAGGCCGATTCCCAGACCGCCAAATACGGCGCTGAGCAATTGCTCGTAGCCCAGGGTTTCACTGCCCACCCGGGCCAACCAGGCACGTTTAATATAGCGCAACGCGTATCCTGTCGGCCAGCCCAGACAGAGGGCCTGGACCAGCCCCGCCCAATGCCCCGTCGGCCAGAAAGCAACGCTGGTGGCCGCGGCCGCCATGCCCAGTCCCGCAACCCACAAGGCCATGCCGCAACCCGAGGCCGTGCCGTCGTGATGACGGCTTCTATACGAAGCGAGGAGAAAACCAAGCCCGACCACGAGGATACACCCGGCGGTCGCAAGGGTTGGCAAGCCAATCGGTGTAGTGATCGCCCGACAGGCCATCCAGCCCTGCACCGCCCACGCGGTGGCTACGCCCCAGGCGACCAGGGATATCCAGATAATCCTTTCGGCGGCCGCGCTGAACTCCGGAGTAGCGGAATCCAAAACGGGGGGTTGGCGGGGTGGCAGGTCCAATTGTTGCGAACGTTTGGCGGCCACGCCGGCTAGTATGAACATTGGTAAAATGCCGAGCATATAACTCTGCCCACCCGACAAGCCGCCACTGACCCAGGCTTCATGAGTCCAGGCCGCCAGAGCAAAACCGATCATCAAGCCCGAGGGGACGCCGGCCGAGTGACGCGAGGCGGCCCGCCCCACGCCCCAGACGGACCACAAGGTGGAGAGCACCAGTCCATTTAACGCCCACGAACCTCCAAGGAAAAGCGATACGCCGGTCCATTCCAGAACGGCCAGGGTCGTGCTGGTCCAGAAAAAACGCTCCAGCAAATAGTGGTAAAGCTGAATAGACGGCCGGGTCAGGGCCAGGGTGAGCAAAGCCGCCAGAGCGGCGACGGTGGATAGCACGGAGACGGCGAGCCAATGCATGGCCGGGTCACGCTCGCGCGCCGCCCGCAACATCCAGAACGTGCCGGACACGTCACCGATCGGGCCGTCGTGCTTCTGGGTCCGTCGAGTAACCATACGGGTTACCCATAGAATGACCCGTTCGGGAAACCAAGGTCCCAAAGCCGCGGCCAGCAAAGCGATGGCGACTACCATGATCGAGGTCGAGGGGAGTGGATCCATCGCCGCCGCCACGATCATCCGCATGCCGAACAACTGCCAGCCGGCGGCCAACCCGACGAGGATAGCCAACGGCTCGATGAGTCCGGACAAACCCGCAAGCGATAGATTCATCGACCCCCAAGGCGCCGTCGCCCTGCCCGCCCGCACGGTGACCGCTTGTTCCGGATCAACCGGCGGCAATAGTGGCGTCTCCTTATGATCGTTCTCCGGAGTCGGAAGCGCGGGGCGAGGCGGTCGCTGCCTGCTCGGGCGTCCGTCCTTGCGCGAGCCGCCGCCCGAGGCTGGCCGCGAATATGAGGATGACGGTTTCCGATCGACCATACGGTGTTAGTCTCTAACGCGATGAATAGGATTATCTGTATTCTGAATAAGCCCGTCCGACAGGGAAAACGTCGAGATTTTCGTTGGACCATATACCTGTTTTCGGTGAGGTCGGGCCGTATCCGAACCCGAGGTTCGTTGGCGCGCATATTATCCGGTATCCGGCATCCGGTCGAGGGAGTTGCCCGGGGGACAATCGTCATCGAAATCGCCGGGCCTCGAAGGTCCGGACACCCATTATCCGCGACAGTCCTTGCGTTTTGCCGCATTGCCGCAAGAATGAATCCCTGATATCGTTTGTCGCGGCGCCAACCCTGTCGAGGGATGACTCGATAGGCAACAAAGATGGGATAAACGTGGTTCTTTCGGAAAAGTCCCCTGATGTCCGGTTTTACCTCTGGTCCTGAAAGTCCGTCGCATCAGGCGGCCGGTAGGGCGATCGCGATGCAATCCGAATGTCAACTTACCGCTGCAGGTTCCGGCCGGTGGTATGTTGCCCATACGCGGGCGCGACAAGAGAAAAAACTGGCGGAAGAGCTGTCTCGTCTGAAAATTCCTCATTACCTGCCGCTACGGCAGAGCGTCACCCGTAGCCGGACCACCCGGCGGGTGTCCCGGAGTCTGGTTCCCTTATTCCGCGGATACCTCTTTTTCAAAGGGAGCGAGGAACAGCGGTATCGAGCCTTGCAAACCAATCGCATTGCCCATGTGCTCAATGTTCCGGATCAACAACAATTGATTACTGAGTTGTTGCACATCCAGCGTTTGCTGAGTAATACGCCCGAATTGTTCGTCACCCGATATTTAAGAACCGGGAACTGGGTACGGATCATTGCCGGTCCGCTGCAGGGGTTGGAGGGAGTGATCGAATATCTCGCCAAAGGCGCGAAGCTCCACCTGAACGTGACTATTCTGGGGCAAAGTGTCAGCGTCGAGGTGGCGAACGATCTGGTCGAAATAATCGACCCGCCTTCCTGGATCGATGCTGGTCCTTCATGTTGAGAGAACGCAACGCCGCGAAAGCAGGCGCGATCCGTCCCCGACGGAATGTATTGGGACGGAGGCCAACCCCGGATCATTCGGGTCTGGGAAACTTACCGTAAGACGAACTCTCCGCGAAAGTTGACCGAAGCGGTCATGCACGACCTGGGTTACCTTCGGATATGCCTGAAAACGATTATCCGGTAAGTAAAAAAGCCCACCAAGCCGGCCAGCAATACCAAGGCCGCCGCGTTTTCCCATTTGCTCCACCAGGTTTGCTCCGTCCGCCGCCGAGATAAGGTCGTTTCATTGTATAGCCGGTCTGCCTTGGCGACGAATGGATTTTCCTCGGGCGCGGGTTGGGGAAGGGCTCGGGGGATCCTTTTTTGGTTCTCGATGTCGGTGGATCCCGTATCCGTGAAATCGGAGCGGGCCATGTCGTGGGCGATGAAGGCCACGACAAAGGCGGCCGTTAATCCTGCTAAAGGAAACGACCGCCTTCTCAACGGCTTGAGTATCATAAGCGTTTGGTCCGCTCGGATCGCTAATTAGTCAGCGATTGGGGCCATCGTCTTTTCAACCAGCCCACGCAGCCCAGGCCGATCATGCCGAGTAGAGTGGCCCCGGGCGCGGGGATGATCGTCACTACGTAGTCCTGACCGGTCAGGGCGTTGGTGAACTCGTCGAAATTGAGGTCGCCGTAAAGAATGTCCGACAGGTTCAGGGTGTACGTGCCCAGCAGCGCGCCGGTATAGGTCAGGTTCAGGGTCGCGAAAGAGAAAGTCCCCGTACCCGTCCCGTTGACCAAGTCGCCGGCGAGATCTGCGATGTAATCGGTTTTATAACTCGCTGCGTCCATCAGGTCCGGCAGGGCGGGCACGTATTGATCGCCGGTATCGCTGCTCCAGGTGGGCGTATTAAAGCTGACCGAATTCAACTGAAAGAAGCCGGAGGGCGGCGCCGTGGTCTCCTGCACGCGCAGTTGCAGGCCGGTCAGGCTCACGTCGGTGTTGACCCGCACCTGAACATTAAACGTGGTCCCGGCGGTCGTGCTGATGCTGTTGGGGTCGTCGACCGTGTCCACGATCGTGAGGGTTGGGAATCCCCAAACCCCGGTCGCTCCCAGAAGCACGCCAACGGTTGCTGATAAGATAAAACCTCTTTTCATCATCCACCATCCTTTACTTATTCATTGAGCCCTTCTCAGGGTACGGTTTTAGCCAGATTGCTCTTGATCAGGGCCAGATCCACGATGGTAATGCTACCGCTTGTATTCACATCGCAACGGGCGTTGTCCGCGGTGGCGGCCTGAAGGACTTCTTGTTTGAATGCGTTGCAATCCAAGATATTAACCGCCCCGCTGCCATCCAAGTCTCCGATAAGGTAGCGAATCACGCGGTTGCGGCCTCCCGCCAGGACCGCCTTGGTCGAGGTCGGCCGGCGGAATTTGCCGTCCGCCAGCTCCAGGGTCAGTCGCTTCCGGTCCGCCTGGGTTCCGTCGAGGGTGATTTCCAGTTCGTTCCCCTGGCTGCCGTTACTGAAGGCCAGGGCTTTCGGGGTGTAGCTATTATTCGCGGAATCCTTGATAGTCAAATCATTGGCATCCAGCGTCCCGTCGGCGGCGAGAACCTCCCGATTGAACGTCAGTCGGATGACCAGATCGCCCCGGCGCGGCTCGACCAGCGGGGTGCCCGCGGGCATGGCCAAGGCGATCTCGCCCGCGCTCCCATGCACCTTGACACTCTCCCATGTGAGGATTTGCGGGGCGATGGTCAACTCCGCGGCGTCGGTGGGTACCGCGTCACAGTCGGCCGTAACCATGCAACGGTACAGACCTTCGTCGTCATCGATCGCGCCCGCGATCTCCAGGGTGTCCGCGGTCTCCCCGTCCAGATCGTCCCAGGTTTCGGTCGCGTCATTGTATTTCTGCCACTGGTAACCGGGTTCTCCCTCGCCGGTGCCGGCGGCGGTGAAGCTGGCCGTCCCGTATTCCACCACGTTCTGGTCTTCCGGATGATCGGTAATCTGCGTGTTGGCCGCCACCGTCACCGTGGTCGATTCGCAAGTCGAGTTACCACAGGTGGTTTCCCAACGGGCATAATAAGTGGTCGTTGAGGTTGGGCTCACGTTCAGGTTATTGCCCGAACCGATGGGGGTGCCGCTGCCACATCCGCCCGCGTACCAATTCAATGTTGTTCCCGAACCTCCGCTGTAGCTCAGCGTGGCGCTGGAGCCGGCGCATACTGGGCCGTCGTTGCTTGCCGAGGTCGGAGCCGCCGGCAACGGATTCACCGTCACGGTGGTTGACACGCAACCTGAGGTGCCGCAGGAGGTTTCCCAGCGGGCGTAGAAGGTCGTCGTTTGTGTCGGGTACACTACCAGGCTTTGTCCCGTGCCGACCGACTCGCCGTTACAGTTTCCGGCCAGCCATCGCAAGGTGGTTCCGGATCCGCCGGAATAGGTCAAGGTGACGGCTTCACTTGGGCATACCGGGCCGTCGTTACTTGCCGAGACCGGGGCCACGGGCAACGGTAACACCGTCACGGTGGCGCTGGCACAGGCCGAGTTACCGCAGGAGGTCTCCCAGCGGGCATAATAAGTTGTGGTCTCTGTCGGCGAGGCGATGACGAGGGGCGTCCCCGTACCCATAGAGGTGCCGCTACCACAACCGCCGGTGTACCACTTCAGCGTGGTGCCCGATCCGCCGGTGGCCGACAGGCTGACATTGCCTGTGTCGTCCGCGCAGAAATAATTTCGATCCACCTGAGCTTGGGTCGGGGCCGTCGGCAATGGCAAGACGGTCACGGTGACACCGGCGCAATTTGAGTTACCGCAGGAGGTTTCCCAGCGGGCATAGTAAATGGTCGTCTCCGTCGGTGAGGCGATGACCAGCGGATTGCCCGTGCCGATGGATGTGCCGCCGCAACTTCCGGTAAGCCATCTGAGCGTGGTTCCGCTGCCTCCGGTGACGGACAGGCTGATATTGCCCGAGTCGTCCGCGCAGAAATTGTCCCGATCCACTTGTGCCGAGGCCGGCGTTGTTGGCAGCGGTAACACCGTCACGGTCACGCTTGCGCAGTTCGAGTATCCGCAGGAATTCTCCCAACGGGCATAGTAAGTTGTCGTTTCCGTCGGTGAGGCGATCTCGAGGGGCGTGCCCGAACCAATCGAAGTGCCGCTACCACAACCGGCGGCGTACCATTTCAGCGTGGTGCCCGATCCGCCGGTGGCCGACAGGCTGATGTTACCTGAATCGTCCGCGCAGAAATTGTTCCGATCCGTTTGTGCAGAGGCTGGGGCGGTCGGTAACGGGTTTACGTCCACGGTGGTCGGCGCACAGGTCGAATTTTCGCAAGGGGTTTCCCAGCGGGCGTAATAAGTGGTTGTTGTGGTCGGGCTGACGCTCAGGCCGTTTCCCGAACCGGCAAGGGTGCCTCCGCAACTGCTTGTATACCATTTCAGCGTCGTTCCCGAACCGCCGGTTGCGTTCAGCGTGGCGCTGGCCCCGGCGCATATCGGACCGGTGTTGCTCGCCGAGGCTGGGGCGACGGGGGCCGCCACAATGGTGCCGCAAAGATAGAACTTCTCGTCGGTATGCGTCGTGGTATCGCGCCATATCTGTACCTGGTTAATGGCCGAGGCGTTGTACATCGTGTAACGGATGTATAAATCGCGGCTGCAGGTCGTGTAACCGCGGGTGTTCAGCGCGGTGATCTCCTCGGCGTACCACTCATCGTTGGCATCCAGATAGATAAACTCCGTGTAGTTAGTGCCGTTCGTGCTCCATTCGCCTTTAATGTAATTCGAGGCCGCCGTGAAAAAGGTCCAGATGGTCTTAACCGTCACGTCGGTGGAGAACTTGGTTCCCTCATTGCTGCGGAAATGCCAGGTCATCGTACCGGTACCCGGGGTCATCACGGCCACGTAGGAAGTCGTGCCCTCATCGAGTACCTGAAGATTGGTGTGCAACGTGTCGTTGTTGAATTTGGTGGGGCCGTCCCGCTTGGGTTTCCAGGTGTAACAATAGCTGCCCGCTCCGCCGGCCGCGACGATCGGCTCGGTCAGGGTAGCCAGGGAGGCGCCCGTGCTCAGGGCTGTTTCCACGTTGTCGCCGTTGCGGGCCTTGACCTTGAAAGTGTAAGTGGTGCCGATGGCCAGGCCGGTCACCGTCTTGGTTCCCCACGTCGCATCGGTTTGCCAGACCGTACTTGTGCCGATCGAGCCGTCCGCCTGAACCCAATGGGTACCCTCGGTGTAGGACCCGCCACTGATGGTTATGGCAAACGTGGTATTGGTGGGATTACTGTTCTCGTTGACGGTTACGTTAAGCGTGTAAGGAGTCGCCCCAGCCACGGTAGGCGCGGCCGGGACATTGGCTTGCGTATACTTGGCCAGGTTGGCGGTCTTGGTGCTGTCGCATGAGCCGTTGGTGGCGGCCACCTGGAAGGCATATTGTGTATTGACGGAAAGACCCGTGTACTCCCAGTAAGTCACGCTGGCCCCAGTCGTGGTCTGCAAGGTCGTGGGCGGACCCGCGCCCGGATCGGCGTACACCTTGAAGCCGGTCTCGTTGGTCGAGTTGTCCGTCCAGGTCCAGCGAATCTTCGCCGTCGTGGTATTGTTTATGTCGTATCCGGGATTGGTCGGGGCCGTCGGGGGCGTGCATGTGCTGCGGCCATAGACCTTGATATTGTCAATCCAAATGATGTCATAGCCGGTGTTAAACTGGGTTTTAAACTGCAGGGCGAAATTGGCGTTATTTTCAACCGCGGTCAGGCCCGATAGATAGACGGTTTTCGTTGCCCAGGTGGTGCCGTTGCCTCCAGGCAACGCCTCGCTTCCATTATCTCCTCGCTCCGTAAGTATCTGGGCTTTATTCCAGTTTGTGCCGCCGTTCGTGCTGTAATAGACAACTAACTGGTCCTGGTTGGTCCGCCAACAATCGGGAAAAGTAGAAGTATACGATCCTGGAAGCAGGCCTGCGGTACAATTTCCTGCACACCCATCACCCGGATAGCTGTACGCATAGCTGCTTATATCGTAGGTGACTCTGATATCGGTGTATCCCGCTGTTGAAATCGTTTTAGTCAAGGTCGTACCTTCGCGGGTACAAGTGTCACTACTGTTTGTTGTTCCTGAGCCGATGGACTTCATGCTTGATGCGGGATTACCGGTTGATGTGTCACGCGTGATTGAACCCGCACTTCCACCTCCACCGGCAACAACCCATCCGGCGGTTGTCCAGCCGTTAGTATCGCTGGTGAAATTACTGTCATTTAGCGTGGTTTCGGCGGTATCGGAATGGACCACGACATGCTCTATTTTATCGACATACAAAATGAAACCGGTGTTTTTAACCCAAACCCGGGTTTCAATCCGATTGTTTGGACCGGGCCAGGTGTAATCGACATCATAGGCGGCATACGATGTGGTTAATTCGCTATAGGTAAGCGTTCTTTGCCCGAGGAGTGTACCGCCATCCGCGTTGACGACGTCGATGACGCAACCCGCGGTACCGGTTCCCGTGTTTCTTTTGAGCCAGAAACGGGCCTTAAATTGTCCCGCCACCGAAGGTTGCATGCGTTGTTCGTAAGGCCCATAAATCAACGCTTGGTCAACGGCACACGAGGATGTCCTCCAATCGCTCGTGCCGTCGACGGCACCGCATTGATGCCCCCATCCACTATAGTTGCCTTCATAGGATTTCATCACCGTATCCACGGCAAACGCGGCGGGGGCAAGGCACAGCACCGCCAGGACGACACATGCGCCTTTGGTGATACGTAAATTGAAACTCATGACTTAACCTCCATTCCACGCCCCGTGGGGCAAGATGGGTTTTCCGCGATGCATAACTCACCTTGGCCAGACGAATAGGGATTGATGATGCTTACGAAAAGAAACATCCCCATCGCTCCTCGGTGGTTATCCTTCTGGCTCTAATTCTCCTTCTCAGGATTCCGGTCCGCCGAAATCGTTTGATGTTTTCCGTCTTTGCGTAATACGTTTCTCATAAACATGACCCGGCAAGCTGGCTTCGGCGCCACGCGAGCCAATGGAAAAACACGGCCGCGTTGGCCCTCGGGCCTGTTCAACAAAGAAAATGTCATACGCGTTACTTGCTCTGAATTTCTTCCCTCCCTGTGCGGGACGCGCGACTAGAATGTGATCTTCAGGCTGAAAACCCGTGGCCTGACCGATAATCAGATTAACCTGTTTTCTTTCATGAATCAAGAAAAATCCCTATGTTTGCGAAATAAATTTGACGAGGGGTCGGTGGGGATTTTTAACGCGCAAAATGCATGTGGAAAAAGACTTGTGACCTAATCATTCAACAACACGATGGCTAATATGTTTGCTTTGTTTTTAGCGAAATTAATTTAATCCCTTGGCTCATTCGTATCCATGTGTTCTTCTCGTACGTGAAACTTTGTATACGACGTTGGGAACAGCAGCGTAACGGAAAGACATACCCATCCTTTGTATTTATAAGTCTTTATAAGAATATATATTATGAACTCGTTGTCGGCTTTGTCGAAAGGGTTTGTTTGTATGTGTTGAGCGAACATGCAACCCTCGCCGGCATGGCCCATCAAAACCCGAAGCCATTTACCTCGCTCGCCTCGGCGGAGCCTCGCCTGGGCGGGCCGTGGCGGGGAAGCGCGGGGCCGAAAGAGGACAAATTCCCAGTACTCGGTGCGATATTCTACACCGGCCCGTCGCTCCTGCTCCGGGTTCTGATTGCATGGTCGCTTAACACAAACGTTTATGCTGTCTTATGGCAGGCAGTATGCGTTGCCGGGCTGGTCGCTGCCGCTAAAGCATCGCTGGAAAATGGCGAAATCGTCCTGATCGACATCCTCGTCCGCGTCCAGATCTGCCCTTGGGCAGGGGCCGCAATCCTCGGTTTGTGGATCGCAGTATCGGCCGGGAGGCCCGATGCCGGAGGCGGTCCGACAAAGCTCGAAAATCGCGAGGTCATCCATGTCCACGTCTCCGTCATCGTCCAGGTCCGGAGGAAAGATCACCGTAACCTCGTAGTCCGTCCCGGCGGTACCGGTGTGCTCATCATAGTTCAGATCGCCGTAAACGATATCGACGAGGTTCAGAAGACCGGTCAGGAAGTTCACCGGCCCGACGAAGGTCAGGCTGAGCGTTACGAAAGAAAAAATGCCGATGCCCGTTCCCTCTTGCAGATCGGCGGCCGTGTCGGCGATGTGACCGGATTGGTAACTCGGGCCGTCCATCAGGTCGGGCATGACGGGCTTGAACTGATCGTTACCGTCGCTGCTCCAGGGCGGGGTTTGGAAACTGACCGAATTCAACTGAAACAAACCGGAAGGTGATTCCGTCGTTTCCTGGATGCGCACCTGCAAACCCAGGATGCTGATCGTGGTATCGACCTGGAGAATAACCTCGAACGGCGAACCGGCCTGGACTTTCGTGCGATGGGGGTCACCCTCCGTGTCCACGATCGTAAGGGTTACGCCGCCCAAAGCGGTTTCGGCCGTGCCGAGAAACGCACCCAAAATCGCGATTAAGACAAGCCCTTTTGTCATGATACGTCGTCCCTTATTGCCCATGCTTCCCGTATCCTTGACGGCCAAACCCGCGAGGTGCCCGGATTACGGCAGGCAGGCCGGATTGCTGGGTAGATCGGTTCCGGTGAAGCATCTTTGAAATATGGCAAAGTCGTCCTGATCGACATCCGTATCGTTGTCCAGATCGGCCGTGTTACACGGTGGGCCCGCGGCAATGCCCGGGGCTGTGGCGCAAGACTGGAAGAGCGAATAGTCGATGGCGTCCACGTCACCGTCGCCTTCCAGGTCCGGTGAGATGGGGCATGACCAACGGGCCATGTTCTTGGAGGCTACACCGGCGGCCCAGGCGAAATCGCCGCCGACGAAAAGTTGTTCATCGAAGGCCAGCAGTGTATGCACGGAGGCCGGCTTCGGCCCGCATTGCGGCGCGGGCAAGCCGCACCATTCCGGATTGGATTCGTCATCGACAATGCCTGCGCCCAGCGGCCACCAGTTGACCCCGTCCCAGCGGGCGATTCGCCGGGTTTCCACCCCGAAGGCATGGGTAAACTGTCCCCCGACATATAAGGCCTCGCCCGTGCCGTCATCATGGACGGCCAGTGCGTTTACCGGTTCATCACCCAGGCCGCTGTTGAGAGCCGACCATTGCGTCCCGTTCCAGCGGGCGATGCGTCGGGCGTTCACAACCCCACCGGCGGAAGTAAAAGTTCCTCCCACGTATAGGGCCTCGCCCGTGCCGTTGTTGAAAGTGGCTAGGGTATTCACGATGTTGCTGGTTCCGGCACCCAGACTACTCCAAACCCCGTTATATTTGGCGATATTCTTGCCCGGCGAAGTAAACAAACCGCCGACATAGAGGGCCGCGCCGGTCCCATCGTCATAGACGGCCATGGTTCGAATAAAGGATAAGTTTAGGGGCGGAGAACCCGTGACACGGTTGCCTACCGCGGACCAATGGGTGCCGTCCCAGCGGGCAATGCGGTTTGCCGAAATTCCGCCGGCTTGGGAGAACATGCCGCCGACATAGAGCTTTGAACCCCCACCGTCGTCATAGACCATCAAGGCACCTACGTCGTCGTCAGTGCCGATATCCAATGGCGACCATGAACCGGGCGAACCGGGATTCCATTTGGCGATGTGGTTGACTGTCACTCCCCCAGCCGTGTGAAATTTCCCACCGGCGTAAAGGGCTGGGCCGGTCCCGTCGTTATAGACGGCCAATGCGCAAACCTCATTGTCCATGCCACCACCAAGCGACCGCCAGTGAAACCCGTCCCATCTGGCAATATGATTAACGACTGTGTTGCCGGCCTCGGTGAACATGCCCCCGACATAAACGGCCGGTCCGTGGCCGTCGTCATGGACGGTCATCGTTTGAACGATGTTATTCATGCCTTGCAGATGAAATCCCGTCGACCAGATCGGATCGCAGGGTTGACCTTGAATGGGTATGGGAAATCCCGAGACAAGCAGCGGGATCGCAACCGCGAGAATTGACCTTTTCCCCGTTCCAGATAGCGACATCCCATGCACCCTCGATGATGTATGTCTTTTCTGAACAACGGCTTATGTAATTATTCGCCGGGAAGCCACGCATGGGGCGGTACCCAAATCGAGGCTGTCAGAAATTCCCGGAAGCATCGATAAGTCACAATTTTGGAGAATAAATGCCTTTTCAGGGGCTCATCCAGAACATGAACACACAAAGAATCATACCTTCCCTGACGTGGAATTTGCAAGAAAAAAATCGCATAGCCTATTGTGGAGAATTATTACTAGAAAACTTTACATCTCTTCAGTCTGATAAGTCGCCCTTTGACAGGATTTTACGCTTGACTTCTGAGGGATTTTCTAGGTAATATGTATTCATAAACAGGGTTGGCTTTTAGGGTATGCCCTGAAAATCCACAGGGTAAAAAGGGAAGGGGAACAAATCCGTAAGCCGTTCATCATGTGCGGTTAAGAGCGTAAGGGTAAGGACGCATCAACGGCTTGACGAGTTCTCTCGTGGCCACGGATCGGCTTGGTATGTGAGCATTTCATTATGAACAAGTGATTTGGGCTTAACGGGTCACGGTTGGTGTTTTCGTGTTGGGCAAAGGCCCGGTGCGGGGGAATGCATGACAGTTTTATGAGCGATATGGCCGGACCATTAAGCCGGCCATTTTTATTCCTAACATTCCATTCATGATCGTAACGGCCGCATTTGCAAAAGGTTACAGTTGTTTTTTGATGCGGCTGACGGGGACGGAGTCTGGATGGAGGTTGTCGCGGCCTCAACCATGCTTTTTATGCGATCCGGTATTTCTGGATTGGTATTCAAAGGTGTTGTCGGTTTCGGCCGTGGCTTGGATATGTTGGCTGATTCATGCCTACTTTGACATGGTACACACGTCGATTCCGGGCGATGTCGCTGCCTGAAATTGGGTGGCGTCTGCGGTGCAGGGTCGGCTCCTCGCTGGATTGCTGGGCGGCCCCATTGCGTCGTTCCTTCGCGCGGTCGGCCGGGTTCGCCCTGTCAGGCGATGTTCAGGCAATCGTCAGGGGCGATGTATTGAGTCCGTGCTTGCCGTTGGTGGGGGCCGCGAGTCCCGCCATTCCGGGGATGGATTCATGGAGAGCGGCGCTGATCGAGCGAGCGGAGAGCCTGGTCCTGAATCGAATGGATTTGTTCGATCTTGAGGACCTCAGTCTGGGTGAACCGGTCGATTGGAATTATGAACACAAAGCGGGCAAAAAGACACCGATGAGGCATGCCGCCCGGATTGATTATCGTTGTTACGAGCAGACAGGAGACTGCAAATTCGTATGGGAGCCGAATCGGCACCACCATTGGGTGGTGCTGGGTCGGGCCTATCGTCTGAGCGGGCGAACGCGGTACGCCACGGCTTTACGGAACCAATGGGATTCCTGGGTTGCCCAGTGTCCCTACGGGCGGGGGATGAATTGGCGCAGCCCGCTGGAGCTGGCGATTCGGTTGATCAATTGGGCATGGGCTTTCGAGCTGATTCGCCCCAGCGAGGCGATCGGCAAGACGGACTGGTCTCGTCTGCTCGACGTGGTGCGCTTTCATCTGTACGAAATCACCCGGAAATACTCGCGCTATTCATCCGCGAACAATCATCTTATCGGCGAAGCGGCGGGCACTTTTATCGTTTGCAGTTATTTTCGCGCGCTGAGAAAAACGGCCGCATGGCGCCGGCGGAGTCGGGATATTCTCCTCAGGGAGATTATGACCCAGACACATGCCGACGGCGGCAATCGCGAGCAGGCGATGGGCTACCACCTGTTTACCCTGGAGTTGTTTCTCCTGGCGGCCTTGACGGCACGTCACCTTGGCGACGATTTTCCCCGCGCGTATTGGGAGCGGCTCGAACAGATGTTTGTTTTCCTGGCCGGCTTCATGGAAGACGGCGGCCCTCCGCCGATGTTCGGGGACAGCGACGACGGTTACGTTCTGGATCTGGACAATCGCCGGAACCGGCCCGCGGAATTGCTGGCGGTCGGGGCGGTGCTATTTGACCGTCCGGATTTTAAGACGCTGGCCACCGGTTGTGGTGAACGGGTTTTCTGGCTGCTCGGACCGGACGGGTATGATCGTTACCGACGACTGCCGGTTTCCGATCTTACCGCTCTGGAATCCCGGTCTTTTCCCGATACCGGTTATTATCTGCTGCAAAGCGGCCATCGGGGTCGGGCGGATTCGATCAGCCTGAACTTTGACTGTGGTGAGTTGGGTTGGGGTTCGCTTGCCGCTCATGGACATGCCGATCTGCTGAGCTTCAGTTTGAAAATCGGGGGGATCGAGATTCTGGTGGATCCCGGTACGTACGATTATTTTACCTATCCGCACTGGCGCGATTATTTCCGAAGTACGCGGGCGCACAATACGATCGAGATCGACCAGCGCAATCAGGCGGAGATTCTGGGGCCGTTTTTGTGGGGCCGTCGAGCCGTCGCCCGATGTCTTTCCTGGAAACCGGAACGCGACGGCGGCGTGGTCGTCGGAGAATACGGCGGGTCTGCCGAAGATGCCGAGCAAGTGATCCATCGGCGTACCATCATTTTGCGAGGGGCGCAATCGGAAATCAGCATTCGGGATGAGTTATCCGGCCGGGGATCCCATCGCGCGGCGTTTCATCTTCATTTGGCCGAGCATTGCGATCTTGAACAGATAGGCAGCCACCTTTTCGAGGCGAGAACCCGGGGCGTGAAAGTCCGTATCGAGTTTGCTCCGGCTTTTTCCGTGACCACCTTCCACGGGAACCAGAAACCGATATTGGGCTGGGTAAGTCGCGGTTATCATCGGAAGACGGCGGCCTGGAGCCTTGGTGCCCTGGCGGATTGGCGACAGGATGCGTCATTTTATACAATGCTTCGGATTCAATCGTGATTCCGTCGACGCGTGACGCCTGGTTACCTTTCTGACCGAAAAATCGAGCAGCCTCCTCGGCGCGAGATACGCGGACCCGGAAACATGATCCGGGTACAAGTTACACGATCCAGGCAAGAGAGGCATCTTCAACGTGATCCGGAACGAGGAAGTCAGGATCTACTGATTTCGGCGGGCGTGTAAGGGATTGCGCGGCCCTCGGCTTTCCAAGCGATCATCATATCATGCTTATGGCGGCATGCGCAATGGAGAAGGGAAATGGGTAAGCACAAGCATTCCGATGCGGTCGCGCGTGAAACCTGTTTTCCCCGGAACTATCCGGACGAAGGAAGGGGGCACGATGCGCCATCGACACCGATTCAAGGGGTTATTCTGGCCGGGGTGCATCGCTGGGGTGCATCCGCCCTGGATCAAGTCGTGTCTCGGCCGCTGTTACCGGTGATCGGCTGGCCGATCGTTGCGCATATCCTGCAATGGTTGCGGAAGGGGGGGGTGGAGGGGGTAACGATCTGCGCCAACAGCGACACGAAACACCTTCGCCACTGGCTGGGGGCCGGAAGCGCGTTTCGGATGGACCTGGATTACTACGTGGACATGACGCCGCGCGGGCCGGCTGGTTGCGTGCATGACGCATTGCTTGATCGAGAGGCGCAGGCCTACGTGGTGGTCGAGGGCGCCATCCTTCCGCAAATTGATCTGAACGATTTACTGCGGAAACATCTGGAGTCCAGAGCCGTTCTGACCGTAGCCGTCGTCCGCGATCGACCGGGGGAGTCGTACGGTCGGGAATGGCTCAAGCCGGCGGGTATTTATGTTTTTGCCCCCCAAGCCTTGGCGGATATTCCGACGAAGGGTTATCAGGATATCAAGGAAAAGCTGATTCCAGATCTTTACGCCAAGGGCGAACATATCGCGCGCTACGTGGTCGAGCATGACGCGATACTTCGGATCATCGATACGGCATCCTACCTCTCGGTCAATCAATATCTTATTGGCCAGATGGCGCGCTGGGGATTGTGTCCGGCCGATTACGAGCGTTACAAGTTGGCCTTGGTTCATAAAACCGCCCGAATCTCGAACCATGCCCGTTTCATTGGGCCGGTACTGGTCGAGCCCGCCTGCGTGGTCGAGGATCAGGCCATTATCGTCGGTCCCTCGATTCTCGGAATGGGTTCTTATGTCGGCCATCATACGGTGGTCAGTCGTTCCGTTTTGTGGCGCGATTGCCGGGTATATGGTCCGGCCAGACTGGACCGGTGCATCCTTACGGACCAGGCGAGGGTGTCGGCCCACGCGGTGTTGAGCAACATGGTTTGTATCGGCGATCCATCCGGACGGGTTCCGGCATGGCTTGCGCCGTCCGATTCATCCGAGGATTCAGCCTCCGTAAAAACCACCGATTCGGCCTGGCGATCCGGATGGCCCGGGCAGGGCAAGATCGCACAGGGCGATGCCCAGCGGTTTGACGTTCCACAAAATCTCCCGGTGAACGAAAATAATCCCACAGTGCCGCCGATGGCCTCGAACGCCAAAATGCCGTGGGGGAACCGCCGGGTCTAAACAGGTTTTAGGACTGAACCTGGCCGATTATTTTCGGTTACCTTTTTCGATAAATGATTCGGGTACCGGCGTGGTGACTCATCCAAGCATGTCGAGAACCATCCGGTCATTCCATCGGGGATTTCATCATGAATGAGACATCGCCAGCGCCAAGTGGCGCGTCGGACAAGCCGGAAGGAAATGTTCCACCACTGCGCCGAACCGCCAGACCCACCATGGACTTGATCGATTACGATGGCCTGCCGGCCGGCTATGGGCCGGAATGGTCGGGCTCGTCCGCCGCCTCCACCCTGACGCTCGTATGGCGTCGAAAATGGCTGATTTTAGGCATTTTCATCCTGATCGCCGCTCCAGCTCTTCTCTGTATATGGTTTTTCGGAGTACCGTTATACGAGGCGACGGCCGTGGTGAGGATCACGCCGGTTCTTGATCCGATCGTATTTAAGTCGGAGAAGACCGGGGCCATTCCCTTCTATCAGTCGTATGTGAATACCCAGGTGTCGATCATCCTCAGTCCAACGGTACTGGAGCGGGTACTGGATCGGACGGAAATCCAGAAGACTTCCGTATATGGAGAACTCCAGGCGTCCTGGTCGGCCAAAATCAGTGATCGGTCCTCCAAGCCCATCGAAGCGCTCAAGAAGGTGATTC
This sequence comes from uncultured Planctomycetales bacterium, assembly GCA_964642815.1. Classification (GTDB taxonomy): domain Bacteria; phylum Planctomycetota; class Phycisphaerae; order UBA1845; family PWPN01; genus JAAYCU01. The sequence continues at coordinate 11,034 of CAZXSA010000001.1, read as the reverse complement.
GGGTCCAAGTACGACCGGGGACCGAGCTGATCGACGTTTCGGTCAGCCTGCCGCGCCCCCGGGAGGCGAAGGAAATCGCGAACGCGGTCGTGGCGGAATATAAGAACCTCAGTGACGAAATGCATAAAGCCAGCGATATCAATCTGTTCGAGACCTTGAGCCGGGAACTGAAGCAAAACCAGATGCAGATCGACGGTCTGATTAAAACGAAATTCAACATTTCGAGCCAACTGGGAACCCTGGCCCCGGAGGAGTTGCGGGCTCAATTCAGCATGCATCTGACCCGCCTGCAGGAGAGTCGTGATCAGTTGGTTCGGGAAAATAAGATGCTGCAATGGCAACAGGCTCAGTTGAGCGGGCCGTCCTCCATGCCCGCCAGCGACGACCAAAAGGCGCTGGCCCGCCAGCTCTATTCGCAGGACGCGGAATGGCGAGGGATGGATCGTCAATTGGAGGATACGCGACATCAACTGGAATTGACCCGGCAGGATCTCGGGGACGCGCATCCGCGCTTAAAGAAGCTTCAGAGCCAGATCGAGCATGACCAGAAACTTCTGGAAAAACGCCAGGCGGAACTGGAGGAGAGTTGGGAAAAGCAAATCAGCCAGAGCACGACCATGCCGGAGGGAATGCTTTCGCATGCCGCTCTGACCTTCTTGATCCACAAAAAGCAGCGGGAAATCGAGCTGCTTGACGAGGAAATCGAAAGGCAGAACGCCAAAGTGGCCCAGGCGGGCGAAATCGCCCAGGAAATCGCTCGTTATGACGAGGAAATTCAGCAATTGCGAGACCTTAAGGAGGCCATACGCAAGCGCCTGGAAGTATTGGAGATGGAGGGGAAAGCGCCGGCGCGGGTCCGGATCGCGGCTTACGCCGAAGAGCCTTCGTCGCCGGCGCGTGATCGCCGGTTACTTTTCATGGCGTTGACCCTGGTCGGAGCGTTGTCCTGCGGTATCGGAGTCAGCTATCTGCGCTCGCTGATGGACAAGCGAATCTATGAAGCCAGGGAACTGGATCAGAGTTTTCAGTCCGCCCTGCTGGGTGTATTGCCCCGAATACCGGTACGCGAACTTCCCGCGGAGCTGGGGGGGGGCGTTTCGTCCGCCATCGAAAACAACATGCCGCGTGACGGTAGCTATTCCGGTCATTGCCTGATGGAAAACATGCGGATGATCCGAACAACGTTGCTGGAACGCGTGCAGGCAGGAGGGGAAAGGACACTGCTGATCACCAGTTCGCTGCCGAGCACCGGCAAAACAACGGTAGCGTTGTTATTAGCGAAAAGTCTGGCGGTGGTGGGTAAGAAAGTTTTACTGGTGGAAGGTGATTTGCGCCGGCCGGCCCTGGCGAAGCGAATGCAGTTGACCGCGACCGCAGGATTGGCCACCGTGTTGACCGGAGAATGGGATGACGCCCAGGCGATCGTCAACAGCGGTCTATCCAACCTGGATGTGCTGCCGGCCGGCGCCATACCGGAAAATTTCAACACCGAACTGCTCGCGAACGGGGTGTTCGAAAGCTGCATGGAACGCTGGAAACGTCATTACGATTTTATCCTCATTGACAGTCCGCCCCTGTTACCCGTCGCGGACGCCCAGATCTTGGCCAGTCGCGCCGAAGGCACGGTCATGGTGCTGAGATCGTCTCATGATCGCAAGAAAGAGGCGACGGAAGCTTATGCCCAACTCAAAGCCGCCGGCGGGAATCTGATCGGGACCGTGCTAATTGGCGGACGATTCTCGCAACGCGAGGGGAACCGCTATGCCTATACATACGATTATTACTATTACAAGAGTCCCCCTGACAAGAATAAAACTGATTGAGGATCAGGGGTTGTTCGCGCCGGGCAGGATGACTCCCTGAGGCGTCGAGCCAGCAAAGGCATTTATGTCTTTAATCCCCGTCATCATCGACCAAGCCGTGGCCTATCCGCACATGGCCCCGGGAAGTCGTTCGTTGTGCTCTTTACCGCTGGGATGCGGCACGATCCTGGACCACTTGTTGACGCGACTGAAGGTTCTGGGCACGACGAGCGCGATCCTCTTGCCAACGGTTCCGATGGGGCAAGCTTATCCACGGCAGCTTCGTCAAAACGATTCGCCCACCCTTACGCTGAAAACCCCCGAGGAATTCGGACATCATGTCGCGAGTTGCGAGACCGGGGATTTTGTCCTGCTGATCGACCCTCGGCGCTGGCCGGCGGCCGGCTACAACCTCGAAGGCGTGGCCGAGATGTTACGGAGTTACCGGGCGGTCACCCACGTGGTCGGTATCCGCGCCGATAAAGAAAACATTCGCGAAGTCGTGGACTGCGCGGATGACGGAAGAATCAGGAGACTGCAGAGGCTTTACGATACCGTGCTCTGGCCGGAAGCGGCCTCCACCTCGATCGCTTACTCGTTGGTTCCCGCGCAAGCGATGGTGGGAATGAATTTCCTTTCGCTGGCCCAACTTCGTCGAGATTTGTCCGCCCGCGGAGCGTTGAGCCGGGATTTGCTGCTCGCCTCGGATATCGTCGATTTGGCGGATGAGACCGCCTACTTGTCGATTAACGATAAGTTGATCGCTACCTGGGTCGACGATCCGCCGAATGAATTATCGGTTCGGGCGCCCGGGATATTGGTTGGCATGAACTGCCGCATTCATCCCTCGGCCCGGCTGGTGGCCCCGATCGTGATGCAGACCGGTGTGATCGTGGAAGAGGACGTGACCGTCGTCGGTCCGGTATTGCTTGGCGCAGGAAGCCGTTTGAGAAAAGGAGCCACCGTTGCCCAGGCGGTATTGGCCTCCCGCGCCGACGTGGATCCCAAGGCAACCGTGCTTCATCAGGTGGTGGCCGGCCATTGCTCCGGCGACATGTCCCATGAGTCCTATTGGTCGGAATCATCATGGGACACCGCCGGTATACGGACGAAGGAAACCGATCCGGCTAAGGTGACCGACTTTCATGTTGGTCAAAGATGCTCACGAAGGGTTCATTTCCTTGTCAAACGTCTTCTGGATATTCTGTTATCGCTGGTCGCGTTAATCATCCTCAGCCCATTATTTATCGTTGTGGCCCTGTTAATCAAGCTGGATTCGCGCGGTCCGGTGTTATTTAGGCATCCTCGCGAGAGCCGCAACGGCAAGGAGTTTCCCTGCTACAAGTTTCGCACCATGAAGGACGATGCGCATCGCCTGCAAAGGGAACTTTATCGCATCAACAGCGTGGACGGGCCGCAGTTCAAGCTACGGCATGACCCGCGGGTGACCCGGATTGGCAACTGGCTCAGGGCGACCAATATTGACGAGCTTCCCCAATTGTTCAATGTATTGTTGGGGCACATGAGTCTGGTGGGGCCTCGGCCTTCTCCTTTCCGCGAAAACCAAATCTGTATTCCCTGGCGTCAAGCCCGTTTATCGGTACGGCCGGGAATTACGGGCTTGTGGCAGATTTGCCGGGATGATCGCGCCGGCGGAGGATTCCATCAATGGATTTTCTATGATATCGCTTACGTGAGACATTTCAGCATCTGGCTGGATGTCAAGATTCTATTTGCCACCCTGTTTTCGCTCAGTGGGCGCTGGCCGATTCCGGTATCCTGGCTGGTACACGAGCCGCGACGAATATCCGTCTATTCTTCGTGATAGATGTTTTTTCATGGGTCGGATTTATCTTTCCAACCACAATACATGGAGGAGCCGGCATTGGTTTTATCGATATATTGCGGCCGGTTACCCGAGAGCGATGACGACTCGCGGTCAAATTGCTGGACGGTCTTCCCTTGAGATGTCGATATCCAATAAATCGATTGGTAATCCACCGCCTTTGGCGGTGAGACTCGATAAAGCTCTGCTGTTCCGTCGTTTTGTTGGTTAGGTGTAAGCTCTCCTTCTTGGGAAGGCCCCGAGGGGCGAAGGAGAGCCAAATGAGAGACTGGGAAAGCATGTCCCATGTGAAATGGGAATGCAAATATCATGTGGTGTTCATCCCCAAGTATCGTCACAAAGTGTTTTATGGCAAGGCCCGTGCTCGAATTGGTCCGATTCTTCGGGATTTGTGCAAACAGAAAGGGGTGGAACTGATTGAAGGCAAGGCGGTGGTGGACCACATTCACCTGTGCCTGAGTGTGCCGCCGCGGTACAGCATCGCGATGGTGATCGGGTTTCTGAAGGGCAAGAGTGCGATCCGTATCCATCGGGAACTGCTGGGCCACCAGAGAAACTTCACGGGTCTGCATTTCTGGGCTCGTGGCTATTGTGTCAGTACGGTGGGTCTCAATGAGGAAGAGATCCGCCGGTACATTCGGGAACAAGAGGACTTTGACCAGAACCAAAGTCGTCTGGATTTCAAGTAACCGTCATTAACGGCCCCAACGGGGCCTTCCCTAACTCAACGCCCCCCTCAGGGGGGCTTCCTCAAGCCACCTGCTCTGCAGGTGGTACGTGACTCGATGGTGATATCTCGGGTGATGCCTGTTGAATACGGATGTTCTAAGGCAAGGAATACCGGCCGCACATGTCGTATAACAAAGGTATGTCAAAGTGGCCTTGGCGGTACGTGTATCCGGCCGTGGGCGTGTTCATCCTGCATGCGAGTATCGTATTCGTACTGGGGACGATGGGATGCGCCGATCATCGCATGAGTCTCGATGAGTTTCTTGTCTTCGAGCAGGAAACGCAAAAAAAGACGGATTTACCGCCGGCCACAACCCAGCCCATCGCCTTACCTCCGGAGATCGTGGAAAATATCAATAAAGAGCTTGGCCCCTATCGCATCAGCCATTCCGATGTGCTTAGCGTGACGATTACTCTGGGCGAGGAGATGTCGCCCACGAGACCGATGTTCGCGAGGGTCAACCGCAACGGTGAAATCGAGTTGCCCCTCGCCGGTCGGATTTCGGTTGTCGGATTGGAGTTGGAGGACGCCGAGCAGGCGATTCGCGACGCCTACGTGCCGAAAATATATCAGGAGGCCGTGGTTCATATCGAACTATCCTCGGTGGACCAGACTCAGGTGATGGTGATAGGCGCGGTGCAACAGCCGGGCTTGGTTCCGTTGCGTCAGACGGAGCGTAATCTGTTGTATGCCCTGGTGGTGGCGGGGGGAACCACGGAGGCCGCCTCGGGATCGGTGACGCTTCAGCGGTTACGTCGCCCTTGGGAACAAGTCACCATGAACTTGCGTGAACCGGAGCAGTTGAGGGCCGCTCTGACGCTGGATCCGCTCGAGGATGGCGATATTGTCACGGTGGAACCGGCGACGCCGAATACGGTCTTTGTCGGCGGGTTGGTCAATGCGCCGCGTCCCCAGATTTATCCACCGGGAGTCAAGGTCAATGTGTTGCAGGCGATCGCGGCCTCGGGTGGTTTGCGCACCGATGTTACACCTCGCGAGGCCACTTTGATCCGACATCTGCCCGATGGACGTGATATTCAGGTGAAACTGGATATGGATCGGGTCAGTGTCGGCAAGGATCCCAATATCACCCTGACCGCCGGCGATATCCTGTGGATTCCCCATACGGCGGAAACACGCATACAGGATTGGGTCAACCGCAACATATTCTTCCGTGCCGGGGTGGTGGCCACCGCGGGAGCCAACTACAACGCAAGCTACAATGCTTACGGGGTCAAATATCTGAACGACGCCGCGGAACAGCAATATTCCAATGGCTATTATGGTGGGTCTTCCGGAAATCTCGAAGACCGCTTCAATCCTTTCGGGTTCCTGCAGCAACCGATCGTCCCCGTGAATCCGGGGGCTGGTCAATGATATTTATTACGGCCGTGCTGCTCATTTCGTGACAAACGGGAATAACAAGGAATATGCTCCCCTCGTGGAGCAACTCAGAGCTCTTGCCCGACGGGCGTTACCGCGGATGTATCGGCCGGAGAGGGGTTTGTTTGCTTTTCGATTGCGCCGTGACGGACGGGACACGGTGTTGGAAGGGATCAGTCGGCGCTATACGGCCATCGTGTTGATCGGCTTGGCGAACGAAACAAAGGAAAATATCGCCTCCATTCTTCACGGCCGGGCGGTCCATGACGTATGCGGGGAATTGCTGGCGTCAGTGGACCAGGTGGATGACCTTGGCGAGGTGGCGTTGGTCCTGTGGGCCGCGCGGGCGAGCAGGCATCCCGACACGGCAAGGGCTTTGGTACAACTCAAGAGACTCCAACCGGAAAAGGCGCGATTCCCCACGGTGGAATTGGCCTGGTGCTTGCATGCCTTGCTGATCGGCGAGCAGGAGAGGATGGATGTCGCCCTGGTCGAATCGTTGGCCGGGCGGTTGATGAATTCATTTCGACCCGACTCGGGCCTGTTTCCACATTGGCCCGCGGATGTCCGGGTTTCCTCATGGCGGGCTCACGTGGCCTGTTTCGCCGATCAGGTCTATCCCATACAGGTATTGGCTCGATATTACGGAGTCGCCGGCGACTCGCGGGTGAAAACGATAGCGAGCCGGTGCGCGGAGAGAATCTGCGCGTTGCAGGGCGAGGCGGGACAGTGGTGGTGGCACTACGATGCGCGGACCGGCCGAGTGCTGGAAGGCTACCCCGTATATTCGGTGCATCAGGATGCCATGGCCCCGATGGCTTTATTAGCCTTGGAGAAAACCTGCGGGATGTCGTGTCAAAAAGCCATTGAAAAAGGGCTTGATTGGTTGATGGCTCCACCGGAAACCGAGCAAGCCTTATGGGATGTCGGACTGGATATCATCTGGCGCAAGGTGGCCCGTCATGAACCGGGTAAACTGGTGCGCGCCCTGCAGGCGACGGCCAGCCGCGCGCATCCCCGCCTGCGTCTGCCGGTGAATAGGCTGTTCCCGCCGGGTTTTATCGATTACGAAAGCCGGCCCTATCACATGGGCTGGATTCTGCACGCCTGGGGTAAGGGGGAAATTTGACCTCGCATCAGCCGGCGAACTCGCTTAACGGCCGCGTTTGCCTTTGCGGCGTCAAGCTGGACGCGTTGACCATGGCTGAGGTGTTGGCCCGCGCGGAAAGGGCGCTTCGCCGGCGCGAGCGGCTGGCGATTTCCGTGGTTAATGTGGCCAAAATGGTCAATATGCGCAGCGATTCGCTGCTGCGCGAAAGCGTGGAGTCCGGTGATCTGGTTCTGGCCGACGGCATGCCGCTGGTGTGGCTGAGTCGGCTGAAACGCCAACCGTTACCCGAGCGGGTGGCCGGCATCGATTTGATGTACCGGCTTTTTGATTTGGCCAACCGTGATGGTTGGCGTGTTTATTTTCTAGGCGCGCGGCGGGAGGTGCTGGATCGGGTGGTTGAAATCGCTCGCGAGCATTACCCGGGAATGGTGATCGCCGGCGGCCAGGACGGGTACTTTACCGACGCGCAACAGGCGGAGGTTGCCGGCGCGATCCGTGCCGCGCAAGCGGACATCCTGGTCGTGGCCATGAGCTCGCCGAAAAAAGAATTGTTCATGAAACGCTGGGGCGATGGTCTGGGCGTCTCGGTGACGCACGGGGTCGGAGGGAGTTTCGACGTGATGGCCGGCGTCACCCGTCGAGCGCCGCGCTGGATGCAACGTTGCGGCCTGGAGTGGCTGTACCGGGTGATCCAGGAGCCGCGGCGGATGTGGAAGCGTTATCTGGTGACGAATACGCGTTTTGTCTGGATGTTCATGTCGGAATTGATGCGTTCTTCACCACGAGGCGAAATCTGAGAATGTCGATCCGAATCGCACTGCTGACGGTTGTTGTAATTGGACTGGGCATCTACGCCTGGCGGGATTGGTTTATAAGCCTATGCGGCCTGATTTTATTAATGGCTGTCATCGAACATCCGGACATGCCTAAAAACATCGCCGGTATTCAAGGGTTGAATCCGTGGAATATGCTGATGGCGGATATCCTGCTGGCCTGGGTCGTGACCCGCTCACAGGGGCGATACGTATGGGACATGCCGCAGTTTGTCAATATATTGCTGATACTGTACCTGTTCACGGTCGTGGTGGCCTTTCTGAGGATGATGAGCGATCGAGCGGGCCTGGAACATTTGACGTTTGGTTACCTGGTCAGCGAACATCTGATCAATAATGTCAAATGGGTCATTCCGAGCATGCTGTTGTTTGACGGCTGCCGAACCAAAGCCCGAGTGTATATGGCTTTATGCTGCATCCTGGGACTGTATTTCCTGCTGGCTCTGCAAGTCGCCAAGCATATATCACCCAGCGCGGCGGTCAGCGGTGGCGCATTATCGTATAATGCGGGCAAGATCATTCTGAGCAATATCGGCTATAGCCGAGTCAATATGTCCATGATGCTCTCCGGAGCTTGCTGGGCGATATTTGCGATGTTACCGCTATGCCGCCGCTGGAAATGGCGACTGTTAATTCTGGCGGCGGGATTGTTCGTGACCTATGCCCAGGCCCTGACCGGCGGGCGGATGGGTTATGTCGCCTGGGGGATGGTGGGGTTGATTCTCTGTGTGATCCGATGGCGAAAAGCTTTGATCCTTGCCCCGTTTGTGCCCATCGCAATCTTTGTCATCCTGCCGGGCACGATGGAACGAATGTTTATGGGCTTTGGAGAGAGGAATGTTGCCGGCCAGACGTACACAAACGATTATGAGGTAACTTCCGGACGAACGTATATATGGCCTTTCGTGATTGATAAGATCATGGAATCGCCGGGTTTCGGTTACGGACGCCAGGCGATGATCAGGACCGGCCTTTACCAGGAACACATCTCTGAAAGTTTTCCACATCCACACAATGCCTATCTGGAATTATTGCTGGACAATGGTCTTTTTGGATTTCTGCTGGTGATGCCGTTTTATGCGGTCGTGATATGGCATGCCATGCAGCTCTTTCTGGATCGGCGGAGCAGCCTTTGTGCGGCCGTCGGAGGCATGACCTGTGCCCTGGTGCTCGCTCTGCTCGTGGCGGCGATGGGTAGTCAGACCTTCTATCCGCGCGAGGGTGCGGTAGGTATGTGGGCGGCCATCATGCTGATGTTCCGTATGACGGTGGAGCGGGGGAAAATAACATCCAAGCGTATCCTGTTTAAGTCGGCGAACGGATGGGCTCGACCCACACTATCCCATTGGGCTGCTCAAGGGCATGAAATGTGACCGATGTCCACGCCACGGGAAAAGCGCATGGCGCTGAAGCACGTTTGTGTCCAAGAAGGTTGAGATATTGGTTTATTCGAACAGGTCGATGGGCTCAACAAACTCCCCGTACAAGCCAATGGATGATACCGTTGCTTCCAGGGCTCGAGCTTACGACGAACACTATCGAGTACTCTGGCGGGCATGTTGTTTTACGCGCGAACGTATTGAGGCCAGTCTTGCCTACATCTTGGATGTTGAGCAGGGGGGCAATGTCAATGGGAACGAACTTCAGTGTGCTCTCAAGGCAATCGGTGTACCGGACATTTCGGGTATGCGTATTCTGGACTACTGCTGCGGTACAGGGGTAACGGCAGTATATTTTGCGATGCTGAAGGCGGAGGTTCAGGCCTTCGACCGTTCTCCCGAAGCCATCCGGATTGCCAAACAAAATGCTTTGCTGAGCGGTATGGACAGCGAGGTACACTTCTCGGTTGTCGATGCCCGCTGGTTGCCGTATCCTAACGAGACATTCGATGCCGTCTTCTGTCAATCCGCTTTGCATATTGTCGCCGACTATCCCGAGTGTCCCAACGAGCTCGCCCGCGTGCTCAAACCCGGAGGAAAGGCGGTCTTCTGCGAGGAAGCTCTTGGATATAATCCGGCTGTTGAAATGGCGCGGTTATTCAGGCGCCAAAAGTACCGCAATTGCGGAGGAAGACCCTTGAAACACAGGGATTTGATCCGCTTTGGTCGTCCATTTTCGCGGATGCAGCTTACGCATATGAACCTATTCAGTCAGGCCAAACAGCTTTTAGGTGGCAGGCTGTATACCCCTTGGGGTCGTCGTGTATTGCAGTGGACGGAACGTCTGGATCATCGGCTTCTTTCGATGATGCCCGCGCTGCGCTGGTTGTGCGGCAAGGTCGTGGTGGAATACATCAAATGAACGGGCCGGATGGGCAGTTCGCGGTTCATGCGCCGATTAATTACGCTTATATTCTCGCAGCAAGCCATTCGGGCTCTACGTTGCTGGCCATGTTACTCAACGCCCACCCGGGGGTGACGACGGTTGGCGAGTTTGCCGCGGGGGGCTGTCGGGAAAGGAATGGCTATCTGTGTTCCTGTGGGCAGCCTATTGGCGAGTGTAGCTTCTGGCGCAACGTGGAGACGGCGATGCATCGCCGGGGAGCCGATTTTGACGTATGTGGTTTCGGAATGCGTCTGGAGAAGGATTGCCCTCGTTGGGTACGGCGGTTGCTCCGACTGGAGCACAGGGGACGAACAGTTGAAATGATTCGGGACCGGCTGCTAGATCTTTCGCCGGCCTGGCGATCAAGGTTTGCGGAGGTGATGCGTCAAAGCGAATTGCTGGCCCGGGTGATTCTGAGAATGACCGGGGCAACCATTCTTGTTGATTCCTCGAAGCTGGCGCATCGGCTCAAGTATATGTTGCGCATGCCCTGTTTTCGCACGAAAGTCATTCATCTCGTTCGTGACGGCCGGGCAGTAGCCCTCAGCTACATGGACCAGGATCAGTATGCCGACGCAACCGATCCGGCCATGCGGCGGGGCGGCCGGGGTTTAACCGCCCCGATTACCGCTCCGAAAATGCCGATGCGCCGGGCCGCGGATGAATGGCTAAGATGCATACGTTCCGCCGAGCACGCGCTTGCGCACGTATCATCGTCCGATTGGATGCGCGTCCGCTATGAGAACCTGTGCCGCAGGCCGGCCGAGACACTGGCAGAAGTGTTTACGTTTCTTGGGGTTGACCCGGCCCTGGCGAAGCTGGATTTTCGCAAGGTCGAACACCATGTGCTGGGTAACGGTATGCGGCTGGATAAGTCCGCGACGATCTTTCTTGACGAACGATGGCAAAAGATCCTTCATGCCGTTGATTTGAAGATGTTTGACCATATAGCGGGGCGGATGAACAGGCGATATGGCTATGAGTAGCGAACCACCCTCCGTTTT